>JAISYL010000158.1 GCA_031269935.1 Planctomycetota bacterium
ACAAGGAAAAAGGCGCTGGCAGGATGATTTTTGGCCGGAGGTCAAGGGCAAAAATCATCCGGGAAGCGACTTTTGACGCAGTATAACCCGATGAGACGGTATTTAACAACACGCTCTTAGAGCCTTGAGCTCTTAGGTTTTTCAAATCACTGAAAGCGGATTTTTTCTTTCGCTCCGGAGGTGGCGAACACCTCCGCCCAATCCTCATCCCCATAGGCAAGGGATCCTGCCGTGACTCCCACCGGAAGCAGGAGAAGACCCGCCAAGGGAATGGCGAAACAGACTTGCATGGCCAGTCCAAAACCGAGAATTCGCCAAAATAATTTGCCCGCCGCCATCCGCTTATGTCTGATCCGGAACGAATTTCCAGCCATGGCGATATCAATAAATCCGAAACCGGCGAACCAGCCGCTGATCAGCAGCAAAGGCAGGAAACCAATCACTGGAATCAAGAGGCATGGCAAGGTTGGCAGGGTGAACAGCAGTTGCAGAAGCAAATTCAGCAATGAATGCCCGACATTCCTGAGAACCGCGCCCAAGGCGAAGGATCCGGCCGGCGGAGCGTTTTCGCATCGCCCCAATCGGGCGGCGATCACCTTTTCCGACAACAAATCGTTGAAGGGGGAGGCGATAACCATGCCAATGCCGGTAAAGGAAAGGAAGGAGAAAACCACGGCGAGCAGGAAGGCCGCCAATTTCAGAAGCCAATCGAACCGGTTCACCCCGGCGGCGAGCCAGCCCCCGATCGGCCCCCAGAAATCCCAGGCCGCGGGTTTTGGCTCCCAACTCCACAGCAAATAGATAAACAGGCAAAAAACAAAAAAATACAGGACCATATTGACCATGAAGGGCAGAATCGCATACCTCTTCAGGCCGCGATGGGTCAGGAGGAAGGATACGCCCCGAATCGGGAGGCAAGCTCCGCCCAGGAATGCCTTAAACCGTGATTCGGTACAAAGGGGATTGCCGGAGTGGGGTTCCGCCATTTCCGCCTAGCTCCGGGCCATTACCCGAAAATCCATGTCGTTGAAGGCAAAAACACAATCGGCCATTTCCAAGGTGCACAAATAGGTCAAATCGACGCAATCGTTTTCAATTTGCCGCATAAGCTCCCTGGCCCTGGCGGAATGCACGGTGATGCGCAATTCCGAATAGCGCACCGCCTGTCCGGTTTCGATAAGGAATCCCCAATCCGACGAAATGGCCAGGAACAACTCCCTGACCGCCTGGTTCAAGGCGCGAGTCAACAGGGGGTGTTCGGTGTTTTTGTGCTTGGTCGCCAAATCGGTAAGCCGCTGACCCAAACGGTACATGTGGCGGTAGACCCAGCAATTGGGTTGATAGCTGCGGCCATCGACCCAAGTCTGGAAATAATCCTTCTTGCCCCAGGAACTGGCGCCCGGCATCATGACTTGGTGGCTTTTGTGTTCGCCCAGGTATTCGGAGGGGGTGACCGGGCGGACCTCCTGCTGATCATAGAGGAGCTTGCGCAAAACCGATTCTATCCACAGCGGCCCCTCCTCCCACCAATGCCCGAACAGTTCGGCGTCGTAGGACGAGACAATCATGGATTTGCGGCCGGTACTGCCCAGGACATGATTCGCCTTCACCCCGCGGTAATAGGCGAATTGGCCGGCCTGCGCATGGACCGTACTCTCGGCCCACATGGGATTATAGTAGTCCTTGTCGCTCAGGCTGCCGTCCTTCCGGGTTATCCGGTAATATTTTATTCCGGTGTTGCGGCGGACATTGGCGGTGTGGAAATAAGCGGGCAGGTAATCCCAATCCGCCTCGTAGCCAAGATCCCGGTACCATTCCTTGTAATTGGGATGCCCGGGATATCCCCCCTCGCGGGACCAGACCGAAGCCCTGGTTTCCTCGTCAATGCCGAAAAAGGCAACCCCGGCCGGGGAAATCGCCGGAGCGTCGGTACCGTAAAAGGATCTGGTATCGCCTTCGGTTATGCCGTTCGAATTCACCAACGCCCATTTTATTCCGGCCTCGGCCAGGTATTTGTCCACTCCGGGAGTGAACGCGTTTTCGGGCAGCCAGAAGCCCCTGGGCGGACGCCCGAAAACCCGCTCATACTGCCGGACTCCGACTTGAATTTGACCCTTCACCGATTCGGGCATGTGTTTGAACAGGGGAAGAATCATATGGGTGGCGGCACAGGTGATGACCTCGATTTTGCCCATATTTTGAAAATCACGGTAGCCCCGGACGAGATCCCCCTCGTAGGCGTCGAAAACGTTCTTGGCAATCCAGAAGCGGTCCAGGGTCTGCTCAATGGCGTGGCGCCAGGGCTTGCCGTTGGAATTGTCGCGCTCGCGGGTGGCCAGGGCGATGCATTGGTCGATATGGCGGGCGGCCCGCCGCTTCAAGAGCGGCGTTTGCATCATGGAAAGAAGGGAGGGGGTTAGCGAAAGGGTGATCCGGAAATCCACCTTGTCCTTTTCCAGCCTCCAAAACAGGTTTAGGAGCTGGGTGTAGACCGAGATCACGGCTTCGCAAAACCATTGCTCCTCCAGCGGCACGTCATATTCCGGATGATGGATAAAGGGGAGATGCTGATGCAGCACCAGGGCCCAATACCCCTTTTCATCCTGGGAGGAATGGGTACGGTTTTTCCAATAATTGTATTGATTGAACCTCCATTCCTGAGCCGGCAGCGGCAGGGTGACATCGTTCGGGTCAACCTCGATCGTCGTCCACTCGGCATATTTTTGTTGGGTTGTCGGCGAACCCTTGGGCGCAAAGGCGGAATTGGAACGGGCGATTATCTCGAAGTACTTGGTTCCGGCCGCCCGGTAGCCGATTTCGGCGATATAGTCGTTGTCGGGCTTCACCTTGACCCAATACTCGTTCTTGTCGTCCAGCCAATCGTCCACCTCGAAGAAACTATGGGCGTTGAAGCCGTCAAATTCGATTCCGGTAACCTGATAGACCCGGAGTATGAGCCGGTTCCCGTTGAAGAAGTCGTCACCGAAGCGCCGCCGGAGTTCGTCGCGGCTTTCCGACCCCACTTCCCAGACGACGAACATGGTTTCCGGCTCCCGCGGGATTAGGTAAAGATAGGTTTCATTGTATAGCGGTTCAAGAAAGGGGACTTCCTTCAAAAGTTCCATATCCGCCTTGACCCTTACCCCTTCCTCCCCCGGAATCGGGTCTCCCGGCCTTAAGCCGTCGTCCTCGGCGGGTTGGACGGATCTCTGGATGCCGGTATTGGCGGAAACCCGGCCCCCGCTTCGAATTATTTCGGCCCCGCGATCCGGCGGAAGCGGAATCCCGGCCGCGACATGATTGGCCTGGGAGGAGTCGGGAGCGAAATATTGGACCTGGTTTTCCGGCTTGCCGGCCATTCCGGTCCGAACGCCCGGGATATCCTCCCGGGTGGACGGCGAAGGTGTCGAATCGGGAATCGCCTTGCCGTCATTGGAATCGGCGGTTTCGTCGTCTTCGCCATTCATGTCTTTCTCCTATCCAATCCATGGTTTGTCGATTCACCGAAGGCCGCGGATCAAAGCCGCGGCTTCACTTTGCCGAACCGCCCAGTCCAGCATATCCCGGAAAAGAAAAAACGCAAGCCGCCTTTCCCCGTTTCCGCCATCCCCCGCCCGAATCGGCGGATATACCCAAGCGCGTATGGTCTACGGTTGTTTCTGTTCCCCAACCCTTACACGCGCTTGGGGCTTGGGATAGACGTTGGTCCGAAAACCAAAACGCTTCCCCGGTATAAACAAAATCGCGGCGGGTCCCAAGAGGAATCCGCCGCGAATCGTCAGCCATCGCCTAGGGGCATATCAAATGGTTCCGTCCCAGGTTGAAACCTTGGTGCTCTTCATTTCCTCTTCGTCGAACCAATGGCTGGTGACGCATTTCGATTCGGTGTAAAAACGAACCCCATCCTTCCCCAGGCAATGCAAGTCGCCGAAAAACGACCGCTTGTGGCCGGCGAAGGGGAAGAATCCCACCGGGACGGGAATCCCCACATTCACCCCGACCATGCCGCCATGGGTGTGGCGGACGAATTCACGGGCATAAAAACCGTTCTGGGTGTAAATAACCGACCCGTTGGCGAAAGGATTGTCGTTCATCAATTTCAGCCCATGGTTAAACGACTTGCAGCGCTTGACGCAAAGTACCGGCCCGAATATCTCCCGTTGGCCCACCGTCATTTCGGGTTCGACATGGTCGAGAATGGTGGGGCCGACGTAAAATCCCTTTTCAAATCCCTTGACCACGCAATCGCGGCCATCCAGCACCAGCTTGGCGCCTTCCGTCACCCCCCGGGCTATCCAGTCGCAGACGGATTTTTTATGCTCGGCCGAATAAACCGGCCCGAGCTGGGTTTCCTTTTCGTAGGCCGGACCCACCTTCAATTTAGTGGAAATCTCCAGCAGCTTGGCCAGCAGCTTGTCGGCGATCGATTCCTCCGCCACCACCACCGGGAGAGCCATGCAACGCTCGCCGGCGCATCCGTAGGTGGCATTGATGATGCCGGCGGCGGTGCGATCAACCGGGGCGTCGGCGAGGACCAGAGCGTGGTTCTTGGCTTCGGTCAAGCATTGGACCCTCTTGCCGGCGGCGGCGGCCTGGGCGTAAATCTTCGACCCGACCGAGGTGGAGCCGACAAAGGAGACGCCCTTGACCAGGGGGTTCCCGATCAATTCCGGAATCACCTCGCGGTCGCACGACACGATGTTCAACACCCCCTCGGGAAGACCGGCCTCGCGATAAAGATCAATTGCCCTAAGGGAAGTCATGGGGGTGGCTCCCGCCACTTTCAAAACCATGGTGTTGCCGCAGGCGATACAAAGCGGGGCCATCCACCCAAGGGGAATCATGGCCGGAAAATTGAAGGGGGAAATGCCGACGAAAACTCCCAGGGGCTCCCGGTAAAGGGTGGTGTCATAACCTTTGGACGCATCCATCAGGGATTCGCCCAGAAGCAGGTTGCAGATGCCGGAGGCGTGCTCGGTGGCCTCCTTGGCCTTGAGGATGTCGCCCTGGGATTCGACCCAATTCTTGCCGTGTTCCCTGGCGCAGAGCAGGGTAAGTTCATCCATGTGCTTTTCCAGAAGATCGCGCATCCGGAAAAGGATTTGCGAGCGGCGAATGGGGGGGGTGGCGGACCAGCCGGCGTAGGCTTTGTGCGCCGCCTCAATCGCGGCCCCAACCTCATCCGAAGTGCAACGCGGGCATTTGGCCTGCAATTCACCGGTGGATGGATTGTAAACGTCGTAAAACTTGGTGGTCTTGGATTCCACATACTTGTTGTTGACGTAATACTTCAGCGTTTCCACCATGGATCTTTCCTCCCGAACCTTGACGATATGAAATGACGAAATTCGCCGAAATCGAATTCCGGCGAACAGCGCGACCGCAAACATGATAGCCGAACGAAAATGAAAAGCCACTTTTTTCCCGGTTTCCGACTCGATCCCTCCAAACCGGCTCCGTCCCGCCCGCGGCAATCGCCGAAATATCCATTGACTGTCAACGGGGAATCGGTTATCATGGAGCCATAAATGTTGGTGGATTCAACCTTCCAAAACGGAAGAAACCGATATTCACCCACCTTGGCCGCCTAAAACAGCTTTTTATCCTATACATTTCCATGATTCGGGAGTCGCCCATGGAAGAAATTGGCAGTATCGTGTTGCAAACGCCGAGCGGCGAACTATTGCAAAAAACGGCAGATACACTGAGGTTTCTTTCCGCCGATCAAGTGCAAAGGGCCAACTCCGGCCATCCGGGCATGCCGATGGGAGCGGCTGAAATAGCCGCGGTCCTGCTTACCAAGCTGAAAATCGATCCCCGGGACGACAAATGGCCAAATCGCGATCGATTCATCCTTTCGGGCGGCCATGCCTCTTCCCTCCTTTATTCCATGCTGTTCCTTCAAGGGTTTCTTGAACTTGAAGACCTGAAAAATTTTCGCCAGCTTGGCTCCCGTACCCCTGGGCACCCCGAATACGGACAAACTCCCGGAGTGGACGCTTCCACCGGCCCCCTGGGTTCCGGCATCGGCATGGCCGTGGGCATGGCCACGGCCGAGCGCATATTGGCCGATACCTATAACACCCCAAAATTCGACGTCATGGATCACTTCACCTATGTCCTGGCCGGCGATGGCTGCCTCATGGAAGGGATTTCGTACGAAGCCATGAGTTTGGCCGGCCATCTTGGCCTTGGCAGGCTTATAATGATTTACGACGCCAACGGCATCAGCATCGACGGCGGCATCGACACGACCTTCACGGAAAATGTCGGCGCCCGGGCCAACGCCATGGGCTGGCAGGTCATCGAGGTGGACGGGCACGACCTGGCGGCGATTTCGGAGGCCATTGACCAAGCCCGCGACGACAAATCCCGCCCCAGTTTCATTATCGCCCGGACCGTAATCGCCCGCGGATCCCCCAACAAGGCCGGCAAGGCAAGTTCGCACGGAGCTCCCCTGGGGGTCGAGGAATTGGCGGCCGCCAAGGCGGCCAGGAATTGGCCGGCCGAGGACTTCCACCTTCCTTCCGAGGTGGCGGCCTATTTTGATGTCCGCCGGGGCGAATGGTTGGCTTTCCGGCAGGAATGGAACCAGGTTTTTTCCCAGTATGAAAAGAAGCACCATTCGCTTTGCCGGGAATTGCGGCGCGTCCTCGCGGGGGAACTGCCCAAACAATGGAAAAACGCGGTCGCGGCCTTCGGCACGGAAAAGGCTTGGTCGACCCGGGCGGCCGGCGGCCAGATCATCAACCGGCTTGGCGCCGTCATCCCGGAATTGATCGGCGGTTCGGCCGATCTGACGCCGGCCAATCTCACCGAAATCAAGTCGGGAAACAACCCCGAGTTCGTCAACAAAGGGTTGTTCCAAGGCAGGAACCTGCATTTCGGGGTGCGCGAACACGCCATGGGCTGTTTCGTCAATGGGGTGGCCCTGCATGGCGGTTTCATCCCTTTTTCCGCCACTTTCCTGGTTTTTCACGACTATATGCGCTCCGCCCTGCGTTTGGCGTCGCTCATGCGGCTCCGAAGCGTTTTTGTCTACACCCACGACAGTTTCATGGTGGGGGAGGATGGGCCAACCCACCAGCCGGTCGAACATTTGGCCGCCTTGCGGGCCATACCCCGCCTTCATGTCTGGCGTCCGGCCGACGCCAATGAGACCATCTATGCTTGGCAAGCCGCCTTGGAACGCCGGGATGGCCCTTCAGCCATTTGCCTGTCCAGGCAGGAACTCCCGGTGCTTGACCGAACCCGGTTGGCCCAGGCCCGGGAAACCCTCAAGGGAATGTATATACTTGAACCGGAAAAGGAGGGCCAAGCCGAGATACTGATTATCGCTTCCGGCGCAGACATTCACTTGGCCCTGGCGGCGGCGGTCGCCTTGCGGGAACGCGGCTTGTCGGTCCGGACGGCCAGCGCTCCCTGTCTGGAGGCGTTCAAGCTCCAAGCCGAGGGGTATCGTAAAAAACTGCTGCCCCGCCGCCTGCGCAAGCGGCTGGTGATCGAAGCCGGAATTGTCCAAGGCTGGGAGGGAATCCTGGGCGACTCCGGAATATTCATCGGTCTGGAGGACTTTGGCCATTCCGGCAAGCCCGCCGCGGTGGCGGAAAAACTGGGCTTCACGACCGCCGCCATTCTTGAGAGGATTGATTGTTCGGGCTGGTGATTGCAGCCGGATAGCCATGTCAAGAAGCTGGCCTATCGCGGTTTTGCCGATTCTAATCTTTTCCCTCGCCGCCGCCCGGGACGCGGAAGGCCGAATATTGCTAGCCCCCGAGCGCGTTCGGCGGGGCCATTTTCTTTATCGGCACGATTTTGAAAACCGCCTGGATCCGGACACCGGCGAGGCATCCCCGGATTCCGCCGCCCTGAACGGCCAAAGATGGCCGGATTTTTGGGAGCCGATCCGGGCGGTGGGCTTTCCGGAATATCTTTTGGACGAGGTGGCGATAATTCCGGATGAAAGCGGCCAAATTCCCGGATCCTATCGCGACGTCCCCAATCATGTTCTCCGAATTGGTTACGATGGCGGCCAAATTGGCTTGCGGACCCGCATTCCGGTATCGGTGTCGCCGGAAACAGCCTACGAATTTTCCCTTTTTTCCAGAGGTTCCGGCCTTCAGGGATCGCTAATCCGGGCCGGGGTGGATTGGTTGCGGGTGGATTCAACCGGCTCGCGCCTACTCCGTTCCGATGAAATCCCCGATTTGCCTTCCGGTCAAATCGATTGGCCGGTTTCCCCCCATCGCCTGCTGGTCAACCATCCTCCGGCCCAAGCCAACGCCGCCCGTTTTTTTCTGGTTCTCGGCAGGCGCCCCGACGAAATCAACGGTTCCTTCCAAGGCGAGTTTTTGGTGGATGACATATCATTCAACCCAATACCCCAAATAAACATAGGAAAACCCGAACCCTTACCGGGAAAACAAAATTTCCTGGCGACGCCCATCCATTATTCCGGTTTGGCGGACAATATCCCCGATCCCGGCAATCCCGGCTATTTCAGGGGCAAGCGGTATTTCCGCCGAATGAAAATATCCGACCTGTTGAACCGTACGATCCAGCCGGAAACGGCGGAAAGGAAAAGCATCACGGCGAACGATACGGGAAACGCCAGTGACAATATTTCCCTTCCCGCCGATCGTTTTGGCGTATATTACCTGGACATAACCCTTTATGGAGCCGAGGGCCGCCCGCTCGCCAACTCGGTTCGGGCAATCGCGGTACCGCGGCCCACTCCGCCCCGGGATCCATTGAACATAAGTCCGGCCAGTCCGGTTTTTGGCCTCGGGAGCGGATTGATTCCTGAAGACATGCTGCCCGACGCCGATTTTATCCGCCTTCTGTTGCTGAATTCCGGCGCCCGATCCGCCAAAATAATTCCCTGGCTCGACTCCTATCCCGGAGACGGCGACAAGGGCGCCCATTATCGAGGTTTCGCGGAAATCCTCCGAAGCGTGAAATCGGCCGGGATCAAAATCGTCGGCGACATCCGCCCCCCCTCCGGCATTTTTGGATCGGCGGATTTGGCCACCGTCATGGCGAATAATTCCGCCCGGCTAATTGATATTCTCTCCGAAACCGGGCAACAGATCGGCCTTTTCATGGACGCCTGGCAATGGGGGGACGATAGCGACGGCAGTCTGGCGGGAGTTTCCCCCGACGAAACCAGCGAGCGGATTGCCGCCGCCCTTGCCGAATTCGCCGAAGGTTTGCCGATGGCGGCGACCCGTCCGGCCATAACCCCGGGGGAAAACCTGTTTCCCTTCAAACCGGGGATTGTCAACCTGTTTTTCCCCCATGTCGACGCTTCCCGCATTTGGGAAAGTTCCGCGAGGGTCTTCCCCTGGTTGTTCGAACCCTACTTCAGGGAACGCGGGCGCATTTATCCCCCGGCCGGACTCTCGCGCCTGGCCCGTCCCCCCCCGGGGAACGAATTGGAAACCCGATTCCGCAATCAGGGCCGGACCTCTTCCTGGATAACCCTGGAGTCGCCGCCCTCCCCCGCCAACGAACCCAATGCCTGGAGCGAGAGGGACCAATTGGAGAAGCTCCTGATTGGCGCCGTCCAAGCCGCGATTCTGGCTCCGGACGTAATTTTCCTGGGGAAATTGTTCGAACCCGAACGAGGCATGCTCAGGCCCAACGACAGGCGGGATAACCTCCTCGAAACCATGGCGCGGCCAACCTATCTGGCCGCGGGCGTGATTTCGGAATTTCTGGAGGGAGCGGAATATCTCGGCCAATTGGGTTTATTGCCGCCCTTCGAGGCGCACGTTTTCCGCCGCCCCGGAACCGACGATTCGATTATCGCCATTTGGCACAAGGATCCGGGGGATGAACGATATTTGCCCAGGGCGGAAATCGCCGAAGGCCCGGCGCTTGCCCTTGTCGATTGGGCCGGCAACCGGGAGGCGCTTCCGAATTCCATTCCCGTTCGCCGCATCCCTTCCTTCATCACCGGTCTTCCCGCCTCCATGGCCTTGACCCGCATGAGCGTAAGGCTGGCTCCAGAACCGCCCCTGCTGGCCGTAACCAGGCGGCAAAACCAGACTCTGGAGGTGGTAAACCATCTGCCTTCGCAAACCACGATCCTTTTCCGTTTGAACTACGCCGCCAGACAAGCCGACGGCGGCATGGAAAACAACTGGACCGTCACTCCCGGCGAAATGCGGATAAATCTGCCGCCGGTTTCGCCCGCTTTCACTCCCGGCCGCTTGAAACTGTCGGTAAGCCCCGATCCCAACAGCCAAATCGAAATCGCCGGCGCCGGCTGGGCGGACAAGTCGGGAATGAAGTTGGCCAAGGCCACGATGCGGATAAATGCCGCCAAATTGGCCGAAATGACGCTCTATCTTCCTTTCAAGCTCAATTCCGAACTTGATGTCGACATCGAGGAACTGCGGCGGGACGACGATCCCAATTTTGCGACCCTGCAATTGAAAATCCGCTGGTTTCCCCTGTCCCCCCGCCGGGAAATGCGGGTGCTGCCCTATTACATCAAGCATGGCGGCATGAAGGAACCCCTGCCCTTCCCCATCCGCCTGCAACCCCTGCCGCCGGAATCGAGGGGAAGGCCGGAGACGGGATTTGAAACCGTGGAACTGCGGATTCCCCGCCGGCCAAGGGTCAAAACCTGGATAGGATTGAACGAGGACGGCGGCAGTTCCTTTTTTCTGGCCGATGTGACCCCGTTTCTTGGCCAGCCCTGAAATCGCCGGGGCGCGGAAAGGTCCCATGACGAACGATTGCCTTATCGATCTGGCCGGCCTGTCGTTTCGCCGAAATGGCAAACGGATACTGAGCGGCATCGACTGGCGCATGTTTCGAGGCGAACATTGGGCCGTCATCGGAGCCAACGGCTCGGGCAAAACCACCCTTCTGCAGATTGCCGGGGGAATTTTGTTTCCCACGGCCGGGGAGGCCACGGTTTTGGGGGGGCGGTTCGGCGAGACCGATCTCTTCAAGCTTCGCCGGCGGATTGGCTGGGTGGCTTCGGCCCTGCTCGCCCGCCTTCCCGGGCATGAATCGACCCTTGACATCGTTCTTTCCGGCCTCAAGGCGACTTTCGGCCTGGTTTACGAGTACTCCGGGGAGGATAGGCGACTGGCGGAAGACAGCCTGCGGAAAATGGGGCTCGAGGATCGTCTCGGCACGCCTTTCGGCCTGCTGTCCCAGGGTGAACAGCAAAAGACCCTTCTGGCCCGGTCCCTGATGAGCTCGCCGGAACTGTTCATTCTCGACGAAGCCTGTTCCGGGCTGGATTTGTCGGCGAGGGAGGCTTTCCTGAAGGAAGTGAATGAAGTGGCTGTCCGGGGCCGGGCCGGAATCATCTTCGTAACCCACCATATAGAGGAAATACCCCCCGCCCTGACCCACGCCCTCATTCTCAGGGAGGGCGGAATCCTGGCTCGGGGCGGGATTGAGAAAACCCTGACCGGCGAAAATTTGTCCTCGGCCTTTGGGCTGGGAGTCGAAGTTGAACGAAAAGCCGGGCGTTTCCTGGTCGGAATAAAATGATGCCGGAAGGTCCAAACATGCCCAAAATCCTAATCACCGTCACCAATTATCAAAGATATTGTTCCCGGGGGCTGAAAATCCTCCAGGACAATGGTTGCGAGGTCGAACTCAACGAATACGGCCGCCCCTACGCCCCGGATGAACTCCGCCGCTCGGCGAGGGATGCCCAGGGGTTGATAGCCAACATCGAAAAATGGGACGACTCCATGTTCGACGCCGCGCCCAACCTGAAAATCATCGCCAGGTTCGGCACCGGTTACGACAGTATCGACCTGGACGCGGCTAGGCGCCATGGCGTCATGGTTACCAATACCCCGGGCCTGAACGCCTCGGCGGTGGCCGAACACGCCCTGGCCCTGCTGCTGTCGCTGATCCGCGACATCCCCCGGCTCAACGCCTCCACCAGGCGCGGCGAATGGAAGCGGCTTATGTTTCCCGAATTGGCGGGACGAACCCTGGGCATCCTGGGCTTTGGCGCGGTCGGGCAAAATTTGGCGAGGAAAGCCTCGGGATTCGGGCTCAACCTCCTGGCCTACGACAAATTCCCCAATCGGGAAGCGGCCCTCGGGCTAGGCGTCAAACTGGTCGGGCTTGACGAAATACTCGCGGCCAGCGATTTCATCTCGATAAATCTGCCGGCGCTTCCCGACACCCGGCACCTGATTGACGACGCCGGCTTCAAGAAAATGAAGGACGGGGTGTTTATCGTAAACACCGCCCGCGGCGCCCTGGTGGACGAAGCGGCCGCGGCCCGGGCCCTGGCCGGCGGCAAGCTGGCCGGCATGGCCGCGGACGTATTTGAAGTGGAGCCGGTGCCCGCGGATCTGGAACTCTTCAAATTTGAAAATTATCTGGCCACCCCGCATTCCGCCAGCGAAACCTATGAAAACTACGACAGAACCGGGCTGGCGACCGCCGAAGCGGTGCTGGCGGCGCTGGCGGGACGGGAACCGCGGAACCGTTTGGCCTGAAGCTCGGTTCGGGCTTGGCGGGCATTATGAATTGTCCGGAAAAATTCCGCGCCCTTGGCGATCATCCTTGTCTTTTAATCGCGGCATTTCTATTGGCTGATCGACATCCCCCCATTCCAACAATTCAGTCCGGTGGGTAGCCGATAATAAAGAATCACCCCGCCGATAATTGCGGGATAATGAATCCTTAAGCATCGTTTTGCTCCATTATTTTCCCCGGCCCAATCCCGGCTACCCCAGGGCCAGGTCCAGCAGTTCGCCCACCAGTTTGGGATCGCCCTTCTTTTTCAACTCCTTCATCACCCGGCCGAAAATGGCGTTGCGCACAGCCTTTTTTCCGGCCCGATATTCCGCCACCATGGGCTGAACCTCGGACAGGACCTTGGCGATGGCCTGTTCAATCGCGGCGTCGTTCCGTTCAATCAGCAGGTCATCCTTCCTCGCGATCGCCTCGGCCTCGCCGCCGCGCTGAAAAAGGGCTTCCAGAATCTTCCGGAATCCTTCTCCGTTGACTTTCCCCTCTTCAAGCAATTCGACCGCCCGCCGGAAGGGGGCGGGTTCGAGTTTCGACTCGTCCAGGGGCCGGCCGGTGGAATTGACCAGCGAAAACACCTCCTTGATCAGCCTTTTGGCCAGTAAAATAGTCTTGTCGCCCTTTCCCCCGACCGCTTCCCCCAGGAAACCCAGGGCATCGTTGCGGGTCAAGGCTTCGATATCCGGTTCTCCCAACCCCAGGCTCCGCAATTCCCCCAGATAATCGTCGTAAGGCCTAGGCAATTTGGCTTTCTCTGTCTCCACCCATTCCGGGGCGAGGCGAACCGGCGGCAAATCCGGCTCCGGGAAATATCGGTAGTCGTGGGCGTCCTCCTTGGAGCGCTGAACAAAGGTACGCCTGTTTACATCGTCCCAGCCCCGCGTCTCCTGGCGGACCGCGCCCCCGGCGTCCAGAATCCCGGCGTGGCGCCTTTCCTCGTATTCGATGGCGGATCGCATGTGGTTGAAGCCGGCCTGATTCTTGATTTCGGTCCTGGTTCCCAAATCCGTCTTTCCCCTGGGCGCGATGGACACATTGGCTTCGGCCCGCATTTCGCCATGTTGAAGCCGGCAACGGGAAATGCCGTTATAGACCAGTACGGCCCGGAGCTTCCGGGCATATTCCTCCGCTTCCCGCCCGGATCGCAGGACGGGTTCGGTAACTATTTCCATCAAGGGGACGCCGGATCGGTTGACGTCAATCAGGGCGTTCTCCCCCGAATGAATCAGCTTGCAGGTGTCTTCCTCCAGGTGGACGCGGCGGATCGCGATTTTTTTTTCCTCGCCGTCGTCGCCGACGATGGCCAGCCAACCCCATTCGCCCAACGGCCGAACGTATTGTGAAATCTGGTATCCCTTTACCAGATCGGGATATATGTAGTTCTTGCGCTCGAACCAGATCGTCTCGTTAATCCGGCAGCGCAGGGCCAGGGCGGCCCTGATTCCCAAACGTATCGCCTCCCGATTGACGACCGGCAGGGCGCCGGGAAGGCCCAGGCAAACGGGACAGGCGGCTTGGTTGGGCGGCAGATCCTGGGGGGAATTGGGACAGGCGCAAAACATCTTCGTGACGGTCGACAATTCCACGTGCACCTCGACTCCAATGGTGGTGAGGTAATCCCCTCGCGAACTCATTTTGCCTCCTTGGGGCCGGCCAGGGTCCAGGGAGCGTTTTCCAGACTGGTGTTTTTTTCAACCGCCCGGGCCAGGCGGTAAAGGAGATGTTCGTTGAAGGGGCCGGCGACGGCTTGCACTCCCGCCGGCAGATCGGCGAACACCCCCACCGGGAAGGAAATGGCCGGCAATCCGGCCAGGTTGGCCGCCAGGGTGAAAATATCCCCCAGGTAATCCTCCATCACCCCGGCCTTGGCGCCGAGCGGGCGGGGAAACTGGGGCGCCACCGGCAACAGGAAGATATCGACGGTCTTGAACAATCGGGAAAACTCCTCCGAAAGTTTGCGCCGAACCCTGGCCGCCTTAAGGTAATAGGCGTCGTAGTAGCCCTGGGACAAGGCGTAGGACCCCATCATGATCCGGCGTTTAACCTCGTCGCCGAAGCCCCGCCCGCGGGTTTCCGAAAAGACATCCCAGATATCCCCGCCTTCGCGGCGAAATCCGTAGCGAACTCCGTCAAAGCGGGCCAAATTGGCTGAAGCCTCGCAAGAGCAGATAATGTAATAGGCGGCCACCCCGTATTTTATCAAAGGGACCGCCGCCTCGTTCACGATCGCCCCGCCCTCGCGGGCCAGGGCAACCGCGCGCCGGACGGCGTCAGCGATTGCCGGAGAAATGCCGTTTCCCCGCAACAGGCCGGGATCGAAAGCCATTTTCAGGCCATTCACCCCCTCTTCGATGCCGGGGAGACAGGGGGGGGCGGAATCCGCGCCCGGCGCCGAGGTCGAATCAAGAGGATCCCGCCCCGATATCACGTCAAGAATCAAGGCGTTGTCCCGGACGGTACGGGTAAGGGGGCCGATTTGATCCAGGCTGGAGGCCAAGGCGCCCAACCCATAGCGGGAAACCCGGCCATAGGTAGGCTTCATGCCCACCACCCCGCAAAAGGCGGCGGGCTGGCGGATGGAACCGCCGGTGTCCGAACCAAGCGCGGCCAACGCCCCGCCATAGGCAACCAGGGCCGCGCTTCCGCTGGAGCTCCCGCCCGGTATCCGCCCGGGATCCCAGGGATTGGCGGTTGGGCCATATGCCGAATGCTCGCCGGTCGAACCCATGGCGAATTCATCCAGGTTGGTTTTGCCCATGACCACGGCGCCGGCGCTTTTGAGCCTGGCCACGGCCGTGGCGTCGTAGGGGGGAATGAAATTCTCCAGGATCCGGCTTCCGCAGGTGGTGCGGATGCCCCTGGTCATCATGTTGTCCTTTACCGCCACCGGGATTCCCCGTAAAATCCGGCGGCCGGAGGTCTCAAGATCCCCGGACGCCTCGGCGTTCCGGCGGGAGACCTCATCCGTTCGGGTTATGACGGCGTTTATCGTCGATTCAAAAACATTCATGCGGGCGGCCGACGCCTCGACGAGGTCGATCGCCGACAGTTCGGCGGCGGTCGTCCCGCGGATCGCCTCTTCCAGGGTCAACCGGGCGAATTGCGCGTGGGTTATTTTCATGGCGGAAATTTCCCCGCGATCAGGAAAAGATCGGTTTGGTGGCAAAGGCGCCGGTTTGGGAATCGAAGGCGCCGTCCGACATGATCTCCAGTTCATCGAAAGAAAGGCAGGGAGCGGGGACATCGTCCCGGAGTCCGGCATAACCACCGACCCCCACGCCCATCGGGTCAATTCCGGACACGTCGACCTCGTCCAACAGCCGGACATAGTCGAGGACCGCCGACATGTCCACCGACAGACGTTTCGCGTCGTCCTCCGACAGGCGGATCCGAAGCATCTCCGCCAATTCAAGGGTTTCCTTGGCATCAATCATAAAACTCCCCTTCCCCCGAAATCCAGCAGCCCCGCCATTTTAACACTTGGCTTTTTTTTGGCAATCATAACCCACGATCCCCGCGCATTCGGCAAATTCGGCAAAAAAGGTTCCGTCGCCGGACGGAACCCTGGAATGCGGCCTTGCGAGTGTCAAGGTCTGTTTATAATCGACTTAGGGCTCGTCCATAAATAACTTATACAAGTTTATACCGCGTCACCAACGTCGCTCTCGTAAATTTTTGCCCAACCACGGGCGAAAATTTACCGCCGCGACTCGGTTCCTTGTCTAAGCATGTATAAATTATTTATGGACAGACCCTCAAATCCGGTTCAGGGACAAACCGGAACCGGCGGGCAATCGGGCTCGGCCTTGACCTTCACCCGCTTGACCACCTGTTTTTCCACCATTTTGGTGGTCTTGACCGCTTTTTTACGCATAACCGTCGAGATCTCGAACCTCGGTTCCATGACCGTCACGGTTTTGGTTTTGGTTTCGCTAACGTACTTGCGCCGGCTGACCGTCCTGGTGTCGGGAACCTCCTTGATCACTTTTCGGGTCCTGGTTATCGGAACTTTAACCGGGCATTTGACGTTCACGGTATACTGCTCCTCCACCATGATCTTTCTCCGCACCGGGACGGTGACCGTGCGGCAAACCTCCCGCCACACCTTTTTTATCCCGCCGGTATAGGGATCGCACACCTCCTCGGCCACCTTGTCGACCACGGTCCTTTCCTCTTCCTCGCAAACAATCTGGGGAACCTTGCGGATCCTGGTCTCGGGCCGCATCTCATAGCGGGTTTCGTAATCCGTGTATTCCTCGCATTCCACCACCCTCCTGACGTAAGGAACCTGGCACTCCTCGTACACCCATTTCCCCACCGTGACCGGGACTTCCTTCTCCACCGGGCACATGCGGGTCACCTTGATCTCGCAGGGAGTATCGACATATTCCACGACCGGGATTTCAACCTGCACCGTCTCGCAAACCTCAACCCATTTTTCCACCACCGGCGGCGGGCAAATCTCCCCGCCCGGGGATACGGACGCCGATGCGAGAAACATCGCCGCCACCCCTAAAATCATCTTTCCCATATCACCATTCCTCCCTCCCGCCATTCGCTGGAACGAATATGCCCGGAATTGGACAATTCCGGACTAAAAACGGATTTTCCCCGGTCTTGCGCAAGAACGGAGGCGAAATCCGACAATCCATTTTATACCCAAGCGCGTATGGTTTTCGGTTGTTCCTGGTTCGTAACCTTTGTACGCGCTTGGGTATATACCGCCGACCGAAAGAAAAAAGGGGATCCGGGAAACTGGAAACCCGGCTATCATCCCGCATTATACCCCATGTTCCAGCCGGACGCCGCCCCTCAACCAAATTTCAGCAATCTCAAGGCGGATTGGTAATACTTGACCTCGGAAGAGAATCCCTTGGCCCGGCAAAGGCCAAGCATGTCCTCCAGGTGCAAGCCGGGTTTGCGGCCGGTGACCAACGACAATTTGGCTAGGCAGTCCGGGCAGAGGGACAGCGGTTTGGAATCGCTTTCCCTGAGATTGCCGCTGCCGTTCATAAGGCAATTGAAGCGTGAACAGTGCTTGAGGGCGAAAGTATGGCTGGTTTCGTGCAGGCAAAGTTTGGCCAACCTCAACAGATTGCGGCCCCGGGCGGCCCGGGAGGGTTCCAAAACACCGGCGGTGGAAACAACCGAAGCTCCGTACTTGAACGAGGACCAGCCAAAAGCGGACACGAAAGGCCAGTCGTCGCCGGGGTAAATCTCCATATCGGTTATGGCCAGCACCGATGACACCTTGCCGCTCGCCAGCGGCTTCAGGACTAGGGATATCAAGGCTTCGGCGTTTATCCGGCGCCTCCCCTCGACCTGGCTGAAGCACCGGGCGGGCAAATCGGAAGGATTTATGGGCGAGGCGCAGACTGCCTGCATCCCAAAAAAAGCCGACAGCGAATCCAGCAAATGCCCGATGGCGCGTTTTTGATCGACCGGCAGGCCGCCAATCGGCTGGACCACCAGTATCCCGCGGGCTCGGCGGGATTCGTTGACGAATTGGCCGAAATCCTGCTCCGGCTCCCGGATCAGGCTTCGCCAGTCATCCGGGCGGGGAAACCCCAATTGCCGGGCCAGGCGAATAAGTCGGCGCGTTTCCTGGTAAAATTGATGGCTGGCATGGGCGGGTTCGTAAATCGGGGCAAAGTTTTCCTCCGGATAGATCGGGGTCTTCCGTTCCGGTTTCGCGCCGACCGCAATCGGGGGCGAATTTCCGGATACGGCGAAATGCGGGGCCGGGGCTAGATTGGGGTCCCAAATCAAGACCTCCCCGTCCTTGAGAATCGGATTCGGCTGGGAATTGTTGAGATTGGCGGCCCTGGCGGGGCCGCGCCGTGAATCATTCACTCCCATCCAGGCCGACAAAACCAGCCCGATCGCCAAAAGCATGGCGAACAGAACGACGTTTTTCATCCCCCCTCCCCCCGATGGCATAATTCGGGCGCGTCTGGACCGCGGACGCGCATACGATATAATTTGCCGGAAAAGGGATTTTTCTTTCGCCCCGTTACTTTTCCGGGAATTCGCGGGATCGGAGAGCAATCGCCATGCCGGAGCTTCCAGAAGTTGAAACCGTGGTCAGGGCCCTGAACGCCAGCCTCCCGGGCAAAACAGTTTCCGCGGTTTGTTCCATGGGAAAACTGCGCCTGCCCTTCGACGCCGGCGATTTGACCCGGCGCCTGGCCGGCCGGAAAATCCTGGGCGTGAGACGCCGGGCCAAATACATCCTGGTCGACTTTCCCGGTCAATTGGCCCTTCTGGCCCACCTGGGCATGACCGGGCGCTTTCGCCTGGAAACGACCGGTACGCCCGGGCAAAAACATGACCGGGTCGCCTTTCTTTTCGAGGACGGAAGCGAACTGCGCTACTCCGACGCCCGACGGTTCGGTTTCATAAAACTTGCCTGTTTGCCCCGGCCGGGCGGATTTCCCGGCGATCTGGAACGCCTCGGCCCGGAACCGCTGGAACGATCCTTCACCGGCGACGTCCTGCTAGCCTCCGCCGCCGGCCGGAAAGCTCCGGTGAAGACTTTCATCATGGATCAGAAAATCGTGGTCGGGGTGGGAAACATCTACGCCAGCGAGGCCCTTTACGGAGCCGGGATCAACCCCGCGCGCCCCGCCGGCCTGCTTTCCCCCGCCGAATGGCGACGCCTGGCGGCTGAAATAAAGGGCGTTCTGCGCCGGGCCATCCGGAAAGGCGGCAGCACGATTCGCAGTTATCAAACGGTCGCCGGCACCGAAGGGGGATTTCAGCGCTCCCTTCGGGTGTATGGAAAAACCGGCGGGGAATGCCCGCGCTGCGGAGGGCGCATCGAATCGACAAGACTGGGCGGAAGGTCCACCTTTTTCTGCCCGGGCTGCCAAGTCTGATCCCGCGGTTGCTGACTTTTAAAAAAAATCGAGCCAACCGCCGCCCGATTTCCTTTAAATTTTATGGGCTTTGGATTACAGCCATGAATTATAACAAACTCATAGGTTCAACCCGACTCGACGAAAATCAAACCATTGAAACAAAAGCGCTTAAAACTTTAAAGGAAATCGCGCGGCGGTTGGCTCGATTTCCTTTAAAAATCAACCTTATCCATTTTGCGGCGATGTTTGTTTGGATTCAAGGCGTTGCGGCCGATCCCCCCCGTCCTCCCCCGGTCGCCGGGGCCTCCGGCCGGCGGACGGAAATCCTCCGGGAATTGCTAGCCCTGGCTCCGCCCGGCCATGACGGAAGCGCCTGGATGCTTTCCTCCTGGGACACCGATTCCGGCCTGGAAGCCTTGATCTCCCCTCCCACCGGCGCCGGCAACGCCGCCGCCGCCTTCAGCCGCCTGGAAGAACTTTATCCTTCGGAGAAGGACGCCATAGCCGGCGGCGGCGAGGACAGCCTGGGGGTTGGCGCCCTGATTGAAGCCGCCGGCATGGCGGAATGCCGGCTGACTCCGGAATATTATCCGGTTTTCGATCATCTTGCCGCCAGACAGCCGGATTTCGCGGTATTGCGGGGTTATCTGGAGGCTTTGCGGCGGCGAGCGGCGCGAGCGGAACGCGAAGGCAGGCAAAGCGAAGCCGAGGAGGCGCTCCGGGCCGCCCTGCTGTGCGGCCGGCATTTGACCCGGGATCGGCCGAGCCTTCTCGTCTACATCGCCGGATTGATCTACAAATTGCGGGGAATCCAGGATTATCAGGCTTTTTTGCTCAGGGCCGGCAGAACGGAGGCGGCCGGGACGGCCGAGGCCTATTCCCAATCCCTTGGCCTGATCCTGAGGTTCTTCCATTGGAAGGCCAATGTCGCCCTTGGCGAAATGGAGGGCTTCGCTTGCCTGCCGGCGGCCGTTTTAATCGCCGGGAACGATGCCGAGGCCTGCTGGAGGAAGGAGGCCCTGTTGAAACTGGGCATTCTCCGCCACGGAGCGGTTGGCGGGGACGGAAAAAGCCTCGTCCGGGACATCGCCCGGCAACGGGAGGCCGAAGCCGCGCTTTCCCTGGCGGCGGCGGCGGATCCGGATCCCGGGGTCAGGCGCTTGGCGATCTGGGCCGCCCTGAACGTCAGGCCGGAAATGCTGGCCGATCTGGAGCAGGTTTTTTGAAAACCGGACAAACGCCTGATCTCAAGATGTCGAGAGATCCATTGGCTCGATGATGAATTCGGGTTCGCGCGGGGGTTGGACGCCTATGGCCTACGGAATGCCGGAGGCTCCTCCAGAATAGGCCGGGGAACCGGGGGCGGAACCGCCTCCTCCCGCCGTATTCCCCCCCGCCTCTCTTCCGCTTCGGAAAGCTCTCCCGGGAGTCTCCCCCAATCCCTTCCGGAAAGATATCCGCCGCCGGGGTCGGGAACAAGCCAATTGTTCCGCCGGGGATTCCGGTTAAGGAAGTACGATCCTTCGGCGTCCCCATTTTCATGGGCGGGGAAGGGATGGGGCGGGAACGAAGCCGGCGGGTTAATCCCGGCGG
>JAISYL010000172.1 GCA_031269935.1 Planctomycetota bacterium
CAGCGCCGGAGCCAGGACGAACAGCCAGCAGCAGGCGTGCAGGACGCGGCGGAAAAGCGGGGCGGGACGTTCGTCCATCAGCCATCCCGCGCCACAGGCGGCGCCGGCGACAAGGATGCGCAAGAGGATGTGCGGAACCAACCAGGGCGGGGTCAGGAAGGACGGGGTCAATTTGCCCCCGAGAATGCCGTTCAGGAAATACACGACGACCGCGATCGACATGAAGGCGCGAACCGGCGAGCGCCAGCCCGTTTTCCCCTGCGACGGGGCGAAACATGGTTTTTGTGGGGGGAGCGCCGCCGGCCGCAGGATCAGCGAATATGAACACAGGGCGGCGAGGAGGACCAGGGCGGCGGCGTGAACGTGGTAGACATGCACCAGGGCGGGATGGAAGGCGGCGTGCTCTTCCTTCGGCATGATTTGGGCGAGGGAGATGAGAAGGTTCCAGCAGAGGAGTCCCGCGCCCAGGCAGACGCCGAAACACGCTCCCCGCCGGGAGGCCGGGAAACGGGAAAAGAAAAGCTGGTACGCCGTCGCGATTGCCATGCCGGTAAAGAGGTTCGCGAAGACGCGCAGGGGTTCGTTGAAAACATAGTGCTGCAACCCCGCCAGGACGACGGCCGGAGCGGCCGCGATCCAGGCCAGCGGCGCCGCCTTCCGCAGGGCGCCCTCTCCCGACATCGCCCAGGCCAGCAGGCGGGGAAACAGTGCGCCGCCCAGGAGGCATCCCGTGAGCAAAGCCCCCACCATTGGAATCATGCGCGCGCCGGTGTCGGGCCGGAGGGAAAACGAGGCCATGCCGGAATAGGCCGCGATGTTCGCCATAAGCAGGGCGAGGCCCGGGATGACGATGGTATCGACGCCCGCCGCGGTCACGAGAAGCGTGGCGCCATCCCGCGTGCGCCCGGCCAGGGAATCCGGCGGGAAAAACCGGGATGCGCCGCCAGAGTCGGGGCGGGCCGGATGTGCCGTGTCAAGCATGACGGTCCTCCTCCCGCGCGGCTTCGGACGTTGTGCCGCCCACTGTCAACCAGGTAGTCCTCGGAAAAAAGCGGAAGCTTGTCCATGGCAATCCATTCGATTTCGATAACAATTGAGACGACACCTGCTTGCAGGAATGAAAATTGGGGCGGAGAATGCGGACAATTATCCGCGATATCATGAATTGACGCAATAACCATTTCCGCGGCGACCGTTGAGTTGATTTCCTCAAAGTTTCAGGGCGTTCGTTTCGGCGAAAAATTTTCCGCCCCGGCCCGACGAATCGCCCCGCCGGCGGAAAATTTTTCTTGCCTTTTTCGGCCTTGGGATTATTTTGGCGGTTGTTTATTCCCAGCGCCCGAACGCGGTCGTCCATCCCGTCCCGGGATTCGAAAACCGCGTTCCTCGTCGCGGGGGAGGAAATGCCCGCCGGAAACGGCCGGCCCTTCCCTCCCTGTCCCTTGGGGTCCGTCAAAAAATAAGTACCGCCGGTTTAGACAAGGAACCGAGTCGTGGCCGTAAATTTTCGCCCTTGGTTGGGAAAAAATTTACGGAACCGGCGACGGTGACGCGGTATAAACCGGCGGGACTTATTTTTGGACGAGCCCTTACCCGCCTCGGAGCTAGTTGACAAATTGCCGGATCGTCCGGATTGGACGAGAAAAATCGTTGGCGGGCGTATTTTCCGGCCATCGGTTGGGGCCGGAAAATACGCCGGGAAGCGACTTTTGACGAAGCCTAACCCGACGAGACGGCAATTTGTCAACTAGCTCCAAGGCGCCAGGTTTCACGCCCGGAGATTTCCCCATCCCGATCCGGCGATAAACGGGATACGGGAGCGGCCCGTCCCGCGATCGAACTTTTTGGAAAGGAATACCATGAAACGCATTTTGGCGGCGGCAATGGCGGCTTTCCTGGCTGCCCAGGGAGCATGGGCGGGACAGATCGTCCTGAAATGGGGCTGTGTCATGGCCCCGACCCACATCGTCTCCCAGACCATCGAGCGGATTGGAAAGAACCTGGCGGAAAAGACCGGGGGCGGGGTGATTATCCAAGGCTATCCCGGCAGCCAGCTCGGCTCCTCGCACGACATGATCGAGGCGGTCTCCATGGGCATGCAGGAACTGGTAATCGAAGGCAGCGGAAACATAGGCTCCTACCTTCCCTCCATCAGCATCCTCGAATCGCCCTATGTCTGGCGCGACGCCGACCACATCTCCAAGACCATCGACGGGCCGATCGGCCAGGAGTTCAGCGGGCAGTTGATCGCCAAGGCCGGCATGCGCATCATGGGCGCCTTCTACTACGGCTCCCGCCACATCACCTCCACGGTCAAGGAAATCCGGCATCCCTCGGATCTGGCGGGATTCAAGCTCCGGGTTCCCGAAAACGAGGTGTTCCTCGCCATGGCCGAGACCTGGGGCGCCCGGCCCACCCCCATGACCCTGAACGAACTGTATCTCGCCCTCAAGCAGAACGTGGTGGACGGGCAGGAAAACCCCCTTCCGACCATCGAATCGAGCAAATTCGACGAGGTGCAGAAATACCTGATCCTCACCGGCCACATCATAACCCCGCTAATCGTGCTCATGAACGAGGGGGCCTACCAGAAGCTCTCCGATCCCCAGAAAAAAGCGCTTCACGAGGCCATGGCCGAAGGCATCGCCTGGAACAACCGGGAGATACGGAAGCGCGAGGACGAGTTGGCCGAAATCTTCGCCTCGCGGGGCATGACCGTGATCCGTCCCGACCGGGATGAGTTCAGCAAGCCGATTCTCGAGGCGCTTCCCAAAAAGTTCGAGAATACCTGGGGCAAGGGAACCTGGGAAAAAATCCAGGCCGTGAAATAATCCGGACGGGGGGCGGGGCCGCAAAAGCCGGTTTCGCGTCTTTCCAATTCGTCTTTTGCTCCCCGCCTCCCCGGGGAACGGCTGGCGGAGGCGGAGCGCCTTCGTTGTCCGCCGGGGGAAACCGAAAATGGAAACCTGGGCCAAAATGCGCGGCATCGTGGATCGGTTTACCAATTGGCTCGCCGTGGTCATGTTCCTGGTCATCTTCCTGATTGTCCTGGCCCAGATATTTTTCCGCTACTTTCTCCAGTCGCCCCTGGTGTGGAGCGAGGAGTTGTCGCGGGCCATTTTCATCTGGGTAAGCCTGATCGGGTGGATACTGGCCACCCGGAACGGCACCCATATCCGCATAACCTTCATCGCCAATCATCTGCCCCCGCCCCTCCGGAGGGCGACGGGCGTCGTCATGGGGCTGATCACCATCGCCTTCCTCGCCGTCCTCGGCGCTTTCGGGGCCGTGATGGCCTGGCGCACCATGGGGCGCACCCTCATAACCATTCCCGGGATACCCATAGGATTGCTTTACCTTTCCCTGCCGGTGACCGCGCTCCCCGGCGTTTTCTACAATCTCCACGATCTGGCGGCCCGGCGGGAACCGGGCGAGCCGGCCGCGATTGATTAGGGAAGGAATTTCCCGTGAGCATGGAAGCCGTCTTCGTGATCTGGCTCGCCTTCATCCTCCTCGGCATGCCCGTCTATGTCAGTCTCGGGGTCGCCGGCTTTCTCCACATCTTCCTGAACGATCTCAACCCCTTCATCATTCCCCAGAAAATCGCCATGTCGGCCAATTCCTTTCCCCTCCTCGCCACCCCCTTCTTCATCCTCATGGGCAACCTGATGAATTCCAGCGGAGTCACCCAGCGCATCTTCGACTTCGCGAACGTCGCGGTGGGATGGCTCCGGGGCGGCCTGGGCCACGCCAACATCCTGGCCTCGGTCATCTTCGCCGGCATGAGCGGCACCACCGTGGCGGACGCGGGGGGACTCGGGACCATCGAGATAGCGGCCATGCGCCGGCGCGGCTACGACGACGACTTCACCTGCGCCATCACCGCCGCCAGCTCCACCATCGGCCCCATCATCCCCCCGAGCCTTCCCATGGTAATCTATGGCGTGCTGGCCGAAACGTCGGTGGGCGGGCTCTTCATCGGCGGCATCCTTCCCGGCCTGGCCATGGCCGGGGCGCTGATGCTCCTGGTGCGGCATTACGCCATCAGGAACAATTATCCGAGCGAGCCGGTGCCCGGCCTCCGGGAGATCTGGCGGGCCTTTCGCAACGCCTGGTGGGCCCTGATGACCCCGATCCTGCTCCTGATCGGAATCGCCTTCGGGATTTTCACCCCCACCGAGGCCGCCGTCTTCGCCGCCTTTTTCTCGCTGATCCTGGGCATATTCGTCTACAAGGAATTGCGGATACGGGACATCCCGAAGGCGGTGCTGGGCACCGTCGAGTCGAACGGGGTGATTCTCGCCCTGGTCATGACCGCCATGCTCTTCGCCTGGGACCTCTCGGTCGCCCAGGTACCGCAGCGCATCGGGGCGGCGCTCATCGCCATGAGCGGAAACAAGGCGCTTCTCCTCGTCCTCATCAACGTCTTCCTGCTGTTCGTCGGCTGCTTCATGGAAGGCATAGCCGCCATGATGATCCTGGTGCCGATTCTCTATCCGGTGGCCATGGAGATCGGGATGTCGCCCATCCAGTTCGGCCTCATGGTCATCCTCAATCTCATGATCGGGACCATCACCCCGCCCATCGGGGTGGTGCTGTTCGTGGTGTCGAATGTCGCCAAGGTGCCGTTCGAGCGGGTCACCCGCGCCACGATTCCCTTCATCATTCCCCTGCTGGCCGTGCTGCTTCTCGTCACCTTCTGGCCGCCCCTGACCACCTTCCTCCCGGAATGGCTGATGGGCATAAAGGCTGGTCCATAAATGATTTATGGACATACCCCAGCCTGAACCGCCCTTTTCAGCCCATGAGATCCGGGCGGAAGCGGCGGGTCCGCTCCCGCGCCTCCTCCCGCCGCCAGGCCGCGATGCGGGCGTGATCGCCGCTCCGCAGGACCTCCGGAGCCGCCAAGCCCCGGAATTCCGCCGGGCGGGTGTAGTGGGGATGGTCGAGGAGGCCCCGGGAAAAGGAGTCGGCGGCGGCGCTTTCCTCCGATCCCAACACTCCCGGCAGCAGGCGAATCACCGCGTCCAGGACGGCGATGGCCGCCGCCTCTCCCCCCGAAAGGACGAAATCGCCCAGGGACAGGCGTTCCGGGCGGAGCAGTTCGAAAACCCGCTCGTCGATGCCCTCGTAGCGGCCGCAGACCAGGATAAGCCTCTCCCCGCGGCTGAACTCGGCCGCCAGCGCCTGATCGAAGCGCCGTCCCTCCGGGGTCAGGAAGACCAGCCGGGCGGGGGGGCCGTCCCTCAGCACCCCCTCCACCGCGTCCACCAGGGGCTGGCAGGCCATCACCATCCCGGGACCGCCCCCGAAGGGGCGGTCGTCCACCTTGGCGTGGGGGTCCCGGCTCCAGTCGCGGATGTTGTGGAGCCGGACGTCCACCGCCCCCTTCAAGCGGGCGATTTTGGGGATGGATTCGGAGAGGAACCCCGAAAAAACGCCGGGGAACAGGGTCAGCACCTCCAGCCGCGACGCCAAGCCCTACTCCACCGTCACGCTCTTGGCCAGGTTCTTCGGCTTGTCCACGTCGCAGCCCCGGGCCACCGCGATGTGGTAGGCCAGCAATTGCAGGGGCACCGCGCAGCAGATGGAATTCATGATGCCCGAGTCGGCCCGGACGTAGATCACGTCGTCGGCGAGGTTCTGGATGTTGACGTCGTCGTGGCTGGCGATGGCGATGACCTTCCCCTTCCTCGCCTTCACCTCCTGGATGTTCCCGACGATCTTGTCGTAGCGCCGGCCGGAAAGGGCGATGACCAGGACCGGCATGTTTTCGTCCACCAGGGCGATGGGACCGTGCTTCATTTCCGCCGCGTCGTAGCCCTCGGCGTGGATGTAGCTGACCTCCTTGAGCTTCAAGGCCCCCTCCATCGCCAGCGGCCAGCCGGTTCCCCGGCCGAGGAAGAGGAAATTCCGGGCCTGGCGGTACTTGTGGGCTATGGCCCGGATATAGGGGTCCGAGGCCAGGATCCCGGTCAGGCGGGCTCCCACCCCCAGGAGATCGTGGACCCGGCGGCGCAAATCCTGGCGATCCAGGGTCCCCCGGACCCGGCCGATATGCAGGGCCAGGAAGTAGAGCCCGGCGATCATGGCGGTGAAGGCCTTGGTGCTGGCCACCCCGATCTCCGGGCCGCAGTTGAGGTAGAAAACCCCGTCGGCCTCCCGGGCGATGGAGCTGCCGACGACGTTGGCCACCGCCAGCACCTTGCAGCCCGCCTCGCGGGCCAGGCGGACGGCGTGCAGGGTGTCCATGGTCTCCCCCGACTGGGTGACGGCGACGACCAGGACCGAGGGGTCCAGGATGGGCTCCCGATAGCGGAAATCGGCGGCGTATTCGGGGTAGGCCGGGATGCGGGTGGTCCGTTCCAGGATATTGCGGCCGATCATGCAGGCGTGGTAGGCGGTCCCCTGGGCCAGGAGGACGACGCGGCCCACCCCCCGGAAGTAGTCGTCGGAGAGCCGTTCCATGCCGTCCAGGACGAATTCGGGATCGGCGTCGGAGGCGGGGGGCAGGCGCAGCCGGTTGCGGAACATCGCCTCCAGGGCGACCGACTGCTCGAAGATTTCCTTGAGCATGTAGTGGGGATAGCCGTTCTTCATCGCCGCCTCGGCCGACCAGGTGACTTCCGTACAGACATGGTCGACGGGCCGGCCGTTTTGCCGGACCTCGCAACCGCCGGCGGTCAGGGCCGCCACCTGGCCGTCCTCCAGGAACACCACCCGACGGGTGTGGGGAATGATCGGGACGGCGTCGGAGGCGGCCAGGTGGAAGCCGTCCCCCAGCCCGACGGCCAGGGGGCTGCTGCGCCGGGCCACGACCAGGAGATCGGGCTGTTCCGGGGCCATGAACACCAGGGCGTAGGTGCCGTCCAGGAGGGGAAGGGTCTCCTCCACCGCCTTGAGCAAATCCCCCCGGTAAAGGGAGGCGGCGAGATTCGCCACCGTCTCGGTGTCGGTGTCGGATTTGAAGACGACGCCCTCCCCCTCCAGCTTGCGCCTGAGCGCGGCGTAATTGTCGATTATCCCGTTGTGGACCACCGCGATCCTGCCGTCGTGGCTGAGCTGGGGATGGGCGTTCCTCTCCAGGGGCGGGCCGTGGGTGGCCCAGCGGGTATGGCCCATGGCGGCTTCGACCCCGGCGGTGTCCTCCCCCTCCAGCTTGCGCCTGAGTTCGACCACCCGGCCCGCCGCCCGGACCAGCCGCAGCTTTCCCGCCTCCGGCCAAGCCACCCCGGCCGAATCGTAACCGCGGTACTCCAGCGCGTCCAGGCCGTCCAGGATCGCTTTCACCGCCCCGGAAACCCCGATGCCGGCGACGATTCCGCACATGCGTGGCCCTCCTTTCCCTCAGCCGGCGACCGCCCCCGCTCCGGCCGAATCCGCCTTTTCCAGGCGCTTCCTCCGTTTCTCGGCCGCCCGGCCCAGGCGGTTGAAGGCTCCGGCCAGCCCCATGGCCGAACGGACTTCCCGCATGGTGTCGGCGGCCAGGAGGCGCATTTTTTCGGTGCCCTCGACAATGACCTGATCCACTAGGCCGGGGTCGTCCCGGAAGAGGCGATAGCGTTCCCGCATGGGCGCCAGGAAATGGTTGAGGGCCCGGGTCAGGGCGTCCTTGACCTCGACGTCGCCGACCTTTCCGGCCCGGTAGCGCCGCTTCAACTCCTCGACCTCCGCCCGGTCGGGGTTGAAGGCGTCGTGGTATTGGAACACCGGATTGCCCTCGACCGTCCCCGGAACGTCGGCGTGGATCCGCCGGGGGTCGGTATACATCCCGCGCACCTTTTTGGCCACCGTTTTTTCGTCGTCCGAAAGGTAGATGGCGTTGCCGAGCGATTTCGACATCTTGCCCTGGCCGTCGGTCCCGTACAGGGTCGGGACCTCGCCCAACAGGGCTTCCGGGATGGGGAACACCTCGCCGTAAAGCTGGTTGAAGCGGCGCGCCGCCTCCCGGGTCACTTCCACGTGGGCCTCGTTGTCCTTCCCCACCGGCACCAGGTGGGCGCGGGGAAGCAGGATGTCGGCGGCCTGGAGCACCGGGTAGCCCAGGAGCCCGAAGGGGAGCTCCTCGTCCGAGAAATTGGCGGCCCGGGCCATGTCCTTGATGCTGGGGACGCGGTTGAGGCGGTTGACGGTGACCAGCATTTCCAGGATCAGGTTGAGTTCCGAGGTTTCCCTGACCGCCGACTGGAGGTAGATCCCGGTCTTCGCCGGATCCACCCCGGCCGCCAGGTAGTCCAGGGCGAGGCCGCGGGCGTTTTCGGAGATTTCCTCGATGGCCTCGCGGTTGGGCTTGGTGGTGAGCATGTGGAGATCGGCGATGATCAGCATGGTTTCGTAGTCGTGCTGAAGCGCCACCCGCGATTTCAGGGAACCGACGTAATGGCCGAGGTGAAGGCGGCCGGTCGGCCGATCCCCGGTGAGGATGCGTTTTTTCTCCCGGGGCGACCCGGATTCCCCCATGGCCGGCCTTTCTCCCAGTGCTCCGTAAAGTCCAAATCCTTGCTTTGGACTTTACGGGGTGTTACCCCGGTTCAACCGAATCCCGCCTCCGGGGAAGCGAATTCCCCTCCGGCCTTGGCGGTTGATTCCGGAGCGAACGGACTCCGGCGTTAAAAACACGCTCTTAGCGCGGGGGGTTAAATGCCTATGCGGTCGGGTTAGACAAGGAAAATGGCGCGGTCTGGATGTTTTTTGACCGGCGGTCAGGGGCAAAAAACATCCGGGAAGCGGCTTTTGACGCCGGATACCCCGACGAGACGGTATTCAACAACACGCTCTAAGGCGAACCCTCAAAGCAAATCGACCAAACCGCGGTTCGATTTCCTTTGAAGTTTCCGGGCGCCGGATTGCGGCCATGAATTATGACAAACTCATGGTTTCAACCCGGCTTGGCTAAAATCAACCCATTGAACCCAAAAAAAGCTCAAGATTTCAGGAAAATCGAGCGGCGGCCGACTTGATTTTCCCGAAAAGTCAACCTAGGGAGGCGAAATATTTTCGGGAGGATGTTTCATGATGAAAAAAATTGCGGTGTTTCTTGCGGTGCTTGCCGGAATCTCGGTTCAACTCTCCGCCAAATCCGGCGGCGAGGCGGCGGAGAACTTGGCGAATTACCCCAATAAGCCTGTTCAACTCGTGGTCCCTTACGGCCCCGGCGGCGGAACGGATAATTTCGCCCGGATTGTAATGAAATACGTCAACCAGAAACTCGACCGGCCGGTGGTGACCATAAACGTGGAAGGCGCGGGCGGCCTTATCGGCGCCATGCAGGTATACAACGCTCCCGGCGACGGATATACCCTTCTGGCCCACAATCCCCCGGACGTGGCCACTTTCACCATTCTGGGGCAAACCGACGTCAATCTCTGGTCGGAACTGGAAACCATCTGCGCCGCCGTGGCGGACTATAACGTAATTTCCACCAACAAGGCGACGGGCTGGAAAACCGTCGAGGACATGATAGCCTACGCCAAGGAGCATCCCGGAGAAGTGAAAATCGGCTCCACCGTCCCCAACCAGGGCAATACCCGCCGCCTCATCAATGCCATGGGCCTCAAAGGCGTGATCATCCCCGTGCCCTACGATGGCGGCGCGGCCCTCAGAACCGCCCTTATGGGCAATCACATTCAAATGGACTTCAACGCCTGTTCGGATACCCGGATGGTGATTGAATCCGGCGATTATGTTCCCCTTCTGGTCCTGAACGGCGCCCGAATCAAGTCCCTGCCCGACGTTCCCACCAGCATTGAGCGGAAAATCAATATCACCACCATCGTGCCCCGGGGATTCTACGCTCCCAAGGGAACGGATCCGGCGATTGTAAAATTTTGGCGGGACGCCATCCGGGCGGCGGTTGAGGACCCCGCCTGCGCCGCGGACATCGAAAAGCTCGGGGTGGAGCCAAAATACGTGAACGGTCCGGAAATGAAGCAACGGATCGCCGATTTGGTCCGGGAATTGACCCCCTATTTCGAGGAACTCGATAAATAGGCTTGCCGGG
>JAISYL010000203.1 GCA_031269935.1 Planctomycetota bacterium
ATTTCCCGATTCGGCCGGTACGGCACCAGCCCCCAGCGGCCCTCGGCGTCGGTCGCCCCGTGGCCGGAATAGAAGAGCACTATCCGATCTCCGGGCCCGGCCCGGTTCGCCAAGGCGGCGATACGGCGTTTCACCAGGCGGGCGTCGGGATTTTCGTCGTCGGTGAGGACGTCGATGTCGGCGGCCGCCGCGCCCCAATAGGCCAATAGCATTTCCCGGATCGCTTCCACGTCGTTGGCCGAATAGCGCAGGCGCGATCCGGCCATCTCCGAATCGTTGGTGTAGTTCAGCCCGATAAGCAGGGCGTAGGTCCGCCCGCCGGAACCGGAACGTTCCCGGCCCGGCGCCGGCGCGGCCCAAACGCAGGCGAGCAAAACCGCCGTCGCCATTCCGCGAATCATGACGATTCCCTCCCCTATTTTCCCAAGGCCCGGTAGTTGTTCACGTTTCGGGAAACATCGTAGTGCAGGCTCAATATCGCCGAGGGCGAGGGAAAATGCGAAATCGTCCCGGATCGCCCCGATCTCCCGGCCGCCCGGCTGGACAGGCTCTTCCCGCCGGACGCGGGAAACTCCTTCAGCGACCAGGAGTCGGAGTCGTCCACATCCCAGACGTCGGCCGTCGCCTTTTCGGCCGCCGGATAGAAGGAGGCGGTGATCACCCCCGCGTCCTGCCAGTATTCCCGGGTTTGGCTGTCGGAATCGGTGACCTCGGAAAATCGGAATTCCTCTCCGCCGTCCGGCCGGCGATCCAGGACGACCTCGGAGTCGGCGTCGACGACGATCTTCTCGGCAATCGCGGCAAGCTCGGCGGGGTCGTCGCCGGCTCCGCCCGCCGCCGGAACCATGTCCACGAACAGCGACACCGCCACCGGCCAGCGCGAGTTGTTCCGCAGGCGAATCCGGTAGGATTCGCCGGGGTCGCCCGCAATGTACAAACGATCATTCTTCACCCGCAGCGGCTTCGGCCCGCCCGCTCCCAGCACTTCCAGACCGTAGGGAGTCAGGACGTCGATCAGCGGATGGCCGGACAGCACCGTGTTCGGGCGGTTGTCGGAAAGCGGCGGCAGGTTGGAAGCCTTGGCGAATTCGAGATTGCGGTCCATGACCAAATCGATAAGGATCGACTCGATCAGCGATTCGCCATCCACCAGCCTCCGGGCGATGGTTTCCAGTTGTAGAACGGCGGGATCGCGGGTCGAGGAAATGATGCCGTATATCAGCGCCTCGGCCCCCGTCTCGGACAGCAGGCGCCTTACCGCCCCGTCGTCCTCGACGTCTTCGGGCGCGAAGCCGAGCTTTTCCAGAACGGCCAGGGTGTCGCCCAGCCCCAGCACCCGTATGTCGTTTTCCCGATAGGTCCGGGCCACGCGGTTGCGCAGATACCGGCCGAGCCCGGCCGTCCCGCCGCCCAGCCTCGGTTCGGAGGCGTCCCCGGTCTGATCCGCGAAATCGACGACGACGCAATCGACGGAGCCGCGCCGGCCCCCGGAACGGCCAAGATTGAGCGCCTTGTCGAAAGCGATGTCGGCGGCGCCCGGAGGAGCCGCCGACAGGAAAAGCAGGGCGGCGAATAACAGCCGGCCGCGGAGCGGATCGCGTTGGCGCCGATTGAACATGTTCCTACCCTCCCGACGGAAAGGGAATAGTCATTTCGTTATCGCGAACAAATTCTCCCCCTCGTCCGATCCGCTGTACGAATCGCCTTCGGGGATGCAGCGAATGTTGACTATGCATTTCGGCTCGGACAGGTACCGGGCCTTGATGACCGTTACCTTGTTGTCGAATGAACTGCCGGTGGCGGTGCCGCCGCCTCCCCCCTTGCCGCCGCCCTCCTCGAAAAACGCCACCGTGACGACCCCGAGGTTCGCCGACAACTGGTTGGTCGACTGGGCGAGCGAATCGCTTCCCCTGGTGAAGACGAACCGCCGGCCGGCGGACTGGCTGGACTGCCATCCCCTGATGCGGTAACTTTTGCCGGGGACGCCGTTTTCGTCCGCCCCGTCCTCGCCGTTGCCGTCCAACACCCATTTCATGGAGGAATTGGGGTTGTCGCAGTACAGAAAATTCTCGTCGTCCGGCCCCTGGCCGCCCCGGGCCCATTCTCCTATCGTGCTCAGGCCGTCCACCAGGACGGCGGCGAAGAGGCGGTTGCCGGGAAGGTAGCCGGACGTTCCCGGCTCCCCCGACGGGCCTCGGCGCCTCGCCCCCAGGCTGTCGAACAACTCGATTTCATACTCGGCTCCGAAGGGGATTTTCACCACCGCCTGGTTCTCGGCGTCAGGATCGTCGAGGGCGTAAAACGGCAACCGCTCGCCGTTCACCCGGAGGTAGACCCGCACCTCCGAGTTCCTGCCGAAAAGTCCGTTCGGATTGTTGAGCCGGTTGCCGCCGGGCAACCGTACGAACAGGGGCGGGAAATTTTCTCCGAGAAACATCAGTCCGCGCCGGCTCCCGTTGGCGCTCGCGAGACGGTAATCGTAATTCAGGGCCACGTTGACCACCGTCCCCTTGACCATCTTCAGCAACTTGAGATCGAGTTCGACCGCTTTGTCTCCGCCGGAATCCGACTTCTTCCGCAACACCCCGTACATCATGGCGTCGTAGGCGTCGGCCCCTCCGGAACCGAGAATCTCCCGGACCGCGGCCAGGGATTCGATGTTCTCGATCGTCAGTTTGGCGCTCTGCTTGCGGCGGCCGAGTTGGCCGGCCGGCATCACCCGGTATTTGTTCAGCCCGTCCTCCCGCCTGATGTTCCCCAGGGCGTTCCTCAGGATGCGGTTAATCTCGTTGGGAAGCGTTCCGTTTACTCCCCCCAGGGTGAACTGGTTGGCGTCGACGGACAAAAAGCCGACAACCGCGATCGACGCCACCTGGTTCGATTCCAGCGCCCGGTCGATGTCGGAGGCGAGGCGCGAACCGATCATCCTTTCTATCGGCATGTCGGCGGATTCGTCGGCGGCGCCCGCCCGGGACGCGCCGAACGAAGCGTACAAAAACGCCGCGGCCGACAACAATACCGCGACCAGCCGCGTTTGCGGGTCCGCATACTTTCGCATTGTCGCCTCTCCCTCCGGAAAATCGAAAAGCCGTCCGGGGCCGCCGGCGCGGACCGGCGACCCCGAAATCCGGCCGCTACCGCACCAGCGTCATGTTGGAAGCGATGATGGCCGGCTGCTGTTCATAGTAAAGCCCCATCACCGCCGCCGGATTGCGATCGTAATACGCCTGGATGACGGTGGTCTGGTTAAGGATCGCCTGGCCCTGGCCGGTCCCGACCATGCCCTTTTCCGTCCCTCTGGTAATCGTGGTCGGCGGCGGCTGGTTCACCGAAAGGATGGGGAAGAAGGAAACGGATATGTTGCCGATATAGTCCCAGAAATCCTTCTCTCCCGCCACCGACTTCTCCGCGGCCACGAAGACGAACTCGCGGGCTATGCGCTCGTCGATTTGCCAACCCTTCACGATCAGGCTGCCGTTGGCCGGCACCACATATTTATACACGTCGGCCGGCGCCTCCACCCCGGGCTGGCTGGTGAAGTGTACGCCCCGTTGCGGCAGGGCGCGCTCCTTGCCGATGGCGCTCAGGCCGTCGATCAATAGCGCCGCCGCCGCCTGGACGCCGGTGTTGTTGGTGAGTCTCACCTGGTATGCCTTGTCCAGGATGGCGGGGATATAGAAATTGCCGTTGGCGTTCCGGTAGCAGGGCAGGGCCGCGCCGTCCACCAGCACTTCGAGATTGTAAGGCTGGGCGGGGGGAGTGGGCGCCTGCGGCTGCAGGGGGGCCACGATCGTCATGGGCGCACCGGGAGCTCCCGGCGGGAGGCCCGGCTCTATCTGGAGCATCCCGTTCATCGCGCAAAGCGCGTACATGTTGCCGTCCATCGACACGGTTATGTTCCGTCCCTGCGGATAATGGGCCACCTGCTGGTTCTGGTCCAGCTTGACGACGGATACCCCGACGGTGACGACATTGCCGTTGCGGCGCATGCGGCCATAGACAACGGCGGAGAGTTCGGACCCGAACAGGGCGCGCAGCCGGTCGTTGCGGCCGAAATCGTCCGTCTTGAACTGGTTCTGCCGGAGAATTTCGCAGAATCTGGCCGGGCTGAGGCTCTGCCGTCCCTGCCGTTGCAACGAATCGGTCAAAAGCTGGTACAGGTACGTCCCCAATCCCGCCGTCTCGGCATTAAGACGGTACGGGTTGGCCGGATCGCCCGTCTCCTCGACGAACTGGAGTACGCCGAACCTGCCGGCGGGAACATCCAGCAGCATTCCCGCCGCCTCCTGGGTCAGGAAGTCCATGCCCTGGGCCAACCCGTCGGCGGCGACGGCTTCCGGGCGCGAAACCAGAACCATCGCGGCGGCAAGGCACCAGGCCCACGCCGCTTTTTTCATCCCTTCAAACATCATTCTCCTCCTCCTTGGCAGTCTCTCCCGTTAGGAACCGCCCTTAACCATCCCGTTATTCCGACAGAGGTTTGGCGACTTTTCCCAAAAGAACCGCCGCGCCCGTCGCCGCATGCCGCACGATAAACACGAAAGGCCGATCCAGCCTGAACTCGCGAGTCCGCACCGCCAAGCTTTTGGCCACCACGACCGCGCTCGCCGCCGCCGCCCTGGATCCGGATTCGTCCAGTTCGATTCTCGTCCGGTGCAGAACGTCGGACAGGTACAGCCTTTCCCCGTCGGCAATCCCGCCGAATTGGGCGTCCGAGGCCGAGAAAGCCCTGCCCATTCCCATCCGTCCAAGAATTTCCCGCAAATTTTTCGCCTCCCAGGCGAAGGAAAACCTGGGAATCGAAACCTTCATCCTTTTCCGGACGCCCTTGGCCGCGTCGAGAGCGTCCATCCACTCGCAGAACGCCTCCGGGACAAGGCGATCCAGAAAACCGCCAAGATCGCCGGGCTTGAAAAATACCATCTCCCATTCGCCGTTCCTGAAGGGAATGGATATCGCGCTTGCCGCCGGCTCCCCGGCGATTTCGATCAAGGGCAGGGAAAGCGATTTTGACATGTAGGAAACCGTCATCGGCCCGTCCGCCGCCTGGAACTCGCCCTCCCGCGTGTCGCCGGGGGAAAACGCCTCCTCCCATTTGCCCGTGAACAATATCGTATCGAGGATCACCATTCTGGATGCCGGAGACAGCGCCGATTCGCCGATAATCTCCTTGATCATTCCGCCGGTGGACTGTTCCGCCAGGCTGTTTATGGCCGCGACCGTTTCGCCGGGCTTGGAGAAGTCGCAGGCCAGCGGCCTGATTCCATACAATGCCTCCGCTCCCTCGATGAATTCCTTCTTCAAGTTCAGATCGCCGGCGTGGAGCATCATATCCGTTCCGGAAAAGTCCCCCCGATCCCTGGCGAGGCGCCGGGAAAGAAGCGAAAGCGGATAATGGACGCCGGCGTTGCCGCGAAAGGGGTGGGAAGGAATCATCCGCAGCAACCCGAGCAGTTCGGTCCTGGTTTCTCCGGTCGCCCCGTAAGCCACCGCCGCCAGGGCTCGGTCGAGGGAATAGGGCGAAACCGCCATATTTCCTCCCTCCTCCTTGGCGAGAATCCTGAAAAGTTCGAGGGAAAACGCATTCACCGAATCGGAGGCGAGGCGTTCAAGGGGCGCATAATCTCGTACAATTTTATGGGCATCTTCGGCCGACAGCGCGACTGGAACTAGGCCTCCGGATAGAAGCAAGACCGCCCAGGCGATCACTCCGCTCCGTCGTTTCGCCGCGACTTGGAAAAGCGTCATGGAGCATTCCTCCACAAACAGGAAAACGCCGGAAGGTTCCGGGCAGCCGTTGCCGTGCAACATAAAGGAGCCGACCCCATCCGCCCAAAAAACATGAACGAACGGGGCCGGGGAGATGCCGGGTAAATGGGTATTATCGGCGTCGGCATGCCTTGGAAGACCGCCGCCGCCCGCCGCCGCCGCCCGAATCCCAAGCGGCGGCCCTGCTCCGGAAACGGATGCGCAAGCGCCGCTCCGGCGAATTTTCACGACTCAACCTTACCCCGTTCCGAGAAAGGACTGGAGTGGGGGGATCCAAGCTTCCTTGCTGTACGCCGATCACGATCGCGTTCGGCGCCAGTCAATCCCGTCCGCGCCGGCGTAAGCCGCGAACGGGATTGGAGGAAAGACTACTTGGTGGGCAGCATGGTTAAGGCGCCGTCGCCGGCTCGCTGCTGGGACACGGGCGAGGGCGGGGGGGGCGGGGCGGGCTCCATCGGCGCGACGATATTGGTCACCGGGCTCGGAGACGCCACCGGGGCGACATTGGGACAAGTCGAGCAAGTCGAGCACGGCGCCGGCGCCGGACCGCAGGTCGGGCAACCGGACTCGTCCGTGGCGCAACCGGACAGGACGGCGACGGAAACGGCGCAAATCAGGGCAAGCAAAGCCAAACGCATTCTTTTTCCTCCTTCTCCAATAACTTCCTTTGAACGGGATGACCCCGACTCCTTGAATATGTTTGGAACCCAACCGGCAATGTCCGCCAACCCGGACGTCGACGGCCGGGGGAACATTGACTCGCCGAACTTGCCTCCGAGCGCGAAGGAAAGGCAAAATTCGCGAAACGGCTTCGCCGCGATTTTGGAAAATCCGGATGAGGTTGACGGAAAAATTGATGAAAGGAATTTTGATTTTCGAAAAGTCGAAAAATAGGAAGATTCGGAAAAGATGTGGCCTTCGTCTAGGAACCAGTTACATCTATGGTATGCTGACGGGATACCCCCCCCCCCCCCAATACATAACTAATTGAATTGTAGTGTGTTATAGAATAAAAACGGGAGTTTTCCCCGAATGCGGGGAAATTCCGCTCCGGGGAGGAGAGGGAAAGGGTACCGTCATGGATATTTGAAACCAACCGCCTCATGAAACCAGCCTCGGTATGTAGTTCCGATAATTCTGGACCACGAAACGATGATATCATAATCTTGGCTTTAACGTTTGTCAATATTTTTCTGCAAATTCTCAACATATTGTGGCAGTGGGTGGTGTCCGTTCCCCGTCATGAAGGCGAAAATCGGCCCGGTTTCTTTTAACCGGATGCTCCAGTAATATTTATGAGAGCCTGTTGACGAATTGCCGCCTCGCCCTGGTTTACCGCGGCAAAAGCCGCTAGAACCGGCATTCAACAACACGCTCTTGGAGCGTGTTGTTAAATACCGTCTCATCGGGTTATACTGCGTCAAAAGTCGCTTCCCGGATGATTTTTGCCCTTAACCTCCGGCCAAAAATCATCCTGCCAGCGCCTTTTTCCTTGTCTAACCCGGACGATCCGGCATTCAACAACACGCTCTTGGAGCCGATCCCAATAGGTTGCGGATCAATTTTATTCGGATACAACGAGTCTCCTGTCATGGCGCTTCAGTTTCGCTCCGGATAAAACGCCCCGGATATCCTTTTCGTCGTAATGGACCCCAATGGCGGTTCGCTCCGTGGACAATTCCGGCGCAACCGGTTGTTTTCCCGCCGGCCCGGCGGTATAATGATTTTTTCCGGAAGCCGGCCGCTTCCGCCCGGGCACGTTCAAAAAGGCGCGAGACATGGACCCGGTCATCCCGAAGTATTTCAACGTCGCCGGACCCTGCGTCCCGGGCGAGCACTACATGCTTCCCGCCATTGATCGCCTACCGGAGGCGCCCAGACTGATCTCCCAGAAACAGTATTTCGTCATCCACGCCGCCCGCCAGTCGGGGAAGACCACGCTTCTTCATGCCTTGACCGACGAGATCAACGAGGAAGGGCGGCATTATGCGCTCTACTGTTCGCTGGAGACGCTGCAGAGGATTGAAGACCTTGATCGCGGCCTTTCCATGATCGTGTACGAGTTGAACGCCGCCGTGGCCGCTTCGCCGATATTCCAAGAGAGACGGGTCGAAGAACAACCCGCCGGAAACGTGGCGACCGGCATTCGCTTAGCCCTTTCCGGATTTTCAGCCGCCCTCGACAAGCCGCTTATCCTATTTTTCGATGAAGTCGACTGCCTGTCGGGGCAGACGCTAATCACCTTCCTTCGGCAGTTGCGCTATGGCTACATCAACCGCGCCAGGATTTCCTTCCCCTGGTCGATAGCCCTGGTCGGGATGAGGGATATCCGCGATTTTAGGGCGGAGGTTCGTCCCGGAAGTGAAAGCCTGGGATCGGCCAGCCCCTTCAATATCGTCACCAAGGCCCTGACCCTCGACAACTTCACCCGGGAACAGGTGGCCGAACTCTACCGGCAGCACACCGAGGCCACTGGACAGGTTTTCGAGCCGGAGGCGGTCGAACGGGCCTGGTATTGGTCGGAGGGCCAGCCCTGGCTGGTGAACGCCCTGGCCCGGCAGGTGGTGGAGGACGATCTCGAACGCGACTATTCGCTTCCCGTGACCGCCGGGCATATCGACGCCGCGGCCGACGCCTTGATGAAGCGGCGGGACACCCATATTGATTCGCTCCTGGACCGGCTGAGGGAGCCGCGGGTGCGGAAGGTAATCGAGCCGATGCTGACCGGGGCGGATAACGAAGTGTCCCTCCTCCACGACGACACCAAGTTCTGCCTGGATCTTGGCCTAGTGAAGATCAGCGCCGCCGGCGCGCTTGAACCCGCCAACCCCATCTACCGCGAGGTCATTGTCCGGACCTTGACCCACGACCTCCAGGCTCGAATGCCCGCGGAACTGGCCAACCGCTGGATGGACGGGAAGAAACTGGATCTGACGGCGCTCTTGCGGGC
>JAISYL010000222.1 GCA_031269935.1 Planctomycetota bacterium
AATCTGAGGAATTACGCCGCGAGTTCCGCGGTGTCAGCCTGTGGAGAGGAAGGCTCTGGCCCGATGCGCAAGCGTCGGGTGAAACCGGCCTCGACGAAGCGGGAAGTTGGCGCCAAATCGGCCTGATCAGATTTGGGTAGGTCCGACAGAACGGCTCGTAAAGTGGACTTTTGAAGGAAATCGGGCGGTGGTTGGCCCGATTTCCTTCAAAAGTCGACGTAAAGAAATAAAGTTCACCGACCCTTACCGCCGGCGCAGGGCTCCCAGGCCCCGGCGGCCGATTTTGAGGGCCAGGTAAAGCGCCAGCGCCAGGACGGCGAACAGCGCCCCCAGGGTCGCCAGGGGCAGGGAGACTATTCCCACCGCCAAAACCAGGGCATGGGACACGGCCAGGCTGAAATGGAAATTGAGGCAGTCGCGGAGGACCTCCAGGATCGAAAGGACGCCGACCAGCGCCGGCCAGGCCAGCACCGCGCCCCAGGCGGCGAGGAGGGGGCGGCTGAAAAAAACCGGGGAATCGGGGAGGTTTTGCAGGACGGCCGCCAGGCTCACCCCGGCCAGGGAGAGGCCGGCGACCGCGGCCGGCCAGAGGATTAAGGCCGAGTAGATCAGGGAGAAGCCGTTTTTCCGGTTGGAAAGGTGATCGCTCTTGGCCAGGCAATACCAAATCACCGCCACCGCCCCGCAATACAGCATGGCGACGGCCAGTTTGGGGAGAACCGCCGAAAGGGCCTCCCCCGGGTTCCAGGCCGAAACGGCCTCCTGAAGCCGGGCCAACACCCGCCGGTGAATGTCGAGAAGGTATTCGCCCGCCCGCCGGAGCCAGTCCGGGACGACTCCGGGCCCGGCGGGGTTCCGGCCGCCCAGATGGCCCAGCGCCCGGATTAGGGTTACCTCCCGGGCGGGCCCCCCGTCGAAACTCAGGACGACGCCGGCGCCGGAATAGGAAACCACCCCGATTTTTTTCGGGGAGGGGGCGGCCGGCCAAAGGTCTTCCGGCCAGCCGAAAAGCCCGGCCGGGCTCCAGGCCGGATCGGCGGCCGCGAAGGTCGAGCCCGGGGGGTAAACCCGCGCCATCAGCCCGGGGTCGACGGCGCCTCCGGGAATCACCTCCGGGATGATGATTATCCCGGCGGCGGCGAGGTAGAAGACGCCGATGATGACGCCGAATTTTTGCGCCGTCCAGTAGAAAATCGACATGGGCCCGCCCCCCTTTCAACTTTATTCGATTATAACCGAATTGACAGTCAAGGTCAAACCGATATGATTTGATCCGTTTGCCGCGCGGAGGAAATTCGGCCGCCCCGATCCGGCCCGCCGCCGCCCGGGGTGGTTTCGCTTCAAGCCGACTTCGGGGAGCCCGGGGGATTGCGATGGATGAATTGCTCGACATTCTGGAAAAATACGGCCGCCTTCCCTTGGCCGAACTCGCCGTCCTGGCGGGCGGGGACGAAAGGGAGATCGCCCGCGCCCTCGCCGGCTACGAGGCGGACGGGATCGTCACCGGCTACACCGCCCTGATCAACTGGGAGAAAACCGGGACCGAGCGGGTCACCGCCCTGATCGAGGTCAAGGTCACCCCCCAGCGGGATCGGGGCTTCGACCGGGTGGCCGAAAGGGTTTACCGCTATCCCGAGGTCAAGGCCTGCTACCTGATGTCCGGGGGGTTCGACCTCACCGTGGTCATCGAAGGGAAGTCCATGAAGGAGGTGGCCCTGTTCGTGGCGGAGAAGCTGGCCACCATCGACGCCGTCACCTCCACCGCCACCCATTTCGTCCTGAAGAAATACAAGGCCAACGGCGTGGTTTTCAGCCGGGAGGCCGAGGACGATCGCGAACAGGGACTGGTATGAACGTGCGGGAGGCCCTGCAGCCGCGGGTGCGGGATTTGCCGGCCTCGGGAATCAGGAAATTCTTCGATATGGCGGGGGAAACGCGGGACGCCATTTCCCTCTCGATCGGCGAGCCCGACTTCGTCACCCCCTGGCGCATCCGCGAGGCCGGAATCTATTCCCTGGAACAGGGAAGGACCCACTATTCCCCCAACGCCGGCCTGCTCCGGCTGCGGGAGGCGGTGGCCGGCTACCTTCGCCGCCGGCTGGGGCTGTCCTACGATCCGGAAACCCAGATAATCATCACGGTGGGCGGCAGCGAAGCCATCGATCTGGGGCTGCGCGCCCTGGCCGGGCCGGGGGACGAGGTAATCGTCCCGGAACCGAGCTTCGTCGCCTACAAGCCCTGCGCCATCCTCGCCGGGGCGACCCCGGTCCCGGTTCCCCTGGAGGAGCGGGACCGTTTCAAGCTGACCCCGGAAAAGCTGGCGAAGGCGCTGACCCCGCGGAGCAAGGTGCTGGTTTTCCCCTTTCCCAACAATCCCACCGGGGCGGTGATGGCCCGGGAGGACCTGGAGGGGATCGCGCCCCTGATCCGGGACAGCCGGCTGATCGTCCTCGCGGATGAAATCTATTCCGAGCTCACCTATTCCGGCCCCCACGTTTCCCTGGCTTCGCTTCCCGGCCTGAAGGATCGCACCCTGGTGATCAACGGCTTTTCCAAGACCTACGCCATGACCGGCTGGCGGCTGGGCTACGCCGCCGGCCATCCGGATCTGGTGGCGGCCATGCGGCGGATTCACCAATACGGCATCATGTGTTCGCCCACCGTGTCCCAACACGCCGGCATCGAGGCGCTGGACAACTGCGACGCCGAGGTGGAGGACATGCGGGGGGAATACAACCGCCGGCGCCGGGTGATGCTCGCGGGCTTCCGCCGGGCGGGGCTGGAGTGCTTCGAGCCGGGCGGGGCGTTCTACGTCTTCCCCGGCGTCGGCTCCACCGGCCTGAGTTCGCTGGAATTCTGCGAAAGGCTCCTGAGGGAGGAAAGGGTGGCGGTGATTCCCGGCTCCGCCTTCGGCGAGCCGGGGGAGGGTTACATCAGGGCCTGCTACGCCTATTCGATCGACAATATCCGGGAGGCCCTGGCCCGGATAGGGCGCTTCGCCGCCCGGCTCCGGGGCCGGGACGGCCCTTTTCCCGGGGGAAGGTAACCGCCGCATGTCCAGCCTGGACGACACCCTGGCCGGCCTGGCCCCGAGGGTTTCCTCCTGCCGCAACCTTTCCGGCCGCTACAATCCCCGGCATTGCCTGGCCATCTACCACCTCCCCATCGCCGGGCACTCGCTTTCGGCCCCCTGCACGGCCCTGGGGGAGGCCGTCGTCGCCCGCAACGGCCTGGGCTGCGTCCTCCTGGAGGGGGTGCCGGCCAGGATCCCGGAGGGCGCGGTGGTAATCGCCCTGTACAACGCCGCCAAGCTGGCCCGGCCGGATCTCCTGGAAGGGGTGCCGGAGCTCACCCGGGAGGGGCAGTACGCGATCAAGCTCCAGGACAGCGCCCTGATCACCTCGCGATCCCGCGACGGACTGGCGGCCGGCATCCAAACCCTGGCCATGCTCATCCTCCGCCATTCCGAGGACATCCTTCCCGCCGGGATCGTCGTCGACACCCCCACCTGCCAGTTCCGCGGCTTGGCGGTGGAATTGGGGGAAGGCGGCGTCAACCTCGGGCTGCTTATGCAGATAGCCTCCTTCGCCGCCACCTTCAAGGCCAACCGCCTGCAATTGATTCTCCCCGCCTCCTTCGTCCCCCCCCGGCGGATGCCCGGACTGGACAATTTCGTTCAGCTCTGCCAATCCTACGGCCTCGCCCTGGGCGTGAGCGCGCCCTGGCTCGGCGCCATGCTGTCGGGAAAGCGCTCCCCCAAGGCGATCTGGGCCGATCTCCGGGCCGCCGCCCGCTTTTTCGGCGCCGAACAGGCCGCCCTGGACGATCCCCTTCCCATCGGGGTGGACGCTTCCCGGATCAAGTTGGCGGCGGCCTCCATCCTCAACGGCGAGGCGGGACTGAAAAGCCTCTCGCTGGACGCGAACCTGCTCCAGGCCTCCAACTGCCCTCCCCCGGCGCTGAAATCGCTGGGGGTGGGCGGCTGGTACCGGATGGACGGGATTTACGCCCCTCCCCCCCCGGATTTCGGGGAACTTCCCCTCCGGCTCGAGGTGCAGGGGCCGATCAACGGTTTTTCCGGCCAGGGCTCCGCCGTCTTCCACCACCGGCTGGATTCGGCGATGATTTGGCTCCGTTCCCGGCCTCGGCGGGACTTCATGATTTCCTTCCGCGACGCCGGGTTCGCCTACCTTTGGCAGAACTTGATGTATCCGGCCGCCACCGGCCTGATTTCCGCCTGGGGGAACCCCCTGGAGGCGGACCAGTCGGCCTGGCTCTACGCCAACCTGCTCTACAACCATCTGGCCTCGCCGGCGATGGACTTGTGGGAGGCGGTCGCCGAAGCCTTCCCCCCCGGCCTCTCGGCGACGGACGAACTGCTGCTGCGGCGAATCGTTTTCGGACACTGGCCCGAGGATCGGCGGGCGCTTTGGCTGCTCAACGGCATCGACTGGCTGAAAACCCTGCGGGGCGTCGAAGCCGCCCGAGGCAAGCTGAACAAGATGGTGGAGGCCCTGGATCGCAACGCCGCCACCCTGGACGGGGCCCGCCTGGGCCTGCGGGCCCTGGTTTGGCTCGCCAGCTTCGCCACCCTGATCGCGAAACCGCCGAAACCCGGCCCGGCCGGCTCCCCCCCGGACGGCGGCCGGGACAAACCGGCGATTGCCGAATCGCTGGAAAATTTCAACTCCTGGAGCGGCGGCCTCCAGGAGCTGCTGGCGGTTTACGACCGGGACCTCGACTCCCTCCCCCTGCTGAAGGACATGCGCGACCGCCTGGAAAGCCTGGGGCGGGATCGCGGCTAGGGTTTGGGGAAAGGCGGCAAGCGGAAAAATAACTTCGCCCACGTTTTTTTTGGAGTAAAATGGCGACCGGTGGATTATAATGCACCGCCGGCGTTTTATCGGCATTCTTAAAAACCCGGCACAGGTGACCAGCATGAATTTCTCGGTTGACAAGCAGGAATTTTCCGCCGCCCTTTCCCTGGTCTGTTCGGTGATCCCGGAACGTTCCATTCGTCTCATTCTCCAAAATCTGCTGCTGAAGGCGGAAAGCGACGGCATCACCCTGGTGGGCACGGATTTGGAAGCCGGCGTAAGAATAACCCTGCCGGGCGGACGGGTCGAGAGTCCCGGGGCGGTGTTGCTTCCCGCGGCCCGGCTCAATTCCGTGGTCAAGGGCTCCCTGGCGAACGAACTGCGGATAAGCGTCGAAAACGAGTTGGCGGAAATAACCACCCGGCAGGGGCGGTTCCAGATTCCCGGACAGGCGGATACGGATTATCCCGTCTTTCCGGAAATGGGGGCCGGAGGGGCGGTGTTCATCCACGGCGACGATTTCGTCGACGCGGTGCAAAAAACCGCCTTCGCCACCGCCAAGGGCGACACCAGATACGCCTTGAACGGGATTTACCTCGATATCGGGGAAGACGGCCTGGAATTCGTCTCCTCCGACACCAACCGGCTCTCCCATGTCAGGAAGTCCCTGCGCAATCCGGAGAAAACCGCCGGAAACGGCATCCTCATCCCCCGAGGCATGGCGATTTTGGCCAAAATGGCGGCGGGCCGCGATGTCCTGCAATTGAAAATGGGCGCCAACGACCTGCTGGCCAAAACCGAGAACGCGGACATGGTCATCCACCGGGTGGAAGGGGTGTTTCCCCGCTATCGCGAGGTAATACCCCCCCCCAGCGATTTCAGCTTCACCGTCAACCGGGAGGAGTTGATCGCCACCCTCCAGAACGCCGGCGCGGTTTCCTCCCCGGAATTCCAGACGGTCAAGCTCGCCCTGGCCGGGGATCACCTGAATGTGACGGCCAAAAGCGATTTCGGGGAGGCGAACCTCAATTTGGACGCCGAACTCAAGGGGCCCGAGTTGGAATTGCGCTTCAACTACGTTTACCTGAACGAGGGCCTGAAAAACATGCGGGCGGAAAAAATCGCCGTCCAATACACGAACGAAAAGGATCCGGTCCGGATCGAGGACGGGGATTTCCTGTATGTCCTGATGCCGATGGATAGGCGGAATTGAAGCCTTCCCTCGCCGGGCGGGGCGGTGGTTCGTCAACCGTCTCCAAAATGGGGGTTTCCCCGGGGGAGGAAGCCTGGGAAGCCTGGTTCCGGGAAATCGCCTGGCGGCGGCAGGGCCTGGCCAAGGCCCGGCGGGAGCGGCTGATATTTTCCTTCCCGGACCCGGAGGAGAACCGGAAACCGATTGTCCGGCCCGGCGCCCAGCCGGAAAAGATCGGCCGGCTTTCCCAATACCGGCGAATCCGGAGGGATCTTTCCCGAAACCAGGGCCTGGAGGCAATCCGGACCGGCTGGAGCGAAGCGGTCGGCCGGGAATTGGCCCGGTACAGCCGGGTTCATTCCTTCAAGGACGGGATTCTGACCATAGCGGTGGACAACGCCCTTTTGCTCCAGGAAATCCGGCAATTCCACCACACCCCCGTTCTCGGCCGGCTCAGGAACCTCTGGCCGGCGCCCGTTCCCCTGCTCCGGGTAAAATACAAGCTGATCCCGCCGCCCCGGGAAACCGATTGAAGGTGATGATCACAACGGTTGGCTCTTCAAGAAAATCAAACAAACCTCAACCCATTGAAACGAAAGCGGTTGAATCTTTAAAGGAAATCGGGCTGCGGTTGGCCCGATTTCCTTTAAAAGTCAACCTATTGACACGCGCAAGATTTGGGATATTGTTATAAGGGCGTGTTGTTAGATACCGTCTCGTCGGGTTATACGGCGTCAAAAGCCGCTTCCCGGATGTTTTTTGCCCTTGACCGCCGGTCAAAAAACATCCTGCCAGCGCCTTTTTCCTTGTCTAACCCGAACGATTCG
>JAISYL010000293.1 GCA_031269935.1 Planctomycetota bacterium
GCGGCGGCCCTTCTCCTGGCCGCCGCTTCCGCCTCCGCCAGGGAGGAAGCCATCATCGATCCGCTTCTGGGCATTCCCTGCCGGCGGGTCCGGGTGCCGGAGCGCTACGAACTGTTTTACAACCTGGTTCATCCCCGGGAGGGCGCTTTCGACTTGTCCTTCGTCATCGTCGACCGGGAGGCGGGAGCCTGGCTGGCCAAACTGCCCGGCCGCGCCTACGCGTACGCCGTCCATCGCGGAACCTTCGCCTACGACCCGCTCTCGTCCATCCCCCCAAACGCCCGAAAGGAGCCGCAAAGCGCGGCGCGGGCCCTGCAGGAGTTCGTCGACCGGCTGCCGCCCCTGGAAGGCCTGGAATTGGCGCGGGATTGGCGGGACGAAAAAACGTACCGGGAGATGGCGCAAACGTACGAGCGGTTGAACCGGATGACGCCGGGCGACCCCAATTTCCAGGCGAAGATGTCCGGCGACACCCACAGCGCGATTTTCCGGCATGTCGAGGACGGCGGGGAAATGTATTTCGCCGTCATGGCCGTAACCTCCTACACCCAAACGAGCGCCAGGCTCGGCGTTTCCAATTTGACCTCGGAACTCGACTCCGTCTATTGGACCCTCAACACCGTCGTCAGCAACTGGCCGGCCGAGGCGGTGGAACAGGGTTTGTATACGGCGGAGGGCGATAGCCTGGATCCGGAACTCGCGGCGATGCTCCAGGCCCTCAACACCCCGGATCCGGCTTGGCAAGCGCGGATGGACCAGTTGCAACAGCGGCGGAACCAGGACATGGTCGAACAGCAGAAGCGGCAATGGCGGGCTTCCCAGGAGATGATCCAGCGGCAGCGGGACATTTTTCAATCGCGGCGGGAAACCATCCAGGGGCGCGCCGACGCCCAGTCCAGGAGCTTCAACAACATGACCGACATCATCCGCGGGGTGGAAAGGACGGTAAATCCGGCCACCGGCGACGTCCTGGAACTGGACTACATGCCGAAACACGCCTATGTGGACGCCGACAACCGGGTCTTCTACGCCGAAAACTCCCTGGTCGATCCCAACCGGCTGGACGGTTCCAGCGGCACCTACCGGCGGATACGGTGAGGAGACGGAAATGAGCAACAAAAGGATGGCGGCGTTGATTGCGGTCGCCGTCGCCGTCGGGTTGGCCCTGTTGCTGCCGAGCCGGTCCCGGCCGGAACGGGTTGGCGAGGCGGAGGCGCCCCCCCCGGAGGCTCCAGCCGCGGCCGCCCCGAACTCCCCCCCGCCGGACAAACCCCCGGCCGGGGCGGCGTTCCACATAGGGGTGGTGACCGGCAGCTCCGTCCAGGGCGGCGACGAATTGCTGGGGGCGCGGGAGGCGATCGGGCTTTACGGCGACGCCGGGGAGGGCGGCATGATTCGCCACCTCAGGTATCCCGACAACTTCATCACCGGAATGGCGGAGACGATCAGTCTGATAGCCGGCCTGGCGGACGATCCCCTGTTGAAGGCGATCGTCGTCAACCAGGGGATTCCGGGAACGGCGGAGGCTTTCCGCCTGGTCAAGGCGAAGCGCCCGGACATCGTCTGCTTGGCGGCGGAGGCCCACGAGGACCCCGAGTTCATCGCCGACATCGCCGATCTGGTGGTGAATTCCGATTTCATATCCAGGGGCTACCTGATTCCCCGATCGGCGAAGGAACTGGGCGCGAAGACTTTCGTGCACATTTCCTTTCCCCGCCACATGGTCGACGAAACCATAAGCCGCCGGCGGGCGATAATGGAGGCGGCCTGCGGGGACCTGGGATTGCGGTTCGCCTCGGAGAACGCCCCGGATCCGATGGGCGAGGCCGGAATCGAGGGCGCCCGGAAATTCATCACCGAGTCGTTTCCCGCCTGGATCGAAAAATACGGGGGGGAGACCGCCTTCTTTTGCACCAACAACGCCCATACCGAGCCGCTGCTCCGGCAGATAGCCCTCCTCGGCGGCTATTTCGTCGAAGCCGACGTGCCGTCGCCGCTGCTTGGCTACCCCGGCGCCTTCGGAATCGAGACGGAGGGAAGTCCGGCCGGGGAGCGAAGCCTTTTCCGGAAGATCGAGGAGGCGGTCGTGAAGGCGGGCGCCGCCGGGCGCATGGGAACCTGGACGCATTCGCTCGGGACCAGCCATTCGCTCGGATTGATCGAGTTCGGGCGCCTGATCGGGGAAGGCCGGGCCGAGGCGTCCGATCCGGGGACGCTGATCGAATGCTACGAAAAATTCACCCCGGGCTCCGGCTGGAATTACGATCGGTATACGACCGCGTCCTCCGGGCGGCAGTTGGACAATTACGTCCTCGCCTACCAGGACACCTACGTGTTCGGCAAGGGCCATCTCGGCAGCGTGAACGCGAAGGTGCCGGAGAAATACCGCAACATCCGGATTGGCGCGCCCTCGAAAAAGCCGGACGAGTTCTTCCATATCGGGATCGTCACCGGCGACGTCACCCAGGGCGCGGACGATTACCTGGGGGCCAGGGAGATGATTCGCCTTTACGGGGACGCCCTGAACGGGGGAATGATCCGCCACGCGATCTATCCCGACAATTTCATGGACGACGCCGGGCGGACCGTGCGGGTGATCGCGGATTTGGCCGACGATCCGCTGATGCGGGTGATAGTCGTCAACCAGGCCGTTCCGGGAACGGGGGAGGGATTCCGCCGGGTCAAGGAAAGGAATCCCGGCATCGTCTGCCTCGCGGGGGAAGCCCACGAGGAGATCGACGAATTGGCCTCCGGCGCCGATTTGGTGGTGAACGCCGACTTCATCGCCCGGGGCTACCTCATCCCCCTCCTCGCCAAGAGGCTAGGGGCGCGGACCCTGGTGCACCTGTCCTTTCCCAGGCACCTGGGCTACCACCACATGGCCCGGAGGCGCTCCATCATGCGGCAGGCCTGCCGCGATTTGGGGCTGGCCTTCGCCGACGAGGAGGCCCCGGATCCGACCGGGAGCGCCGGGATCGAGGGCGCCCGGCGCTTCATTCTGGAGAATTTTCCCGCCTGGATTGAAAAATACGGCGCCGACACGGCTTTTTTCTGCACCAACGACGCCCACACCGAACCCGTCCTCGAACAGGTCGCGGCGAGCGAAAGCTATTTCGTCGAAGCCGACCTGCCCTCCCCGATCCTGGGCTATCCCCAGGCGTTCGGAATCGACATCGATTACGAATCCGGCGATTGGCAGGCGATCCTGCGAAAGGTCGAGGAGGCCGTCGCCAAGGCCGGGGGGAACGGCCGCCTGGGAACCTGGGCCTATCCCCTGGGCGTCATCCAGACGGCCGGGATGGCGGAATTCGGGCGCCTGATCGCCCAGAGGCGGGTTGAAATCTCCGACATGCAGACGCTGCTCGAGTGCTTCGGCAAATTTTCCCCCGGCGCCACCTGGAACGGCTCCTACTACATGGACGATCTGACCGCCAAGCCGGTGAGGAAATATTTCCTGGTCTACCAGGACACCTATGTGTTCGGGAAGGGATACATGGGGACGGCCGGCGTCGAGATACCCATGAAATACCTTCTGATCGGGGTCGATCATGAAGTTCGGGAAGATGCTGAAGAGGGATTATAAGCAGCTTCTGTTCGTCGGCGCCGCCTTTTCCGCCATGGCGCTTTCGAGCTATTGGTTCGTCAGCCTGGCGATGAAGCGGCAGATGGATCTCCACGGCCGGAGCGAAATGCGCGCCTACCAGACCGCGATGCGATCCCTGGTCCTGGCGCACGAGGACGCCCTGCGGCACGCGGCCCTTTCCATAAGCGCGGCCCTCCAGGCCGGGGCCGGCCCCGACGAGTTGCTGGAAATCCTCAAGTCCTGGACGAATTTATTCCGCGGCCAGAAGGACATCAGGAATGTTTTCGTCTCGGTTTACGGCTATCTGGACGGGAATTACCTGGACGGGACCAGTTGGATCCCGGGAAAGTTCTTTTATCCCAAGACCGCCCCCTGGATGACCGGGGCCCTGATTCAGGACGGCATCTTCCATTCCAAGCCATATGTCGATCCCAGGACCGGCAACGCGGTCAGCGCGGTTTCCCAGGTCGTTTTCGACAAAACCGGGGACAGCCGGGGCGTCCTCGCCCTCGACTATCTCCTGAATCCGGTGATAGAGCAGGTGGAAGCATACCGGGTGGGGGACGCCGGCCAGGGAATGCTCCTGGACGACTCGTTCAACGTCCTGACCCACCGCGATGGCCGGAACATCGGCCGGCCCCTGGGGGAACTGGAGGGCTATGCCGCGGTGCACGCGAAGTTGAAGGGCATGAGGGACGGCGTCCTGATCGAAAATGTCCGCGACGGCGGGGTTGAAAACATCGGCTTCTTCACCAAGCTCGAGAACGGCTGGTACCTGGGGATCATGGCGCCGGTCCGGTACTACTACGGCGAGGTCCACGCCATGGCCTCGATCATAGCCGCGCTGGCGTTTTCCCTCGCCCTCGCCCTTTGCGTCATCCTGGTCCGCCTGAGCGAGGCCCGGGTCCGCTCGGAGCGCGAAAGCCGCGCCAAATCGTCGTTTTTGGCCCGCATGTCCCATGAAATCCGGACCCCGATGAACGCCATAATCGGAATGGGCGATCTGGCGTACCGGGACTACGGAACCCCGGAGGCCCTAGAATACATCGCCGAAATCAGGCATTCCGGCCGGTATCTGCTTTCCATCATCAACGACATCCTGGATTTCTCGAAGATAGAGTCGGGGAATTTCCGGATAAATTCCTCCCCCTACCACGCCTCCTCGCTCCTTAACGACGTGCTGGCGATCATAAGCGTCCGGGCGGGCGAAAAGTCGCTGCGGCTGCAAACCGCGATAGCCCCGAACATTCCCCGCCGGCTGGTGGGGGACGAGGTGCGGATACGCCAGATCCTGCTCAACCTCCTTTCTAACGCCTTGAAATACACCCATAGGGGCGGCCTGACCTTTTCGGCCAAAAGCCGGCCCCGGGATTCCGGAGTCGAACTGGCCTTCTCGGTGGAGGACACCGGAATCGGAATAAGGCCCGGGGACATGGAAAACCTTTTCAAGGACTTCGTCCGCCTCGATCGGAAGGACGGGGACGCCGTCGAGGGCACCGGCCTGGGCCTGTCGATTTCCCGCAGCCTTTGCCGGGCGATGGGGGGCGACATCGCCGCCGCCAGCGTTTACGGCAAGGGGTCGATTTTCACCGCCACCATCCCGCAGGAGGTCGCCGATTGGACTCCCCTCGGCCCCTTCGACCGGATCGGCTACGGCGAAGCGGATCCCCGGCGGCGGGACGCCCCCTTTTCCGCCCCCGGATTCCGGATCCTGATCGTCGACGACGTGTCCACCAACCTGGTCATAGCCCGCGGCCTCCTCTCCCCCTTCGGCTTCGACATAACGACCTGTTCGAGCGGTCGCGAGGCGATCGAGTTGGTGAGGAAATCCCCCTTCGGCCTGATTCTCCTCGATCACATGATGCCCGAACTGGACGGCATCGAGACCCTGAAGAAGCTGCGCGCCCTCGGAAAGCCGGGCGGCGTCCCCGTCGTCGCCCTCACGGCCAACGCCATGACCGGAATGCGGGAGATGTTCCTGTCCCGGGGATTCGACGACTACCTTTCCAAGCCGATGGAGGACGAGAAACTCCGGGAACTCCTGGAAAAATGGGTGCCGCCGGCGGCCCGGCGGGAAAGGGCGCCCGGAACGGGGGAGGGCGGCCCGGCCGGGTTCGCGATCGAGGGGATCGACGTGGAACTCGGCTTGAGGAGAATGGGGGGTTCGCGGAGGGATTATCTGCGGCTGCTCGCCACCTTCCGCCGCGACGCGGCTTCCCGTCTCCCGTTTCTCGACCACGTGCCGGAAGCCGGCCTCGCCGATTTCATCATGCAGGTCCACGCCTTGAAAGGCGCCGCCGCCAACATCGGCGCCGCCGCCCTGGCGGAGGAATCCCGGCGCCTCGAGGAGGCGGGGAAAAGGGGGGATTTCCGGACGATAGAGGACGCCCTGGAAGGGTACCGCCGGGAGCTGACCCGCTTGATCGGCGGGATCCGGAAGGTTCTGGAGTCCGAGGACGTTTCGGGACGGGAGGAGGAAAAAACTTCCGGGGGAGAGGCGCCGGAAGCCGGGGAACTGGTTCGGCTCAAAACCGCGATTCGGTCCAGGAACATCCGGGACATCGACCTCGCCCTGGAAAGGCTCCTCGACCGCCGCTTTCCCGGGAAGGCGGGCGAGGCGCTGTCCCTGGCCGCCGATCATTTGCTGGCGTCGGATTTCCGGGAGGCGGAGGGGGTGGTGGACGGATTGCTTAAGGATGCGGAAACGTGAGCGGGACGGGGGCGCGGCGAACCCGGATCATGATCGTCGACGACATGTTGACGAACCTGAAGTTCGCCAAGGCGGCGCTGTCCGACCGGTACGACGTCTTCACCGTCCCCTCCGCCGCCCGGATGTTCGCCCTGCTGGAGGAGGAAACCCCGTCCCTGATCCTGCTTGACATCAACATGCCGGAAATGAGCGGCCTCGAGGCGATAAAAATCCTCAAGGATCGGGGGGCCACGAGGGGGATACCGGTCCTGTTCCTCACCGCGAGGGACGACCCGGGGAGCGAGGTCGAAGGCTTGAGCCTGGGCGCGGTGGATTACATATCCAAGCCGTTCGACCCGCCTCTCCTGCGCAAGCGGGTGGAAATTCACCTGACGCTGGAGTCCCAGAAGCGGACCCTGGAAAGGCAGAAGCTGGAACTCCAGGATTTCAACGGCAACCTGAGGCGGATGGTGGAGGAGAAGACCGGGAAGGTCCTCGAATTGCAGGGCGCGATACTGCATACCCTGGCGGACGCGGTGGAGAGCCGGGACGACGCGACCGGCGGACATGTGCAGCGCACCCGGCGCTGGCTGGAAATCCTGCTGGCCGGCTTGCGGGAGGGCGGCCTTCACGCCGGGGAAATCTCCGCCTGGCCGGCGGAACTGCTTCTCCAGTCGTCGCAGCTGCACGATGTGGGCAAGATATCGATTAGCGACGGCATCCTGAAAAAGCCCGGGCCGCTCACCCCGGGGGAGTTCGAGGAAATGAAGCGGCACTGCGCCTTCGGGGCGGGAATAATCGAGAAGATAGGCGCGAACATAAGCGAAAGCGATTTCCTGGTCCAATCCAAGATATTCGCCCTGACCCACCACGAAAAATGGAACGGCTCCGGATATCCCGGCGGCCTCCGCGGGAACGACATCCCCCTCCAGGGCAGACTCATGGCGATAGCGGACGTTTACGACGCGCTGATTTCCGACCGGCCCTACAAAAAAGCCTTTTCGCACCCGGAGGCGGCCCGGATCATCATCCAGGGCGCGGCGACCCATTTCGATCCGGCCCTGATCGAGGTGTTCCGGGCGATTGAACCGAGGTTTCGCGAAGGGGGCTTTTAGTTGACTTTTAAAGAAAATCGAACAAGCTATACCCAAGCGCGTATGGTCCACGGTTGTTTCCGTTTCCCAACCTTTGCGCGCGCTTGGGGCTTGGGATGGACGTTGGTCCGAAAACCAAGACGTTTCCGGTAGATCGTTTGATTTCCATTAAAAGTCAACATAGGAGAAATGTCATGGCGAGAACCGGCTTCAAGCGGACGATTCTTCCCGCCGTCGTCTTCCTGGCGCCGATGCTGTTCCGCCCGGCGGCGGCCTTCGCGGCGGAGCCGGGCCCGCCGACCCCGGAGCGGCTGGGGGGCGAGGGGCGCAAGCTCGCCTTTCTTTCCACCGACAAGCCAATCTATCGGCCGGGGGAGACGGCGTATTTCCGGGCCGTCTTCCTCATGGCCGACAGCTATTTCCCCGTCCGGGAAGGGGGAGAGGCGGCCGGCTTGATCATAACCGGCCCCAGGGACGCGGAGGCCGCCCGCCTGGCGGCCCCGATTCGCGACAGCGTGGCCGGCTTCTCCTGGACCATCCCGGCCGGGACGGCGGGCGGGAGTTATGAAGCGAAGGCGGAGTCCGGGGGCGGCCCTCCGGCCGTCCGCCGGTTCGAAATCCGCGCCTACGCCCCGCCCCGGCTGAAAACGCGCATCGAATTTCTCCGCGAGGGATACGGTCCCGGCGACACGGTGACCGCCGCGGCGCATGTCGAGCGGGCCGAGGGCGGCTTTCCGGCCGGGGCCCGGGTCACGGCGGTGGCTCGGGTGGACGGGGCCGAGACGGCGCGCCTGGAAAATATCGGGGTGGACGAAAACGGCGACTGCCGGGCCGTCTTCACCCTTCCCGAAGCAATCGATCGGGGCGAGGGAAGCCTGGTTTTCCTGATCGAGGACGGCGGGGTAATCGAATCGGCCGGCAAGACCATTCCCATCCTGCTCCAAACCCTGGACATCGACTTTTATCCCGAGGGCGGGGAACTGGTCGCCGGACTTCCCTCCCGGCTCTACCTCCAGGCCAGGCGTCCGGACGGCAAGCCCGCCGATCTGGAGGGGGACCTCGTCCGGCTGGGCGAGGGGGACGCCGTCCTCCCGGGCGAGCCGCTGTCCGAAATCCGGACCGTCCACGAGGGGCGGGGAAGAGCCGAATTCACCCCCCGCCCGGGCGAACGGTATGGGCTCCGCCCGCGCCGCCCGTCCGGGATTTCCCGCCTGTTTCCCCTTCCGGCCGTCCGGCCGGAAGGGGTCGTCCTCCAAAGCGAAAGGGACGCCTACGCCTTCGGCGAGCCGATCGCCTTTCGGGTGGAGGCGACCCCGGCCGCCGGCGCTTCGCGGATAACCCTCTGCCACCGGGAGAAACCGCTGGCCAGGGCGGAACTCGCGCCCGGCGCCAACCGGGTGGAACTTGACGCCGGCGAGGCCGAGGGGGCGCTGATCGCCACGGTCTGGAACGCCGACGGCCTGCCGCTGGCCGAGCGGCTGGTTTTCCGCCGGCCGAAGTTCGCGGTCAGGCTGGGAATCGGGGTGGAAACCGAACCGGCCGGCGCTTCCCCCTCGCCCGGCGGCAAGGTGCGAATCCGGGTGACGGCGACCGACGAGTCCGGCCGGCCGGCGGAGGCGGTGGTGGGCCTGTCGGTGGTGGACGACTCGCTCCTGTCGATGCTGGAAAAGCGCGACCTGCCGCCGTCCCTGCCGACGATGGTCTACCTGGAAAACGAGGTGAGGGACCTGGCCGACGCCGAGGTGTATTTCGACCCGGCCAATCCCGACGCCGCCCGCGACATCGATCTGCTCCTGGGAACCCAGGGCTGGCGCCGCTTCGTCCTGGCGAGGCTGGACGAGGCGCTGGCGGAAAACCGCGATCCCGTCCGCCGCGTCCTCGCTATCCGCGAACCGATGCCGGTCTTCGCGATGCGGGCCGGAGGATTGCGGCGGTTCGCCCCGAACGCCGAGGCCGCCATGGATAATTTCATGCCGGTCGACGCGGCGGCGATCGAGGAAATCCAGGGCGAGTTAGACGGCGTACACGCCGCCGCGGAACCGCCCGCTCCGGCGTTGGCGCCCGTTCCCCCGCTCCCGCCGGCGGCGGCCATGGTCGCGGCGGATCGCTGGGCCGGGGCGCGGGAAATTGCGAAACCAATGCCGGCGCCGCTGGCCGTGGTCCGGGAATACGCCCACGCGGTCCGGCCCAACCGCCGCCCGAACGATCGGGTGGATTTCGCCGAAACTTTGTATTGGAACGCCGGGGTCCGGACCAATCCCCGGAACGGCGAGGCGGTGGTGTCCTTCGATCTCTCGGACAGCGTCACGGTTTTCCGGATCCGGGCGGACGCCTTCGCCAACAACGGCGCCCTGGGGGAGGGGACGGCCGAGTTGGCCTCGCTCGAACCGTTCCATATCGAGGCCAAGGTGCCGGAAATCATGATCCAGGGCGATCGCCCAATCATCCCAATCGCCCTCGTCAACAACACCGGCGGGATTATCGACCGCCCCGGGCTCGAAATCCGCTCCGACGGCCTGGAGGTGGAAAAGCCGGCGTTGCCGGCGGCCCTGTCGGAAGGCGGCCGGGAGCGCGCACTGGCCGGGTTGGCCGCGCCCCGCCCCGGCGACTTCGCCCTGACCCTGGCCGCCGCCGGCGGCGGCCACGCCGACACGGTGACCCGGAAAATCGCCGTCCTCCCGCGCGGCTTTCCGATCGAACTGGATCACTCCGGCCTGGTCGGCCCGGGAACTCCCTTCTCGCGGCGAATCGTGGTCCCGCCGGACGTCGTGCCGGGCAGCCTTTCCGTCTCGGCCAAGCTGTACCCGGCCCCGCTCGCCAACCTGGAGGAGGCCTTGAACGCCCTCCTGCGCCGGCCGAGCGGCTGCTTCGAACAGACCAGCTCCACCAGCTATCCGCTGGTGATGGCGCAGCGATACTTCACCACCCACGCCGGGGCGTCCCCGGAGAGGATTCGCCGGGCGGGCGAACTCCTGGAGGAGAGCTACCGCCATCTCCTGTCCTTCGAATCCCCGGAAAAGGGGTATGAATGGTTCGGGGGCGATCCCGGCCACGAGGCGCTCACCGCCTACGGCCTGATGCAGTTCGACGAAATGAGCCGGGTGACCCCGGTCGATTCCGCCATGCTGACCCGCACCCGCGATTGGCTGCTGTCCCGCCGCGACGGCCGGGGCGGCTTCCTCCGGAACGAAAAGGCCCTGGACAGCTTCGGCGCCGCCCCCGCCCCCCTGACCAATCTGTATATCCTCTGGACCCTTCTCGAAACCGGGGAAAAGCCGGAATCCCTGGAGAAGGAACTGGCGGCGGCCCGGAAGACCGTCGCCGAAACGAACGATCCCTACCTCCTGGCGCTGGGGGTCAACATCCTCCGCTTGGCGAACGGGATTCCCGCCGCCCGCGCCGCCGCCGATCGGCTGCGCCAGGCGCAAGCCAAGGACGGCGGCGTTCCCGGGGCGGAAACCTCGATAACCCGTTCCGGGGGGGAATCCCTGGACATGGAAACCACCTCGCTCGCCGTCCTCGGCTGGTTGCGGCTGGGCGGGGACTATGCCGGCGCGGTCGAACCGGCCATGGCCTGGCTTTTCGGGAAATGCAAGGCCGGGCGCTTCGGCTCCACCCAGGCCACCATCCTGGCCCTCAAGGCCATAAACGCCTATGACGCCGCCCGCCCCCGCCTGAAGGCTCCCGGAACGGCCAGGCTGATTGTGGACGGCAAGCCCTTCGGCCGCCCGGTCGCCTTCGACGAAAAGAGTCTGGAGGCGCTGGAATTGCCGGACTTCTCGGCGGCGTTGTCCCCGGGCGAACACAGGATTGGCCTGGAAATGGAAGGCGGAGGCGAGTTGCCGTTCGCCCTCCACCTGGAAATGAACGTTCCCCGCCCGCCGGACAGCCCCGATTGCCGGCTGACCCTCTCCACCTCCCTTTCGGCGCGGGAAATCGGGGAGGGGGAGCCGCTCGATCTCCGGGCGTCGATCCGGGCGGAAGGGGAGGACGTGACGATGCCGGTGGCGATTCTGGGCATTCCGGCCGGCCTGGAGCCGCGGATCGAGCGGCTGAAGGAACTGGCGGCGGCCGGGGCCTTCGCCGCCTGGGAGACGCGGGGGCGGGAGCTGGTCCTCTATTGGCGCCTCCTCAAGGCGGGCGAGTCGATAGACCTGATCCTGCCGCTGACCGCCGCCATTCCCGGCGGCTACGGCGCCCCCGCCTCGCGGGCGTACGCCTTCTACACCGACGAGCGCAAGCGCTGGGCGGCGGGCGAAAGCGTGACCATCGTCCCGGCGAAGCGCTGAGCGCCGAGGCGGGAAGGCGGGCGACCGCGAAGATTAGGGCGTCGCCGAGGCGCCGGCCGGCCAGACCTCCGGATTGGGGCCGGCGGGAATCAGGGCCGCCAGGGGAAGCAAAACGTCCTGAATGCCGTAGGCGTAGGCAAGAACCTGGTATTCCCCAAAATGGATGCGCACGCCCCCGGATTCGAGGCCTAGGCGGGAATAATTCTCCCATACGGGGGCGAAGCCATCGCGATCCAGCCAAAAATCGTCGGGATCGGCCAAGCCGGCGAGGAAATCCGGATCCTCCTTCCGAAACTTTTCCAGGACGAGGCCGGGCGAGAGTTCGGCAAAAACGGCCAATGCCTTTTCCGGTTCCCGGAACAGCCGGCCGGGAGAAAGGACCTGCCCGCCGGGAAGGGAGAAGTTCAGTATTTCGATGGAACTCGAGGGATGAGCGGCCCCGTCCGCATACCAGGATGTTTCAAAAGCCACGCCCAGGACCCGATCGGACGGCCGGGAGACCCGGTAGTCGATTCGCAAGGTCGTCTCCCGGAGGATGTCGCCACCCTCCGCCAAGCTTGCGGCAAGGAATCGGTTGAACCAGGCCCGGATTTTTTCGTCGATTGCCGGATGGCCGAATTCCGGCAGGGAGCCTGAAATTTTCCAGGCTAAATCGATTTCCAGCCTGCTTTCCCGCGCGGGCGCGGAAATATCCGCTTCGCCGGCGGGGGAGGCGGCCGGCGGAATCCCGTCCCCCCCGGCCGCGGCGGCGGGAGAGGCGATCCGGATCGCAATCAATAGGAACAGCGGCGACAATTCGGCAATCATGGTCTTCCTTTCCTCTTTCCCTCTCGCGCCCCGTCCGGGGTTCCGGACGCGGGCATATCTCCATAATTGCCATGTCCGATAATATCCTTTCAGACGATTCGCGAAAAGTGATGGGCGCATCCGGAAGGTTCGGCGCTTGATATTGGCGATAACGATAATATGATAATAAGGGGCGATGGCGCGATTCAGTTGTTCGGCGACAAACGGACACGGTCGTTATACTATGGCGACAAGCCCCCTAATTTCCCGCCGAATCCGGTTCGCGCCGCGGTCATCCGCCTTGAACAATTAAATTATATTGACGGGGGGACCATGCTTCCAAAAAATAGAATTGTCGTGCATCCCGGTGAAATGCTCCTGGAAGGTTATACCGGAAGCGTTTTGGTTTTCGGACCAACGTCTATCCCAAGCCCCAAGCGCGTGCAAAGGTTAGGAAACAGAAACAACCGTGGACCATACGCGCTTGGGTATATTTGGAACCCATGGGACTTTCGCGGGCGGAATTCGCCCGGCAAAGCGGAATTCCCGCCCCAACCGTGAATGAAATCGTTTCCGGAAGCGGATTTGACGCGACATTTCAGCCAACTCCGAAGTTGTGGTTCAGGGGGAAAACCGCTCCGGGGGTTCACTTTTTCATTGCGCCCGGGCTTTGCCCGGCATATACTTACTAATTACCTGGGAGATACGGGCAATTCGGCGTAGGCGGACCGCCGGGCGACTGGCGGACGGGGGAACGGCGATGACGAACATCCTTTCCTTGGTGGAATTGGGAAAGGAGGGCTGGGAGCGGGTTCTGTCCGAAAGCGCGGCCATGAAGGCGAGGTTTCGGGCCGGCATCCATGATTCCTTCTGCCAGGGCAGGACCCTGGGGATGTATTTCGAAAAACCCTCGTTGCGCACCCGGGTGTCCCTGGAGTCGGCGATGAATTCGCTGGGGGGATCGGCCATCTGCCTGGAGGCCGACTCGCCCGGCCGGTTCTGGGCCAGGGAAAGCGTGAAGGACCAGGCCCGGGTGATGAGCCGCCTGGTCGGGGCGGTGGCGATGCGGACCTTTTCCCACGCGGTGATCGAGGAATTCGCCCGGGAGGGTTCGGTGCCGGTGATCAATGTCCTTTCCGACTACAGCCACCCGACCCAGGTGATCGCCGACTTTCTCACCTTTCGGGAATACCGGGGCGATCTCCGGGGCCGCAAACTCGTTTACCTGGGCGACGGCAACAATGTCGCCCGTTCCCTGGTCGCCGCCAGCGCCCTTTCCGGGGTGAGGCTGGTCTGGAGCGGCCCGGCCGGATACCGCCTGGAACCAAGCTATATTGAAATGGTGAGGGAAAAATTGGGGGGGGTCGACTTCGCCGAGGAGCCGGACCCAAGAAAGGCGGTGGCGGGGGCGGATGTCGTGTATACCGACGTCTGGGCCAGCATGGGGCAGGAAGCCGAGGCGGGAAGGCGGGAGGACGCCTTCAAGCCCTACCAGGTCAACGCCGGGCTCCTGGCCGCCGCCCCCCCCGAAGCCGTCGTCATGCATTGCCTCCCGGCCCATCGCGGCGCGGAAATCACCGACGAGGCGATGGACGGCGGGCAATCGGCGGTTTACGATCAGGCGGAAAACCGCATGCACGTATATCGGGGCATCTTTTCCCTGTTGTTTCGATAAAACATTTTCCCGAGGAGCCCAACGCCATGACCACCGAATTGAAAGAACCAGAGTGTCGACTGGAACCTTCGGACCGCCCTTTCGTGGAAATACTGCGGACCACCCCGGTGGAGACCATCTGCCCCAACTTCTTCGCCCTGGATCACGCCCGGGGCTGCTCCTTCAGCCCGCTCTGCTCCTATTGCTACCTCAAGGATCCCTATTACGACCACGGCAAGTCCAGCGCCGCCACCAACACCGGCGACTTGCTGGACGAGGTCGGGAGCTGGATCGCCCGGGACGACCTGGAGACCTACGTCGCCAACGCCGGCAACCTTTCCGACAGCCTTTCCTTCGAATCCCTCCGGCCGGTCATGCGGCGGCTGATCGAATTGTTCCGGACCGAGGCCGAGGCCAAGGGCCGGCCCCACACCCTGCTCCTGGTGACCAAGGCCGGCCTGGCCGACTGCGCGGTCCTGCTGGAAAGCGAACCCTGCCGCAACATCATCGTCTCCTTTTCCGTCAACTCTCCCGAAGCCACCCGGGACCACGAGCGGGGCGCCGCCGGGATCGGCGACCGCCTGGCCGCCGCCGGCCGGCTGGGGCGGGCCGGCTGGCGGGTGCGGATACGGATTGATCCGATGATCCTGGGCTACGACTACGCCGGAATCGCCGGCGAGGTGGCGGAATTGCGGCCGGAACGGGTGACCCTGGGGGCGCTTCGGGCCGATCCCGGCCTGTATCCCTGCCTGGACGAGAAATTGCGCGCCCCCCTGGTTCCGGCCCCGGCCCTCAAGGGCAAATACGCCCTGGCCCGCTATCCCTTCGATGTCCGGGTGGCCCTTTACCGGCAGGCGGCGGACATCCTCCGCCCGGTCTGTTCGCTTGGCCTCTGCGAGGAAACCCCCGATGTCTGGAAGGCGCTGGGATTCGACTGGCGCCACACCAGTTGCAATTGCGAGGGCCATCCCGGGCACCATCCGGGATTCACTCCCCAGGCCGCCGTTTCCGGCTGAACTTACCTTTTTGTATCCGTTCCCGGGAACGGGGCCGACTTGCCGGAGGGACGCCGTGCCGAATCTTGATTTCACCGTCGCCCCCGACAAATGCGTACGTTGCGGCGCCTGCGTCGGGGACTGCCCGCGGGGAATCATTTCCCGGCCGGGGGCGGACGCCTTGCCCGAAGTTCCTCCCGCCCTGGCCGGCGATTGTTTGGAATGCCAGCATTGCCTGGCGATTTGCCCCCCGGGGGCGATCGGCGTTTTCGGCCTGAATCCGGAGCGCAGCCTGGAATTGACCCCGGAAAGCCTGCCCTCCCTCCGGCAGATGCGGACCCTGCTGCGGGGAAGGCGGAGCGTGCGCCAATACCGGGGGGAAAACGTCCCCCGCCCCCTGCTCGACGAACTCCTCGCCACCCTGGCGAATGCGCCCACCGGCTGCAATGATCGCGGTTTAAGCTTCCTGGTGGTGGACGACCGGGCTTCCCTGGACGCCCTGCGGGAAAAAATGGTGGCGGCCCTGGAGGAAAGGATTCTCCGGGGCGAGCCCCTGCCCGAGTTTTTGGCTTCGGCGGCCAGGGCTCATCGGCAAAAGGGGGAGGACGAGTTGTTCCGGGGCGCTCCGCATCTTCTGATCGTCTCGGCCGGGGCGGAGTCCGCCTGCCCCAAGGAGGACGTCGATTTGGCCCTGGCTTATTTCGAATTGCTGGCGCGGTGCGCCGGGCTGGGGACGGTGTGGTGCGGTATGCTGAAATTCGCGCTCGACGCGGCGCCGGAACTTCGCCCCTGCCTGGGACTCGATCCGGACGTTCACTTTTACGCCATTCTGTTCGGCTATCCGGACGTCCGCTATGCCCGCACGGTCCAGCGCGACGCCGCCGCGGCAATCCGGCGCCTTTCCTTCGGC
>JAISYL010000068.1 GCA_031269935.1 Planctomycetota bacterium
TACAGTCTAATATGCCCGGCATTCAATCGACCGAAAAATCCCGCAAGGCTTAAAAGTGAGCTTTGCGGGATTTTTTATTTTATTACCACACCCGAAAATAGACCTTGACAACACAGTCCTAAGGGGTTATCGGGGCCTACGCATGAAAATTTCCATTGAGGAGTTCGAGGAGATAGCTTTCATCCCAGCCGGCCACTTTGCGTCTGGTCTTCAGAGCTCGTCCATAAATAACTTATACAAGTTTATACCGCGTCACCAACGTCGCTCTCGTAAATTTTTGCCCAACCACGGGCTAAAATTTACCGCCGTGACTCGGGTCCTTGTCTAAACATGTATAAATTGTTTATAGACAGATTCTTACGACGATTAACCACCCCGATTTCGTTATAAAAAGAATGGTTCTTTACGCGATCCGACGGTACCCTGTCATGGCGGAATTTGCTCTTCACTCGATTACCCGCATGCCTTTCCATTTGCCGCCCCGGTAGCGCCAATAGAATATGCCTGCCGCGACGGCGGAATAAAACAACAGAATCAGCCAGAGAAAGCCCGGTTCGGCCCCCAGCAGATAGGAGGCGAGGCAGGGCAGGGCGAAGAGGAACCAGCCGCAAAAACCCATGACCAGCATGGAAAATCTGGTGTCCCCGGCGCCCCGGATGGCATGGCTGTAAAGGACGAAGAAACAGTCCGAGGTTAGGCTCAAGCCCGCCAAGCGGATGAAATAAAGGGTGAGGGAAAGGGTGGCGGGATTAAGGGTCGCGGAAGAGAAAAAAAGCGAGGCAGGGAGTTCGGGGGCCAGTACCAAAAAGACGCCGATGAACCCCAGGTAATACAGAAGGATAACCCGCGAGGAGCGGACCGACTGGACGGCGAGGGGGATGTCCCCGGCCCCGATTCCCCGGCCCACCAGGGTGGAAACGGTTATTCCCAGGCCAATCATGGGAATGAAGGCGAGGGCGTGGATGCTGAGGGCGATTCCGGAGGCGGCGCCGACATTGCCGCCGCCGGGTTGGTCGCCGTAGCCGCTCATAAGTAGGGTGAAAACGGCGAAGGAACCCACATCCAGAAGCATTTGCATGCCGTTGCCGAAGCCGAAGCGGAATAGGCGCCCGGACAAACCGGGATCGAAGGCGCTTCGTGGCCAGGTTCCGAATTCGCGGCGATTGCCGCCGCGCAGGAAGAGGATCAGGAAAGCCATGAGGATCGCCAGGTCGGAGGCGATGGTCGCCAGGCCGGCGCCCATTATCCCCATGGGGTCGTAGCCCAGCCAAGCGGCCAGGGCGTTAAGCCCGCCACCGATCCCCGCCAGGGGCCAGGGCGATCCGACGAACCGATCACAGCCGGCGGCGCCGAAAATCAACGCCCAGTTCAGGGTCAGGTTGAGAATGACGCCCAGCAACCCCACCCCCGCCACCGTCCAGGTTTTTCCGCGTCCGGTCCAGAAACACATGAGGCCGGAGGTCACGAGACTGGCGAAAGCGCCGGCGGTTAGAATCAGGAAATAGGCCTCCTCCTCCCCGGCCAGATTTTCTTGATGGCCGACGATCCGGAAAATCGGCGACAATAGCCGGCCAAACAGGGCTATGGCCGGTCCCATCGCCAAGCCGAAGAGGATTGCCTGCCAGACGGCCAGCCCGACGCGATCCGGCCGCCCCGCCCCGAAATATTGGGCCACAAAGGCATTGGCGTAATTGACCACCCCGATAAAGAAGCTCACCAGCATGAAGGCGGCCATGCCGGCGGAAAGGGTGGCGGCAATGGAGGTTTCGGACCGCCAGGCCAGCATCATCCGATCACAGAATATCCTGGAAGCGTAAATCCCCGAGGATATGACCAAGGGCAGGGCGATCTTGAACACCTTGCCCGGGCCGATTATTTTATCCCTGTCGGGATAAGGCGTTGCCATCGCGTCGCTCTCTCCGTAACAATCACGCCGACCCCGTTATCCCATCGGGGAAAGGTCCGCCGGGGGGGGCATTTGATTTCCTTTACAAGTCCCCTAAAAGTACAATAATATGCCAAAAAGTGGGTTTTAAAGTCCACAAAAGGGAATCTCCAGGAAAAAAATGTTGCGGGGGGATAAAACCCGCCCGATGGGGATGGCGGTTTTTCATGTCCGACCTCCTGGATGATCGCGGACGTTTCCTGGAACTTATTGGTTCGGCCCGGGCCGACGATTTCGATCGGCTGGGGATACGGACGATTCGGGAACTCCTTTACGCCTTTCCCCGCGACCTGTCGGATCCTTCCCAATTCCGGAGCATAGCCGATCTCGTTCCGGGACGGCCGGCGACCGTCCTGGCCCGGGCCGCCAGCGTGTCCAAACCGTCGCCTTCCGCGGGGAGGGCCGGCGAGCGGGGCAATCCCCCCGGCTTGCTCGCCGCCGAATTGATCGACGACTCCGGAATGATTCTTGAAGCCGTCTGGCCGGATCAGCCCTGGCTTAGGGAACGGTTGCCCCATTGCCGGCTTCTAGTCCATGGCGCGGCGCGGCGAATTGGCCGGCGCCTGGTGATGGAACGGCCTCTATGCCATCCGCTCGCCCCCGATGCCGGAATGGAGGGACCGATTCCGGCTTATCCCGTCGCCGGCGGCCTTACCCAACCGATCTGGCGGCGAATCCTGGGGCGGGTACTGGACCCCGCCCTGGCAAATCTTGAAGATCCCCTGCCGGCCCGGTTGGCGGCGGGAAAAGGCTATCCTGGCCTGCGCCAAGCGATTCGCCGCCTGCATTTTTTCGCCCGCGATCCGGATTGGCGGCTGGCCAGGAATCGTCTGGTCTGGGACGACTATTTTTACTCGCAACTGGCCATTCTCGCGGCCCGGCGCCACACCCTCCGGGATCGCCCGGCGATTCGACTTTCCCTGGGCCCGGAATTGGACCATCGCATTCGCCGGCTCCATCCCTTTCGGTTCACCCCGGCCCAGGATCGGGTTATCCGGGAAATCGGCTCGGACTTTGCGAGTCCCTTCCCCGCGCGGCGGCTGCTTCAGGGCGAGGCGGGTTGCGGCAAAGCGACGGTCGCGGCCTACTTCCTGCTGGCGGCGGCGGCCAACCAGGTTCAAGCCTTCCTCTTGACGACGACCGATGCCCGGGCCAGGCGGCATTTTGCCTGGTTCGGGAACCTTTTGGACAATAGTCCCAATTCCAGGATAAGGGCGGGATTGCTGGCCGGGGATCAGGATCCGGGGGAGCGGCGGAATCTCCTGGAGCGGATGGCGGCCGGCGCCCTGGATATTGTCTGCGCCTCCCGGGGATTTACCGGCGAAGTTGCCGTTTTTCCCCGCTTGGGCTTGCTGGTTGTCGACGAACAGGACATTTTAGGGCTCCATCGCCGCTGCCGGCTTCCCCCGGGCGAAGATCGGGCGCATCTCCTGGTCCTGACCTCCCTCCCGCTGGCCCGAAGCCTGATCCCGACTTCCTACGGCGGCCTTGAACCCGACTTCATCGACGCTTCCCCGCCCGGCCGCAAACCGGTGAAGACCCATTGGCATTTCCGCTCCCGGCCGGGTCCGGTCCGGGAAATGCTGGAGAGCGAATTCCGCCGGGGTCGCCAAGCTTTGGTTGTCCGGCCGGAGGACGGGGATTTTACCGGCGAGGGAGGCGAATCAATCCCGGAATTTTTGGGAGGTTTTCGCCTGGTCGAGTTGGGGAGCCGGCTCGGCCGGGAGGATCGGCGCCGGGCGCTGGAGGATTTCCGGCTCGGCCGAATCGACATTATGGCCGGCGCTTTCGCCGAAATGGTGGAGGTCGAGGCCGGCAACGCCACCGTCATGCTGGCGGATCGGGCCGAACGCTTCACCTTGTCGCAATTGCACCAGTTGCGGATGCGGGTGGGCGGCGGTCCGGAGCGGGGGCATTTCATCATGCTGTCGGAACCGGGGAGGGAGGAGGAGCGGTTGGCCGTAATCAGGGACAACCCCGACGGCCTGGCCGTGGCCGAGGCGGCCCTGGAATTAGGCGAATCGACCGGCCCTGGGCCAGCCGGCCAACCGGTCTGGCGGCTGGCGGATTTGTCCAGCGATTTCGAATTGATTCGGGATGCCAGGGAGGAAGCGGCCAAATTGCTGGAAAAGGATCCCGATCTAACCCGGACCGGGCACATCCCCCTTCGGCGCGAACTGGTCCGCCGCCACGGCAGGCTGTGGGATCGAGCGGAGGAATATTGAGGACTCGACCGCGCTTCGCGTAGCGGCAAATGAGGGTCCGCCCCAAGCGGCTTGATCGGAGCGCAAAAACTCAAGCCGGCTCGAATGAACGGGCCGGCTTGGCGGGTTTCCATTTTAGACTTTGCGGATCGCTAGAATTCATTGAAATCGTCGTCAAGCGGGATCACCTCGTCCGGCTTCATCACCTTCTTGCCGCCGCCGGCCGCCGGACGGTTGGATCCGCCGGAAACCGGCAGGCTCCGCTGGGGCCGGGCCTTGCCGCCCCGCGGCTGCTGGCGCTTGGCCGGATCGGAGGCGGTGGAGGCGGAGGCGGAGACGTTACGCCCGCCGGCACCGGAGACTATGATTACCAGCTCCTCGATCATTTGCTTGAGCATGTCGGCCTGACGGGAGAGCTCTTCGGAAGCCGAGGCCGATTCCTCGGCGCTGGCGGCGTTTTGCTGGGTCACCTTGTCCATCTGGGCCACGGCGGTATTGACCTGATCCACCCCTTGGGCCTGCTCGTTGGTGGCGGATGTTATCTCCTTGATAAGTTCCCCCACCTTGTTGGAGCCATCCTGGATTTCCTTGAAACTGGCGTCCAGCTTGGTGGCGATCTCGCTGCCGGTGTGGATCCGGGTGACGGTGCTTTCGATCAGGGTGGTGGTGTCGCGGGCCGCCTGGGCCGAGCGCTGGGCCAGGTTCCTCACCTCGTCCGCCACCACCGCGAATCCCTTTCCCGCCTCCCCGGCCCGGGCGGCCTCCACCGCGGCGTTAAGGGCCAGCAGATTGGTCTGGAAGGCGATGTCCTCGATGGTCTTGATGATGCGCTTGATTTGCTCGGCCGATTCGTTGATTTCCGCCATGGACGAGGTCATGTTCTGAACCGCCACCGCCCCCTCGCCGATAAGCTTGACCGTGCTGGCGGTGTTCTCGCTGGTCCGGCGGGAGTTGTCGGCGTTCTGCCGGGTCATGGAGGCCATCTCCTCCAGGGCGGAGGAGGTCTCCTCCAGCGAGGCCGCCTGCGAAGTCGCCCCTTCGGCCAGGGTCTGGGAGGAATGGCTGATCTCGGCGGCGGCGGCGGTGACCTCGTTGGAGCCGTTGTCCAACTCGGCTATTATCCGGTTGAGGTTCCTGGTTATCCCGGTCACCACCAGGAAGGCGATGACGGCCGCCACCGCGATGCCGATGACGCTGGCGATTATCATGGTCCAGAAGAGCGAGGTCTCCAGGGCTTGCGAATCCTCCCCGATACCGATCAATTGCTTGGTTGTGTTCTCGATGTCCTGGCTGATGGTCGCTTCCAAATCCAACCGCGCTTTTCTGACCGTGGTGGTGGAATAGGCGAAAGCCTTGTTATTGGTGTTCTGGTTGGCCAGATCGGCCATCCGATTGACATTCGCCAGCATCTGATTGATCGGCCGTTCCAGGGTCAACATGGCGCTAACGACGTTTGGTTGCCCGGGGAAGAAGTCCGGCGCCTTGCGGATTAATTCCAGCATCTTGTCGAAGGCGCCCCTGATGTCCTTTTCCAGGGCGATGCGTTGCTCTGGAGTGGTGGTGCTCAGCAGCAACGCCCGCGAGTCGCGCTGGTAAATCATCCGCTGCTCGCGTAAATCGGCGATATACAGCTTTTGGGCCAGGATTTCCGGATTTCTATCCCCCTCCTCCGAGTTGGCGTCTATATCCTTGCGGACGGAAGCGATGGTTTTCATGTATTCCGCCAGGATGGGGATGTTTTCCCACAATACCCGCTCGGCCTTGGTGTTGGTGTTTTGAATGCTCAGATCGGCCGAGACTTTGATGGCGTCGAGAAATGGCTTGGTGATGGCGAGCAGCCGATCCGGCAGATCCTTGGCCGTCTGGGAGGAGGCGGAATTCACGGTTTTCCTGATATCGTCCACCAAGGCGTTGATGGCGGCGGGGGCGTCCTTGAAATCGGGGCTGTTGGCGAAAGTCTGGATCTTTTCGTCATCGGTTTCGATTATCAAGTTTTTTTCCGCGATGTGGGCCTTTTGGACCACTATGTTTATGGACATGATCGACAGAATCCGATCCGAAATGCGCTTGTAGCTGTTGAGCGCGTCGGTGATTTCCGTAAGGCCGTAAAGCCCCAATCCCATGATGAAGACCGCCAGCAGGATCAACAGCGATATGATCCCGAAGACTTTGGTGGACAGCTTCATGAAAGTGCTCCTTTAATGGACTTTTAAGGGAAATCAAACAAACCGTCCTTTGATTTCCCTTAAAGTTTCCGAGCTTTGGATTGTGGCCATAAATTTTGACAAACTCATGGTCTCAAACCCGGTTTGAACAAAAATCAACCCAGTGAAACAAAAACGCTTAAAGTTTCTAACGCATTGCATTGCAAGGATATCGGTTTTCGCCGGCTCGGGGAAAATAAGCGATCTCGCCAAAATCAATTGCGGGAACGCCGTCGTTTGTCTTTGTCCGCCATCTCGCCAAGTATATGACCGGAGGCGTTTTCTTTCAATAAAAAACCCAGCGCCGAGGAGAAGCCCGCGGTCCGGCGAAGGCGGCGGGGGCGAATGAACGGCTCGCCAGGCGTTTTCCCCGGCATTTCAACGGCAATTCGGGCGTCATCGGGGTCAAGGCGCCGTTATGGTGTCCCCCAAATTGACGAAAACCACTTCCCCGCTTCGCCGTAGGACAATCCCCCCGCTCCAGACATCGATCAGGCAAAGATTGGGAAGAAGGTACTCGCCCAGCCGGTGCGGACGCCCCCGTTGATCCACAAACCCTCCGCCAATCAATTGGGCCACCAGCCAGGATTCCCGGGGCGGCGCGGGCGGGACCTCTTCATCATCCTCATCCCCAACCGGTCTTTCCTTCCCGGCTGGGCTGTCCTCGGTCGCTTCTTTGTCCACGATTGCCGTTTCGATCGGAGGTTCCGTTTTTTCCGGGGATTCCGGTTCCGCCACTGGCTCCGGGGGTTTGATTGCGATTGCCGGATAGCGCGGATCGGCCGGTTGGCCGGCTGGGAGGGGAAGCGCTTCCGCCGACCCGGCGTTGGCGAAAAGCTCGGCCGCCGCCTCGCCGTAGTCAATCCGGATGCTGTTCAGCCATGCTTGTCGGGCATTGGGATCGGGCCAAAATTCGTTCCGGGCCACCACCTTCCCGTTCTCCAACTCGAAACGGAGGCCGTTCGCTCCGGCCCTGGCCGCCTTGCGTTCCGCCTCCGGCCGCAATTCGCTCCAAACCAGCGGATCGCGCCGTATCCGGATGCGGTTGTCCAGATTTTGGCGCGCCGCCTGGTAGGCGGCGGCGGCGGCGGCCGGATCCGCCGCCAAACCGAACAGCCTGGCCCGGAATTTCGTGTTCTCCGGAATCAGCCTGGTTCCGGGATGGTTGCGCGCAAGAACGGCATTGGTTTCGGCTAGTTCGGATTCGGCGCTCCGAAGCCGCGATTTCAGGTTGCCGCCGGCACCCTTCAATTTCCTGTCCAGGCTTTCCCGTTCCTCCTCGCCGGCGACCAATCCGACCGCCTCGATTATCCCTCCGGGCGTTTCGACTAGTTTAATCGTCCCCGGATCTGGTTCGCCGGTTCCTCCCGATTGCGTCGGGTAGCCTTGCCGTTCCACGAACTCGGCCGCCCTTTCCAAGGGCCGGCCCTCCCCGGCAAGATACGACAGCAGACGATTTAAACGCCCGGGATCCCCGAAGCGGAAAAGCGCCCCCGCCAGGACGGCGGCTAGCAAGGCGAACGGCAAGGGCCGGAAACGACTTTTTTTCTTTGCGGCGCCGGCCGGTTTTTCCTCTTTGCCTTCGGAGGGAGCGGGTTCGCCACCGGGCTCTTCCGGCGGTTCGGGCGCCGGCGGTTCCGGGTGAGGCGGGGGCGCGGGCAATCCACCGTCGGACCGATTGTCCGGGGTCTTGTCCAGAGCGGAGGAAAACCGTTCGGGCGGCGAGGGCATCCTTTCCCAAGGTCCATCCGGGCCCAGGGCAAGGTTCACGCCGCCGATGGTGACGACCTGATAGGGCTTGCAGGCGGTGGGTTGGGAAATCGCCCGGCCGTCCAGGCCGACCTCGGCTCCGGCCAGCGCTTCCACGCGCCAAGTGTCGCCGGAGATGGTTATCCTGGCGTGGCTGGGTTTGACCGTCGCGTCGGCCAGCGCCACCTCGGCCTGATCGCCGGATCCCAGTTCATAGGAACCGTTTTCCAGCAGCAACTCGGCGCCGGCCTGGGAACCGGTCAGGAATTTCAACAGTGCGCTCAACAAATACCCCTTCCGAACAGGGGATTTTCAACTTTTCCTTTTCCGTCAGCTTAGGGTCTGTCCATAAATAACTTATACATGTTTATACCGTGTCACCAACGTCGCTCTCGTAAATTTTCACCCAACCACGGGCGAAAATTTACCGCCGCGACTCGGTTCCTTGTCTAAACATGTATAAGTTATTTAACAACACGCTCTTAAAGCAGCGCCCAAACCAGGACCGGGATTCCCAACAGGAAAACCGACAGGCAGCCGGCGGCCTTGCCCTTGCCCCGGTTCTTCCCGGGATAGAGAAACGACCCGAGTTTCCGCTGCCGGCCTCCCTTGGTCAAGGGTATGCCTATGGCGCGGGATATCTTTTGCTTCAGCCTGGTGATGCCGAGCAGTCTTTTCCAGGAAAAACCGCCGAAGTTCATTTGTCGTCCCTCGGGTTGCGGCGAATTCCGGTTTTAACCGGAGTTGGCTTTTAGATTCAACCACTTTCGTTTCAATTGATTGTTTTTTCGTCAACCCGACCCGGGTCGGCGACATGGCGAAAAAACGGCTCCGAAACGAGCGCCCTGAAACTTCAAAAGTCCACTTTACGCGATCCAACGGTCAATAGTCTTCGGAGCGGGCTAGTCATTTATTCCGGGCCGGCGGATCCTCCGGTCGAGCTTCGCCCGCCAGCCTGTCCCGGCCCGGGCTTACGGTGAAGGAGCGTTCGGCCTCGGTCCCTTTCCGCATCGGCGCCTGGCCGGGAAACACGATGCGGGGCGAGAGGATGAATAGCCGCTCGCTCTTGCTGTTGATGTTGTTGCGGTTGCGGAAGAGTAGGCCCAGGCCGGGAATGTTTTTTAGGACCGGCACCCCGGAATCGGTGACTCTTCGGATTTCGTTGTAATAGCCGCCGATCACCAGGGCTTCGCCCTCGTAAACCACCGCCTGGGTGACGATGGTGCTTTGGCGCACCCGGGGTAGGTTGGAAACTTGCGCCTGCGTGTCGGAATCCGTGTTGCCGTCGGCGATGTAGACGGCCAGCCGCACTCCGCCCCGGCCGTTGTCGATGACATGCGGGGTCACCCGCAGGGTCAGGCCGGTGGTTACGTCGGCCAAGTCCACCTGTTCGTAGCCGCTCAGGGGAACATAGAAAGTTTCGGTGTGTTCCAGGGTGGCCTGGATGTTGTCCTGGGTCAGGATGGAGGGACGGCTGAGGATGTTGGCGCTTCCGTCCTTCTCCAGGGCGCTCACCCGGCTCATGAACTGATCCAGGCCCCGGGTGTAGATGGTGGCGTATTGGAAACCGTCGCCGGTTATTTGGGTCCCGTTGATGCCGGTCCCGACATTGACGCCAAGCCCGTTCTCCCAGGTTCCCTGGTCGCCCAGGCTCCAGGCGATGCCCAGGTCGCGGGTTCGATCCGTCTCCACGTCGATGATGGCGGCGCGGATTTCCACCAGCGGGAGCGGTTGATCCAGGCTTTCGATTATGGCCCGGTGGCGCGGCATGTTCTCCAGATAATCCCAGACCAGCACGGCGTTGAGGCGGGGGTCGGCCTGGATGAAGGCCGAGACCGCCATGGGGGGGGCCTCCGATTCCTCCGCCCGGGCGTTCCGGCGAGCCACCACCCCGGTCCCTTTCCTCAGCCGGGGGGTCTGCCCGGAAGCCTCGGCCTGGCCGGAGCCCGCCGGTTTGGCCGACTCCTCGTCCAATATTTTCCGCAGCAGGTCCGCCACTCCCGGCACGGTGATCCGTTGCTTGCCGTCGCCGTCGCCGCCGGCGCTGATGGTCCGCTCCTCCGCCCAGGCATGGTCGAGGCGGAAAATTTCCAACACTTTTTCCTGGTTGCGGGCTTCCCTGATCTCGGTTTGGCGCTCCAGGACCTCGGCCACCCTGTCCAGATAAACCGCCGGCCCCCGGGCCAAGAGCAGGGTTCCGGCCTCGGCGGTCCGCCAATCGAAACGGCTGTCGAACAGTCCCAACTCCTCCAGCGTATCCCGCAGGATATCGGCGTTGCGCCCCTCCAGGGGAATAAGGCGCGATTCCAGTTCGGAATTGCCGAAGAAATACACCTTGCTGTTGTCGAAATACCAATTCAGGCCCTGGGTTCTGGATAATATGTCCAGAAGCTCGCCCGGATCCCCGAACCGGGATTTCATGGTCACGGTTTCCGTCAGATTGGGGGAGACCTGGGCGGCCACTCCTTGAAAGGTTGCGAATTCGCCTAGCAGTTTGGCCAACGGGTATTGCTCGACGTTAAATTCAACCGGAACCCGCAGCCAACGCCGGGAGCGATCCTCCTCCGGGGAAGTACGGGCCGGAGGCGGCGGTACCGGCGGATTGGCGGCTGCTTCGCCCTCTCCGGCCCGACTCGCCGGGGAAAGGGGAATCAGGGCCGCCGGCGGGACGGAGGCGGCGACCATCTCCCCGGATCGCACCGGAAACGGGGGAACGGCGGCCGGTTGGTTGTTTTCGCCCGTCCGGAACGATATGGCGGCGGCGTCACGGGAGTCGGGTGGCGTTTTTCCCCTGATCGCCGCCGGCGGGGCGAAAGCGGCGACCGCCTCCGGGGGGCGCATCGGAAACGGGGGAATGGCGGCCGGGGGCGGCCGAACGGCGGCCGGCTTGCTGTTTTCGCTCGTCCGGAACGATATGGCGGCGGCGTCACTGGGGTCGGGTGGCGTTTTTTCCCTGATCGCCGCCGGCGGGACGGAAGCGGCGACCGCCTCCGGGGGCCGGGCCGGAAACGGGGGAATGGCGGCCGGAGGCGGCAGGACGGCGGCCGGTTTGCCGTTTTCGCCCGCCTCCCGGGCGGGATCGGGAAAATGGGCGAAATTCATTTTGCCGATTCGATCTTCTCCGGATTCGAATTGATTCCGCTCTTGGGGCGGGAGCGGAGGCGTAATTCCGGCGTTGATATTCCCGGAATCCGGTCTTTTCTCCCGACTTGCCGATTCCGGCTCCGAAATCGGATTGGCCGGGCGGGAGGGGATCGGGCCGATAGGCCTCCCGGCGGCGGGCGGAAGTATCACCCTCGTCACCGGCAAAGCGTAAGCGGTTTTAATTTCTTGTATTATTTCCCCGGCATCCAAAGCCAGCGGCTCCCCCCGGATGACCATGGGTTGCAGGGGGGACAAGCCGGGCTTGACATTTTCCCATTCCGCGGTTATCAGTTTCCCCCCGACGATCATGGGATGCAAGGGTTCCAAGCCGGGCGGAAGGTTTTTCCCTTCCGATTCGGAGGCGGAGCCGATGGCGGGAAGCGCCGGCGGAAGGAATCCGATCAGGAAAATGGCGCTCAATAGGCCGGATGGTTTCATGTCGGGATTTCTTTCAGCGGTTTCCCCTCCCGGTAATTGGTTCCCGGCGGTTGGAATCTTTCAATCTTTTTGCCCCCGGTGAACTTTTAAAGGAAATCGAACGGCGGCGGGTTTGCCGTTCCTTTAAAATTCCGGCTTGAGTGGCGCCGAAGGTTTTCTTCTGGATTTTCCCCGGAATATTGAATATAATATCGACAGAGGATAGGGATTCCTGAATGGAATGTGGCGATTCCGCGGGGCGGCCGGACCGGGGAATCGGATTGGGCTTGGTATTTGCAATCAAGAAGGGAGACGGCATGAGTTCCGGGGATGCGATCGCCACCAGGGGGGGGAAATACCTTACCTTTGTACTTAATAACGAGCAATACGGATTGGAAATCCTCAAAGTCAAGGAAATTCTCAGCCTGCTGCCCATCACCCCCATGCCCCAGGCGCCTCATTTCGTCAAGGGCGTCATAAATCTGCGCGGCAAGGTCATCCCGGTCATCGACACCAGGCTGAAGTTCGGGATGGAGGAAATTGAGCACACCTCCGAAACCTGCATCATCGTGGTGGATGTTTCCGGAACCTGGATGGGTATGATCGTCGACACCGTCAAGGAGGTCATGGATATCCGCGACGATCAGATCGAGGATCCACCCCGCTTCAGCGCCGGATCCGACCATGAATCCATCCGGGGCCTGGGCAAGGTCGGGGATCAGGTTAAGATACTTCTCAACATCGACAAGGTCATGGCCGACATGAACGTCACCTCCATGCCCTCGTTTGAATTGTGAATTCGGCGGATACGGTTGACTTTTAAGGGAAATCGAGTCAACCGCCGCTCGATTTCCCTTAAAAGTCCATATACAGCCTTCCTTTGCGGGTCGGATCATGGGCGAGCGTTTCTATGGTTTCTCCCGTTGGTGCGTCCGGCGGTTGTTCGCTTGCCTGGGCGGCCTGGAGGTCAAGGGAAGGGAAAATGTTCCGGAAACCGGCCCCTTGATCGTAGCCGCCAACCATGCTTCCTGCCTCGATCCCATGCTTCTGGGGGCGGCCCTGGACCGGTCCCTGCATTTCCTGGCCCGGCGCACCCTGTTCGACATCCCCGGATTCGGCTGGCTGATTCGCCAGAACCAGGCCTTTCCCCTGGAAAGGGAAGGGGACAGCCGCGACGCCCTGAGAATATTCGGCCGCCTGCTTGAACAGGGGCGGGCGGTGGTCATGTTCCCGGAAGGCACCCGCAGCCGGGACGGGGCGATGGGGGAAATGCGCCCGGGACTGGGGATGCTGGCGGCCAGGAGCTTGGCTCCGGTTCTTCCCGCCTACATCTGGGGCAGTTTCCAAAGCCTGCCCCGGGACAGGTTCCTGCCTAGGCGGCATCGGTTCAAGGTTTTGCTTGGCCCGCCCGTGCCGCCCGGGCGGGAGGGATCCCGGCTGGACCGGCGGCGGGTGAACGAAACGTTCGGACAGTCCATCCGGGGCCTGGAACGCGAGGCTTGGCGGGGAGAGAAGGATGTTCCCCCAATTTTGGCGAAGTCCCGGGAAGTCGCCGCCCGGGAAGGAAACCCATGAATCTCCAGGAACTTTGCCGGTGGATGGGCCAGGTCGGCGCTTCCGATCTGCACCTCAAGAACGGCCGGCCGCCCCTGGTTCGGATTGACGGCGAGATTCGGCCCTTCGATCTCCCGCCGGTGAACGGCGGCCTGATCGAGACCATGCTCGCCCCCCTCATGACCGAAAACCTGCGCCAACAGTTCGCCTCCGGCCGGGAGGCCGATTTCTCCTTTCCCCTGCCCGGCGACGCCAGGTTCAGGGTCAACATGTTCCGCCAGCGCGGCGAAACCGGGGCGGTTCTTCGGCGCATTCCCCTGGAGCCGCCGACCGCCGACAAGCTCGGACTCCCGGAGATCCTGAACAAGCTGGCGGATCGGGAGAACGGCCTGGTGCTTATAACCGGTCCCACCGGCAGCGGCAAAACCACCACCCTAGCGACCATGATCGAACACGTCAACCTCACCCGCCGGGTGCACATCATGACCATCGAGGATCCCATCGAATTCGTCTACGTCGACAAGCTGGCCGCCATCAACCAGCGCGAGCTCGGACTGGACACCGAATCCCTGGATTCCGCCCTGAAGTCGGTTCTGCGCCAGGATCCGGACATCATAATGATGGGCGAAATGCGGGATCGCCAGACCATCGCCTTCGGGCTCACCGCTTCCGAAACCGGTCACCTGGTGTTCGCCACCCTGCACACCAACAACGCGGTCCAAACCCTGGAACGCATCCTCGACCTGACCCCGGCCGAGGTGCGCGACGCGGTGCGTGTCCAGCTTGCCCAGGTGCTTCGCGGCATTGTTTGCCAGCGGCTGGTGGTCCGGGAGGGCGGAGGTCGGACCGCCATCCAGGAAATACTGGCGATGAACGACACCCTCCGGCAGTTGGTGGGGGAAAACAAGCTCTGGGAAGTGGAAAAGGCGATGGAGGACGGCGGCTACTACGGAATGCAGACTTTCAACCAGGCTTTCCTCGCCGCCGTCGACGACGGGCGGATCAGCCGGGAAACCGCCCTGGCCAATTCGGAGCGGCCGGGCGAATTGGAGCTCCTTTTCAAGGGCATTCAGCGGGGATCCACCTTCGAGGGCCTGAAGCGGAGCCAGGATGTCCAGCGGGAGAGGAGTGCCATCACCCTGGCCGGCGGGCTGGCCAGGGTCCTGGGCCAAAGGGATTGAGGCGCTCCGGGCGCCGGCGGTCCGAAAAGGCCGGCCTTGCGGGTTACGAAGTCCGTTGGCTCCGGGATCAACCTCCAATGCCGGAGGGGAATTCATTTCCCCGGAGGCGGGATTCGGCTGAACCGGGGTCACTTCCCGTAAAGTCCGAATTTTCGATTTAGACTTTACGGAACATTGGACGGGAGGAGACGGATTGTGGCCGCCAAAATTTTCGACTCCGGCTGGCTGGCCGACTGCCTGGAGCGGCTTGCCGACGGCATCGTCGCCCGGCGGGGGTCCGGGACGGGCAAGGCCCTCGTCGGACTGCGCACCCGGGGGGCGATCCTGGCGGATCGCCTGCGCCGGCTAATCGAGTCCCGCCATCGGTTGGAACTCCCCATCGGCTACCTCGACGCCACCCTCTACCGGGACGATCTCCACCGGGGGGCGGGCCTGAAGGCGGTGCGGCCCTCCGAACTCAATTTTGGCCTGAACGACCTCGACGTCGTCCTGGTGGACGACGTGCTGTGCACCGGCCGGAGCGTCCGGGCCGCCATGGACGCCCTTTTCGACTACGGCCGGCCGGCCGGCATTTGGCTTTGCGTCATGATCGACCGGGGCGGGCGCGAGCTTCCCATCCATCCGGATTTCCTCGGGGTGAAGATGGAGGTGTCCAAGGGGGGCTTCGTCAGGCTGAAGCTCAAGGAAATAGATCCCCAGGGCGACGCCGTCTATGTCGTGGGACCGGACGAACCCGAGCCGTGAAAGCGTGTCGTTAAGGGCTCGCTCTGACAATCCGGTTCCGGGAAGCCGTCGGAGGGCGTACCATGCAGTGGGAGCGCAAGCATTTATTGGGGCTCGAGGAGCTCTCCCCCGAGGAGATAGCCTTCATCCTGGATCGGGCCGATTCCTTCCGGGAAATATGCACCCGGCCGAACAAGAAGGTGCCGGCGCTTTCCGGCCGGACCATCGTCAACATGTTTTTTGAGAATTCCACCCGCACCAACCTGTCGTTCCAACTCGCGGCCCGGCGCCTCTCGGCCGATGTCCTGAGCTTTTCCAACACCGGGACCTCGGTCGCCAAGGGGGAGACCATGATCGACACCGCCCTGAATGTCGAGGCCATGGGGGTCGATGTCATGGTGCTGCGCCACGGGGCTTCGGGGGCGCCCTGGAAACTGGCCCGGACGGTGTCCTGCGCCGTGGTCAACGCCGGGGACGGCCAGCACGAGCATCCCACCCAGGCCCTCCTCGATCTCTACACCATACGGCAGAAGTTCGGGCGCGTTTCCGGGCTCAAGGTGGGGATTGTCGGCGACATTTCCCATAGCCGGGTGGCCCGCTCCAATATCTGGGGCTTGACCAAGCTGGGGGCCCGGGTCATGCTGGTGGGGCCCACCACCCTGATTCCCCGGGGCATCGAGGACATGGGGGCTCCCGGGGTGGAGGTTTGCCACGACATGGATTTGGCCATCCGCGAATGCGATGTCCTGAACATGCTCCGCATCCAGTTCGAGCGCCAGGGCGAGAGGCCGTTCCCCTCCATCCGCGAATACATCCAAATGTTCGGCCTTACCCGGGATCGCCTGCGGAAACGCGGCGGCGATTTGGTCATCATGCATCCCGGCCCGGTCAACCGGGGGGTGGAGATCTCCCCCGAGGTCGCCGATGGTCCCCAGAGCGTCATTCTCCGCCAGGTGTCCAACGGGCTGGCGGTGCGCATGGCGGTTTTGCAGCTGGTGGCGGGGGTTGAATAGGGGCTCGTCGAAAAACAAGCGCCGAACGTTTATGCCGCGCCGCCTCGCCGCTCCCGCGAATTTTAGCACACCCGCGGGCAAATATTCACCGCCGCGGATTAGCTCCTTGTCCAAACGTTCGGCGCTTGTTTTTCAATCGGCCCCAAGGCGGGGGAAAATGCCATGTCATCCCTGGTTTTGCACAACGCGCAGGTTTTGGATCCCGGGGAGGGGAAATGCTTTTCCGGGAGCGTCGCCGTCCGCGAGGGCTTGATCTCCTATTTTGGGGAAAGCCGGGCGGAAGCCGCCGCCGCGGCCGGCTCCGGCGCCCCGGAACTTGACGCCGGCGGCCTGCTTCTCACCCCCGGCCTAATCGACATGCATGTGCATCTCCGCGAACCCGGGAACGAGGCGGAGGAAACCATCGCCTCCGGATCCCTGGCGGCGGTGGCCGGCGGCTTCACCTCGATTGTCGCCATGGCCAATACCGATCCCCCGGTGGACGATGAATCGGGCATCACCTTCGTCCGCCGGGAGGGGAGCCGGGCCGGTTACGCCAACGTCTTCCCGGTGGGGACCGTCACCGCCGGCCGGGAAGGGCGGGAATTGGCCGAAATGGCGCAGATGGCCCGGGGCGGGGCGGTGGCCTATTCCGACGACGGCTCGACGGTTCCCACCGCCGGCCTGTTGCGCCGGGCGCTTTCCTACGCCCGGATGCTGGGCAAGCCCATCCTGGAGCATTGCGAGGATCCGTCGCTCGCGGCCGGCGGGACCATGAACGAAGGCCGGATGTCGACCCGACTGGGGCTGAACGGCATTCCCTGCGAGAGCGAGGAGATTGTCGTGGCCCGGGACGTGGCCATGGCCAGGCTTACCGGCGGGCACGTGCACATCCAGCACGTTTCCACCGCCAAGGCGATCGAGGTGATCCGGAGGGCCAAGTCCGAAGGGGTTCTGGTCACGGCCGAGGTCGCTCCGCACCATCTGGCCCTGACCTCCGAGGTTTTGCGGGACTATGATCCCGTATACAAGGTAAGCCCCCCCCTTCGCGGCCGGGACGACGTTCTGGCCTGCCGCCGCGCCCTTGCCGACGGCGTCATCGACGCGGTCGCCTCGGATCACGCTCCCCATCTCCAGGGCGAGAAGGAGTTGGAATTCGCCGCCGCCCCCGCCGGCATGATCGGGCTGGAAACCACCCTGGGGGTCGTCTCCACCGTATTGGTGAAGACCGGGCTGATGAGCTGGCCCGAGCTTATTCCCGCCCTCACCAGCCGCCCGGCCGGCATCCTCAAGTTGCAATTGGGCCGCCTGATCCCGGGCTGGCCGGGGGATTTAACCCTGATCGATCCCGAACGCGATTGGCTGGTGGAGGTCGGCGAATTCCGCTCCCGTTCCCGCAACTGCCCGTTTCAGGGCTGGCGGCTGACCGGCCGGGCCGTCCTGACGGTGGTGGGCGGCCGGGTGGTGTTCGACCTGGACGGCCGCCGGGCGGGCCGGTGAAGGGCGGATTCGGACTGTTTTGTGTAAGCGTTCGGGGAACCCCACCCTTGCCGAGTCGTCTGTGGGCGCATAGACTTTCCGATTTTCTTCGGGGAGTCAGCCATGACGAAGGTGAATTTGTGGGGGGAGGCGGTATCGAAGCAGAGGGGATCGGGATTATCGGCGGTGGAGTTTTGCCGGCGGGAAGGCCTGAAAATCGCCTTGTTTTATTATTGGCGGAGAAAGCTGTCGTGCCGGGGGCATTTCGTCGAGGTTCGGGTAG
>JAISYL010000074.1 GCA_031269935.1 Planctomycetota bacterium
GAAGGCGCCGTATTTCAACGGCGCGAACCTGCTAATCGCCGCCGATTGCGCCGCCTACGCGAGGGCGGGATTTCACGCGGAATTCATGCGCGGCAGGATCACCCTCATCGGCTGCCCCAAGCTCGACGCCGTGGATTACGCCGAAAAGCTGACGGAGATCATGGCGAACAACGGCATCAAGTCGCTCGCCGTCGTGCGAATGGAAGTCCCCTGCTGCGGCGGAATTGAACGGGCGGCGGCCGCCGCGCTGAAAAACTCCGGCAAGTCCATTCCCTGGCGGGTCGTGACCTTCGGCACGGACGGAGGGACGAGGGAGTGATGGTCCATGTGGACTCGCAAGGGATGGGCCGCCCCGTAAAAAAGCCTTGCTATCGCCAACGAAAACCATAAACTGGAATCAATCGTCCATCGGCCGGCTTTTAGAGCGTGTTGTTAAATACCGTCTCGTCGGGTTATACGGCGTCAAAAGCCGCTTCCCGGATGTTTTTGCCCCTGACCGCCGGTCAAAAAACATCCTGCCAGCGCCTTTTTCCTTGTCTAACCCGAACGATTCGGCATTTAACAACACGCTCTTAAAGGAAATCGAGCCGGCCGCCGCTTGATTTCCCTTAAGGCTTCAAGCTCTTTTGCCTCAATGGGTTGATTTTCGCCAAGCCGGGTTGAAACCATGGGTTTGTCATAATTCATGGACGCAATCCGAAGCCAAGAAACTTGAAAGTCCGCCATCGCCGCGCGCCGGACAAGCCGCGCAAGGCAACCGTGTCCAACTTTCCGGGACGAACCGTCATGACCGATAAAATTCCGCCCAGATTGGCGCCGATATGCGGGGCGTTGGCATTGGTCTGCCTGCTTGGCGCCTTTTCACCGTCCCGGACCGCGCTTGAAAGCCAAACCGAAGGCAATCGGAACGATTCGATTGGTTACGCCAGACAAATCGTCTGGGATCTATTTCTCCTTTCGAATAGAAAAATCCGTTCCAGAATCATAACATTCGTGCGGAACGCCGATTTGGATCACGGCCTCGCCCAGTCGTTATATTCATCCCCGTTCACCTCCCCCAGCGTCATCAATTCCCTTGTCGAATCGCCGCCCCCTCCCCAATCCCTGGCGGTTTCCAATCCCACCACGCGTTCGCCTCCCGCCTAGGAAGCGCCCACTTTCGCGGCGGCGGAACGCTCCGGCGTCACGGGTGCGCATCGGAGAGCGGAGAAGTTCCGCCCCGGGCGCCCATGGCCATGCGGGGCGTTCCCGGCCGCCGCCTGGACGCGGCCGGGCGGAGTCGGCGCCGCGGCGCCCTCCCTCGCGCCGGCGGAGTTAAAAAACCTTCCCTAAAACGCTCGAGAAAAGGCGGAAAAAGCCATGAACAAAAACGAGAAGCTGAACAACGTCCTGGAAAAGGGGGAAACCATAAGATGGGTCGGCGCCCCCCGGCCTTACGGCCTTTTTGATGAAAGCCGCAGGGGCTCCACCATTATGACCATTTGCTGGGCCCTGGCGTGGGCGGTCGTTTCGATTTGGGGATACCACGCGATGACCGCTTCGAGCGGCGCGGAAATAAAGACCGGCGTCGTGATCTTTCTCGCGGGCGTTTCCCTGATGATTGTCCTGATGCCCGTGATGGACAAAAGGAAAGTTCAAAAATTGTTGTACGCCATCACCGACAAAAAGGTGAATATAATTTCCGAGGAGAACGACAACCCGATTTCCATTCCCCTCGCCGACATCGATGACATACGCGTCGATAAGGGCGACAAAGGCAACTGCCACGTCAGGGTGGGCTCCGCCGTTTTCAAGGCTTCCGTGAAGAAGCTGCCCGGCCTGGCTTTCCGCGGCGAGTTCGTCTCCCGGGACGACGGCAAAAAAACCTACAAGGGCCTGGTGTTTTTCAATGTGAGCGCCGAGGACGGAAAAACCATAGGCAAGCTGCTGAAACCGGCGTCCTAAGAGGCTGTTGTTAAATGCCGGATCGTCCGGGTTGGACAAGGAAAAAGGCGCCGGCGGGATGATTTTTGGCCGGAGGTCATGGGCAAAAATCATCCGGGAAGCGGCTTTTGCCGCGGTATAACCCGATGAGACGGTATTTAACAACACGCGCCAAAAGCAAAAAACACTTGAACCCGGGCCGCGAAAATGTATCATGGCACCGGCTAGCGGGTTTTTGGGGAAAATCAATCGAACCGCGGATGTCCGGAGCCGGGGCGTCCATGAATCGGGGAGGCGGCCGGAATGGCGATTGGCTGTCGGCGGGCCTGGAATTGCGGAGTCGTGGCGTTCGCCCTGGCCTTGGCGGCCCCGGGGGGAAATCGGCTTTCCGCCCTGGATTTCCCCCGCATCTTCAATCACCACGCCTTGCCCGAAATCGCCGGGGACGAGATGCGGGAGGAGGAGAGGATTTCCGAGGCCCTGGATCGGAACGCCGATTACCGCGCCTATTTCCAGTCCGTCCGGAATCCCGAGGTGAGGCTCCAGGCCCTGGTGCGGCCGGGGGAGGAATTGATCTACCAGGCCAGGTGGCGGGGTTTGCCGGCCGGCAACCTCCGTCTCCTGGCCAAGCGGCAGACCACCCTGAGGGGCCGGCGGGTTTTTGTCTTTGAACTGGACGTCGAATCTAACGACTTTCTCAGCGCCTTCTATCCCGTCAGCAACAGCATGAACAGCTACGTCGACGCCGCCAGCGGCCGCAGCTATCTCCTCCGCCGGCGCATCTCCGAGCGCAACCGCCAATACAAGGATCGCCTGGAATTCAAGTACGACAGCCGCCTCGCCAACGGGCTTCCGAACCCGGTTTCCAGCTATTCCCTGGTCGACGGCCTGGGCCGGGAAACGGTCGGCCGTCCCATTCCCATTTCCGGCGACATGCAGGACGTGGTTTCGGCCATCTATTACCTGCGGGGGCTTGAATTGCGCCGGCCCGGCGACGAATGCGCCATTCTTCTGGGCGGTCGCCGGCGACCGGTCCTGGTCAGGATTTCCGTGACCGGGGAGGAACGGCTGGAGGTTCCCGGGCTGGGCGCCTTCGATTGCCTGGTCATTGAACCCAACGCCGAGGGCGCCAACCTGTCCGGCAATCCCCTCGCCACCCGGGGGGGGGAAAAGGTTTGGCTGGAAAAGCATTGCCTGGTTCCGATCCAGGTGGAAGCCGAACTGCCCCGCCCCCTGGGTTCCGTCATCGCCACCCTCGCCGAGGTGAAGAACCACGATCTCCAACGCCACGCCGTAAAATAGCCCGCCGGGATCACGCTTGGCGGCTTTTAGAGCGTGTTGTTAAATGCCGTCTCGTCGGGTTATACTGCGTCAAAAGCCGCTTCTCGGATGATTTTTACCCCTGACCGCCGGCAAAAAATCATCCCGCCAGCGACTTTTTTCTTGTCTAACCCGAGCGATCCGGTATTTAACAACACGCTTTTAGAGCCAATTCAAAAGTCGATTGTAAAAGTCCGCCGGGAAAGCCCCTTTTAGGAGAAGGCGACGGTTCATGGGCGTTTTTCACGGACTGGCCCTGGTTTTGGGGCTGGCGGTGGCGGGAATTCTCCTGGTCCGCCACGTCAATCTCCAGGTGGATCGGGGGTTCCGGAATTTGGCGCTGGCGGTCGAGAATCCGGAATTCCGGCGAAAGGAATTGGCCAGGCTGACCGGCCTGCTGGCCGGCTTCAAACCTCCCCCCCCGGAAACCGCCCCGCCGGACAGGCCCCTTTCCGGAATGATCCGCGCCCTCCCGCCGGTTTTTTGCCTGTTGGGGGGGGTGGCGCTGGCCGGGAGCCTTTCGGCGGGGAGTGAACGGGCGAAATGGCTGCGAATGGGGCTGGCCATGTTCGTCCCGGCCGCCGCCGCCCACCTGCTGACCCGGCGGCGGCGGCAAGGGGAAAACGCCGCCCGCCGGTTCCGGCTGCGGGCGGATTTGCGCCGCCTCGACCGCGACCGGCGGGGGGCGGCGGAGGATTTGGAGAATTCCCTCCGCTTGGCGCCCTGGGACGATTCCTCCTGGGCCGAACTGGCTGGCGACCTGGCCCTGATCGGCCGGCCGGAGGAAGCGGCGGAGGCGGTCCGGCGGGCCCGGGAGCTGGATCCCGGCTACGAGGACTACCGGCTGCTGGAGGTGTCCCTGCTTCTTCGCCTCGGCCGCCTGGATCGGGCGGAGGCGGCCTTGGGGGACTGGCCGGCGGCCGATCCCCGGCGAATCATTTTCCGGGCGGCTCTGGAATTGGCCCGGGGCCGGCGGGAGGCGGCGGAGGAATCGCTGCGGCGGCTGGCCGCCGACGATCCCGCCCTGGATCTGCTGTCCGGGGATCCGGCCCTGGCCGGATTGGAGGAATTGTTGCCGACCCCGGGCGGCCGGGAGGACTCCCCGTGACTAAAGGGCTGGAAGGGGAAAAGGCGCTGGTCTGGCTGGCCGGAATGCCCGGGGTTCCCTCCCTGGAACCGGCGGGGTTCGCCCGGCTGCGGGACGGCGCCCCGGAATTTTTCTGGGACGCGGTCGCCGGCGAGGCGGATTTCCTGGAGCGGCTTCCCGGAGCCAGGCTGGTTCTGACTTGGCGGTTCAGGCGGGAATGGCTGGGGCTGGCCCCGGGGCTCAGGCTTATTTCCACCCCGGCGGCCGGGCGGGAGTGGGTGGAGGCGCGTTCCCGGCCGCCCCTCCGGGTATGGTTCGGCGGATTCCACGGGGTTTTCATGGCGGAAACCGTGGCGGGGCTGATGCTGGCCTTCGCCCGGGGAATCAAGGCCAGCCTGGATTGCCAAGCCCGGGGGGAAAGCTGGCCCCGGGAAAGAGTGACCGCCCTGATGCGGCCGCTCCGGGGCGGCCGGGCGGTGATCCTCGGCTTCGGCCACATCGGCAAATGGATTGGCCGGCTGGTGAAGCCGTTCGGGGTGAGGTTGGCCGGGGTGACCCGGAAGGATCGCTCCCGGCCCGAATATTTCACGGACGGGGACGGGGTTTATCCCCCGGAAGAGCTGGACAGCCTGCTTCCGGCCGCGGATCACCTGATCCTGGCCCTGCCGGGCGACACCGGCTCGGACCTGATTCTCGACTCCCGGCGGCTGGCCCTGCTCCCCCCGGCCGCCTTCGTCTACAATGTCGGGCGCGGCAACGCCATCGACGAGGAGGCCCTGGCCGACCGGTTGCGCCGGGGGCTCCTGGCCGGAGCCGGACTGGACGTCTTCGCCCGGGAGCCCCTCCCCCCCGGCGCCGCGATTCTGGGCGCGCCCAATGTAATCGCCCTGCCGCACGTCTCGGCCTTCGCCCCCGGCTACCTGGACGCCTACCTGGACGAATTCCTCGGCCGGCTGGCGGGGGAGGAATTCCGGGACTGACCCGGCTTCGCCGGGGCCGGGCCGGCTCCCTCCCGTTTCCCGGAGGAAGGCGGATATGGCGCCCAGGAAGAAGGAGTTGGCCGGAAATTATCGAAACGGCGGGCGGGAATGGACTCGAAAGGGAAAAGCTCCCTTGGCGAAGACCCACGAATTTCCCGACATGCCGGTTCCGCGCGCCTATCCCCATGGGGTGTATGATCTCAAGCGCGATGAAGGCTTCGTCAATGCCGGTTCCGACCGCGACGCGTCGGCATTCGCGGCGGCGTCCATTCGGGCTTGGTGGAGCCAGGCCGGCCGCCGAGCTTACCCGAAAGCGGGATACATTCGGGTCATGGCCGATGACGGCGGCTCGAATGGTTGCAACCGGCGTCTGTGGAAATGGGAATTGCGGCGCTTGGCCGACGAAACTGGTTTGCCGATTCAGGTTTGCCATTTTCCGCCCGGCACGAGAAAATGGAACGAAGTCGGCGCATCCCACCAAGCCCTAAACGGTGCCGGCCCGGCTTTTGAATCCATATCCATGCCGGTTCCATCTTGACATTGAGTTTATTGGATTATACAATGCGGGCAGGAAAAGCATTATTGAATCATTCGATAGTTGGCCCAAGTTACGCGGTTCGAAAATATTTTCAGTTTTTTGCCGGTTTTTTGCCCTTATTGCCGCGCATTATACACGCAAGTCCTTATTTATCGGCTCGGCGTTTGCTTTTATCCCGATGTAGTGAAGATCTACGGTCTTGAAAATTGGGAATTGCGGTTACAATGACGCCATGTTCGTTTGTCCCTGTTACCGCCCAACACCAGCGGATACTCCTTCAGCAGTTGAAGCCGAAGTTCCCGGCTCAATGGACACGATATGACGTAAACTCAAGTTTGTAGTGAAGACTTTCAAGAACCAATCCTTGTAAATAAACAACTTGCAATTATAACCGCGGAATTTGGGTTAGGGGTCCGCCCAAAAATAACTTATACATGTTTAGACAAGGAACCGAGTCGCGGCGGTAAATTTTCGCCCGTGGTTGGGCGAAAATTTACGAGAGCGATGTTGGTGACGCGGTATAAACTTGTATAAGTTATTTATGGACGAGCCCTAAACCCGCGGAACTTATTTTTCGATGGATCCCAAGGAGGGCGCATGGATCGGACATCCACCTGCGAGGCGTTCAACCTCCGCCTTCGGGCGGAATCGCTTAAACCTCGGATCCCAAGGAGGGCGCATGGAACCGCTTTCGCCCAAGAACGATTTCGTCTTCAAGAAGCTGTTCGCCGATCCGGCGCACATTGATATTCTGGCCTCCTTTCTGGCGAGCGTCCTCGGCGTATCCCCGGAGGAACTGGTCGGCCTGCAACTGGTGGAGGCGCATATCCTGGGCGACGCCCCGGGAGGCAAGGAATGCGTCCTCGACAACTATGCTGAATTTAAACAAGTTGCGTGAAATATTATCATTTTTTATCCATCACTCCCACCGCTTCCGCCGCCTTTTTAACATCCCTCAACGGCCTTTCTAGCGGGATATTTGCGGCGTAGGCCCCTACCCTTACCGCGTCCCAGGCCGCATCGCCAAGCTTGCCTTCCTTTATTTTGCCGGGCAGCCTTAATGCCATGGAACTGAAGCGCTCAACATCCGCCGTGATGGGCGATTCCAACACGCCTTTTCCCTTTCCCGATTTTAGGGCATAGGATAGCGTATTCAATCCGGGGATTCCGTCCGCGAAGGTCAAAATAGGTTCCAGGAATAGCCCGGAGAACCAATCCCACCAGCCCGGCCGCTCCTCATCGTCGTCCTTGGAATACATGAACGCCAGGGTCAGCATGGTCGGAATCCATGCCTGGATGGCGGCGTCCTGAATGAAGGCGGAAGCGAAACGCTTCCCGTCCATGTCGCCTTGCTGATAGTGGACTTTTGGAAATTTTGCAGTCGGAATCATCCGAAATAAGTTGAAAAGCGGCATGGCGATTCCTTTACTTGGTGTTGAACGAACGCCTTGTAAAAGGAGGTCGCCATGCCAGAAA
>JAISYL010000231.1 GCA_031269935.1 Planctomycetota bacterium
CGTCAAAAGCCGCTTCTCGGATGATTTTTACCCCTGACCGCCGGCCAAAAATCATCCTGCCAGCGACTTTTTCCTTGTCTAACCCGGGCGATCCGGTATTTAACAACACGCTCTTAAAGGGAAATCCTGGGGTCCAGGGCGTCGCGCAGGGCTTCGCCGACCAGGTTGTAGGCGGATACTCCGAGAAACAGCACCAGGCCGGGAAAAACCGCCAGCCACCAGTTGGCCAGGGGGGAATCGCGGGTTTCCGAGAGCAGTTGTCCCCAGGTGGGGGTGGGCGGGGTCACCCCGAAGCCTATGAAGGACAGCCCGGCCTCGGTGAGGATGGCGCCGGTGATCCCGAAGGAAATGGACACCAGGACGGGCGCCAGGGCGTTGGGGAGAATGTGCCGGAAAATGGTCCGGCTGTCCGGGGCGCCCAGGGCCACGCTCGCCGCCACGTAATCCATCTTCTTTTGCCTGAGCATTTCGCCCCGGACCAGCCGCGCCACTCCCGGCCAGCTGGTGAGGCCGATGATAAGCATGATGTTTATTATCGAACGCCGATCCAGCACGGCGATTACGGCCAGGATTAGGAAAAAAGAAGGGAAGCAGGTCATTATTTCAATCAGGCGGGAAATCGCCAGATCGGTTTTCCCGCCGTAATAGGCGGCAAGGGAGCCGAGGACCAGGCCGATCACCGTGGCCAGGAAGACCGAAACGAATCCCACCGAAAGCGACACCCTGGCGCCGTGAATGATGCGGACCAGAACGTCGCGCCCGCTCTCGTCGGTCCCGAGGTGGTGCCGGCCGGCATCCTTCCCGGGCAACCCCCACCGCCTGGCCGGGGCCGGGACGAACGCTCCCGGCAGCATTCGCTCAAGGACCAGGCGGTTGAAGCGCTGCCGGTGGGGCGGCTCCAGGCGGCCTTCGGCTCCGGCCGCGAAATAGGGGAGAAGCCCGGAATGGCCTTGAAAGCCCTCCGCCAGCCCGGCCCGGAGAAAATCCTCCTCCTCGATAAGCCGATTGAACGCCCGGGTGATCTCCGGATCCCCGGAAGGCTCCTCCAGCCTGGTCCGCCAGTCCGGCAGGAATTTGTCCAGCCTGGCCGCCAGTCCGGCCCGGCCGGGCCCGGATTCGGCCAGGCCGCTTCGCAACCGGGCGGGGGAAAAGGCCGGTCCGGCCGGGAGAAGAGGGGATTCGCCGAACCATTCGGGCGGCAGCCTGGGCCCAAAACCCTGTTCGTTTGGCCCGTAGGGCAAAAGCGGGAAAATCCCGAATCCGGCGCCTTCCGCCGCCAATCGCCGATAGGGCTTGTGGTCGTGGCGGGCGGGCGCCCAAAAGGCCGGCGAAAGCGAAAGGCCCAGCCCCAACAGGACAAGCCAGCGGAAGGAAAGGGTGAATTGGGCGGCGGCGGCCAGGAAAATGTAGCTTAGTCCGGCCAGGGCGGCCAATACGGCGAAGGCCAACGCCATGAACGCCGACCGGAACCTCCGCATGGGGGCCAGCAGTCCGGGGAAGGCGTTTTCCAGGAGGATCCGGTTTCGGCGGGCGGAATCGATCCCCGGTTCCGGCCCGCCGGCGTCCGCCTCCGGCGGAAAACCGGCCGGCAAGGGCAGGGGATGCCCCTCGACCAGGGCCTGAAGGCGATTCAGCAGGCTTCTTCTTTCCTCCTCGCCGGTTGCGGGGGGGGGAAAATCGGCGATCCCGAGTTCGCGCAGGCGCTCCCGGACGATTTTCGCCGCCGCCGGATCGCCGGGAAGAAGGGGGATCGGGTCGGCCAGGTCGTCCAGTTCGGGAACCGGGGCGCTTTCCGAATAAAACCAATCCTCCCCGGCGGCGTCCAGCAGCATGCCCCCCAGGGAAAACCAGAACAGGGCGGAAAACAGGAAGCCGAAAAGGAGGGACAGGCCCTTCGACTCCCGTCCGGCCAGGCGGGGAAAACGCCGATTCATTGTCCGCCAGGCCAGCCAGGCCAGCGGCGAAAACAGCAGGAGAAAGTTGATGCCCTTTTCCAGGCGGGGCTCGGTGGTGTCGGAAGGGGAAAAAAATTCCCGGATTAGGGGGAAGGAAAGCCGGCCGTCCTCATACCAGAGGATGGGCAGCCGGTGGGCCAGGAAAGGGGCGAAAAAAGCGGTCAGGGCGAAAAGGAGGATCAGGAGCAGGCCAATCCTGGCTCCGCCAATTTTGAGCAGGCGCCGCCACAGCCGTCCGGCCGGGGTTTCGGCCGAACGGGGAGGGGCGGCCCCGTTCAAATCCCCACTCCCGGTTTGCCCGGGCTTATCCATGGTCGCGTCTCCGCCTTGAACCGTCGCCGGCCATTCGCCTTCGCATGCGCGGCCGGACAATCATTTATAGATCTTCCGGCGGGGTTGTCGACACAATTTTGCCCCGTTCCCGAATTCCGGGAGAGACGGCGAGTCGCGCCTTCGGCCAAATCGCCGAGGCCGGAACGATCGGGTATTCGGGAGGTAACATTGGCGTATCGGGCCATACTTACAATTTGGGATTTTATTTTCGCCCAAAATCGATGCGCCCGGGGTATAATCCCAGGCAGGGAAGGGAGAAGGGCCATGTTTCCTTATTTCCGCGCGTTTCGCCGGTTTTTGCTGGCGGTTGCCTTGGCGTTCCTGTCCGGCCACCGGTCGCCGGCCGCCATGCTGGGCGATTTTGGCGTTCCCGGGCCTCTTTTGGCCGGCCTGGAAACCACGGCGGAGGGCTGCCTGTTCGTTCGGCTTGCCGCCGGCGGGGAGATGACCCTGTGCCTCGGGGAAGGGGAGCCGGCTCGGGAGCCGGATCAGGTTTTCCCGGCCATGGCGGAAAAGTTGTCCCCCGATTCGCCGATTCTGGCGGCGGACCTGGGAGGGCGGCCCCTCTACGGCAACCTCCTGAACCTGTCCGGGGGGGTTGCCCTTTTCCGGGGTTTCGTTCAGCGCAACGGGATAATTTATCCGGTAAACATCATTCTGAAGGATGCCTGTTTTCCGGACGGCGAAATCCGGCGATTGCTTTCGCGCATCCACCTGTTGCCGGGACTGCGCCATTCGCCCGCCGCCGAGCCGGCGGTCCTGGCGGCCGACTGGCTGGCCAACGGCGGGGACGCCTCCCTGCCGGAACTGGTCCGGCAAATCGAGATTCTGGACTGGTCCGGCTGGGCCGCCCCCTATTATCGGGGGCGTTTGGCCGAAAGCGAAGGGGATTACCACCGGGCCGAAAACGAATACGCCCTGGCGCTGACCAGAATGCCGTTGGACTTGGAAACCGCCGCCCGCCATCTAGGGGCGGGGAGCTTGGCCGGCGAGTTTGAAACGGGGGCAGCCTCCCTGTATGATCAGGGCCTGGCCTATCCCGCCGACGCTTCGGCCTGGGAGGAATTGGCGAAGATTTACCTCCAGAACGACGATTCCGGGATTGCGGGGCCGTATCTTGAAGCCGCCCTGGCGGCCAACCCGGTGTCGGCCGCCTCCCTGGCCTCCCTGGCCAATATCCTGGCCGATGCCGGGGATTACGCCGGGGCATTCAGGCTATCCCGCGCCCTGTTGAATTACCGGCCCGACCTCCCGATGGAACTCCTGCCGGATTTGTCGGATCGGGCGGCCGAATTGGAACCGTTGCTGCCGGAATTGTTGAGCGAGCCGTTGCCGGTCGGCGGCCCGGAGTCCTTCCTGCCCGCTCCGGCCGTTCCGGCCGCGGGCTGCCTGGCCGGGATTCCCCTTCCGGACTATGTGAAGTCGGCGCCGCTGGTCAATGGCCAGACCGAATCCCTGATTTATTGGATTCAACCCCCGCCGGTATATGTGGAGGAACCGTTGCCGGCGGTCCGGGAAAGCCGTATACATCCCGTTTTCAAAATCATTCTGGATTTGTTCGCTTCCCCTCCCCATCGCCGGGGTTACCGGGACAGGAATTCCGGCCGCCCGGAGGGATCCGGGAGCCCGGCCCGGCCGGAGCATCCAGGCCGCCCGGGTAATCGACCGAAACCCGGCCGGCCGGGGGGATCCGATCGTCCATCGCCGCCGCCGGCTTCCCCGCCGGCCCGGCCTGAGCATCCGGATCGCCCGGGAAACCGGCCCGAATCCGGCCGCCCGGGTAATCGACCGGAACCCGGCCGCCCGGGAGGATCCGATCGTCCGTCGCCGCCGGCTTCCCCTGGAAACGCTTCGTCCGGCATCCGCCCCTTGCCGGCGCCGGGAAGGGAAATCCCGGCGGTTTCGCCGCCGCCGGCCGCCCGAACTGAATTGTCCCGTCCCACTCCCGATTCCAAAACTCCTTCGGATCGGGAAACATCCAATCCCGTTCCCTCCAGAACGGAATTATCCCGGCCCGCTTTGCCGCCCGATGTCCCTCCCCGCCTGGAAACACCGGCGAACGTTCCGGCCGAGTCACCCTCAAGAGCGCCGGATCCGGCCCCGTCCGGCTCCGCTTCCTTGGCCAACAAAGCATCCTCCCCTGTTGGCGGTCAACCGACGGCGGTACCGGAAAATCAGCCGGCCTCCCCTCCGGTTTCAATTGGTCCGAAAGCGTCCCGGCCGACCCCGGCCAAACCGGAAGCGCCCCGGCCGGCTCC
>JAISYL010000132.1 GCA_031269935.1 Planctomycetota bacterium
ACCTCGCCAACCCCGGTGTTGCCGGCGCTGTCCCTGAGGATGACCAGGTTGCGGGTGAACCAGGGGGAATGCGCCCCGCTGATGGACAGAAGCATGCTGTCGTACCCCGCGACGGGGACGACCCGCATGTCGACAACCTTGGGGGTCGGATTCGCCATTCGTCGGCTCCTTGTGAAAAAAAACAACCAACAAACGAAAACACCCGCCGACCGAAGCCGGCGGCTCTTCGTGGCCATCTCCCAACGGGTAGGAACGCGCCGAAAGCGATTCCTCCGGATATCGCCGCGTTCGACCGTCCGGCGCCCCGGAGGCCGCCCCGGCTTTCGCCGCGGTCAACTCAGGATCATGTAGATCGACCCGCCGGCGGCGAGGACCCGGACCATTTCGCCGAAGGTCTTTTTGCCGATCCGGTCCGACAATTTGCCGCCCGCCAGCAAACCCAGGATCATCAGGGGCGTCAAAAATAGGTTTAGCCTTTGCAGGCTCCAATCCAGGAAGCCCAGATTGGCGCTCAAGGGAATCTTGAGGAGGGTGAGCAGGAAATAACACCAGGCCGAGGTATTGATCACCTCCCTCACCTCGAGGCCGAGCGAGGAATAATACAGGCCCCAGATCGGCCCGCCGCTGTTGGTGAGCATGCTGGCCAGGCCGCCGAAGGTCCCCAGGGAGGCGGCGTACCAGGTCCTGACCCGGTCCGGCCCGGCTTCCCGGGCCCTTTCCCCGCCCCCTCCGCCCTCCAGGGCCAATTCCGGATGGCGGGAAACGTACGTTCCGATTCCCACCACCAGGGCCATGATTATTCCCACCGCGGTCCGCAGCCGGGCCTCGGAGCCGGGTCCCGGGATCCCGGCGATGATCCCGGCCGCCCGCCAGCCGGCCAAAACTCCGATTAGGCCCCAAAAAACGGCTTTTCGCAGGGTTTTCCAAAGGGGGCGGCGCTTCAGGACGCCAATGACGAAAAGGTCGCCCGCCAAATAGAGCGGCAGCATGAAGCCCAGGGAAAAGCCGGCGGGAAAGGCGCTGGCCATAAGCGGGGTTATGATCGCGCCCGCCCCGACGACGCCGGTTTTGGCGAATCCGGCCAGAAAGGCGGAGACGGCCAGCGCCGCCACCCGCCAGGCCGTCAGTTCCAGGCCCGGCGGGTTCATGCCGCCTCCCCGATCAGGCGATCGGGCGCCGGCCAACCCGCCGCCATTGGACATACAGGCAGCCCGCGATCAGCCCGCAGCCGACCAGATCGGACTGGAGGCCGGGCATGAGCATCAGTACGCTGCCGATGAAGAGCAATATGGTCAGGGGCCATGACAGGCTGCCTTTGAAATAGCGCTGTACCGCGCAGGCCAGGGCGAAGCTGCCGGCGGTCGCGGTGACGATGGCGAGGGCGATCTCGCCGGCGTCGCCCTTGCCAAGAAGGGCCGGGTTGAGGCAAAAAAGGAAGGGGAGAAGAAATCCGGCCAGGCTAAGCCGCCAGGCGATGAAGCCGGTCCGCATCGCGTCGGACCCGGCAATGCCGGCGGCGGTGTAGGCGGCTATCGCCACCGGGGGGGTGACGTTGGCCATTATCCCGAAATAGAACACGAAGAAATGGGCAGCGATCTTGGCCACCCCGAGATCCGTCAGGGCCGGGGCGATCAGGGTCGCCAGCAGGATGTAGGCCCCGGAAGTGGGAAGGCCCATCCCCAGGATTATCGACACCACCATGGTCAGGAAAAGAAGAACCAGCACATTGCCGCCCGAAACGTCCACCAGGATGGAGGAAAGCTTATAGCCGATTCCGGTGAGGAGCAGGATGCTGACGATGATGCCGGCGGCGCCGGTGGTCAGGGCGATGGCCGGTATTCCGCTGGCCGACTTGGCGATATTGCCAGCCAGAACCGACACCCTCTCCCGCCGGGAAGGCACGGCCAGGCAAAGGACGAACAGCAGGCAAATCGAGAAGAACGCCGATTTCTGGGGGGAATACCGGATAACGACCAACAGGTACAACAGCACGATCAGCGGCAGCAGCAGGTACCATCCCTTGCCCAAAACCGCGAAAAATTTCGGCAATTCGGAGCGCGGCTGGCCCAGCAGCCGGTATTTCAGGGACTCCAGATCAATCATCATGAACAGGGCCACGTAGTAAAGAATGGCGGGAATGATGGCGGCGATGACCACTTCGTTGTAGGATCCGAGAATGTCGGCCATGATGAAGGCGGCCGCCCCCATCACCGGCGGCATGAGCTGTCCGCCGCTGGAAGCCGCGGTTTCCACCGCTCCGGCGAACTCGGGGCGGAAGCCGCTCCGCTTCATGAGGGGGATGGTGAAGCTGCCCGTCCCCACCACGTTGGCCACCGCGCTTCCAGAAATAGTGCCGAAAAGGGCGCTGGCCACCACCGCCACCTTGGCGGGGCCTCCCCGGAAGCCGCCCAACAGGGATTGGGTGAGCCGGATGAACACGTCGCCGGCTCCGGAGGATTCGAGCAGGGAGGCGAAAATGACGAAAATCGCCACATAGATCGACGACACCCCCAGCGTGGTTCCGTAAATGCCGTTGACTCCCTTGAACAGCAATTCGATGATCCGGCTCCAGGAATAGCCCCGGTGCCCGAAGCCGACCGGGAGATAGGGGCCGATCATGGCGTAAATCAGGCAGGCGATCGAAATGACGGGGAGGGCCGGACCCACCACCTTCCAGGTGAAGGCCAACAGGGTGACCAGCAAGGCGGTTCCAAGGACCACGTCTATTCCGGAGACGGTTCCCGATTGCTTCCACATGATATCGGCTATGGACAGGGCATAAGTCCCCACCACCGACAGGACAATCACGCTGATCAAGTCGATCGCCAGCTTGAGGCGGGACGATTTCAGCTTGAAGGTTCCGCTCAGGGGAACCAGCATCATGCTCAGCCACAGGTGGATTACCCGGTGCTGAAAAGCCGGGAGAGCCCCGAAATACGAGGTGTAAATGTGGAAGACCGCCAAGGACAGGCCGACCAGCAGCAAAAAACGGCGATCCAGCCTCTCCAACCAAGCGAGCCGTTGCGAACCCTCGTTCATGTCGCCGCTCCGAAAAACGGGATGGCGGGCGGAATTCCGCCGTCCGCCATCCCCGGTTTCACTGCGCGATCCTACTTCGCCTTCCCGATTTCCTTCAGGTATTTGACGGCGCCGGGATGAAGCTTCAATCCCTCCATCCCCCGGTAGGCGTTGTCGGGTATCCACTCGTCGCATTGGGGATAGGCCTTGACCAATTCGGCGGTGTTGTTGTACAAGGCCTTGACCACGTTATAGATCAGATCCTCCGGCATCGATTCGTGGCAAATCAGCATGGAGGCGCTGCCGATGGCGTTCCTGACCGCTTCCGTCTGGCCGCTGTAGGAGTTGGCGGGAACCGAGGCGCGGATGAAGAACTTGTTGGCGGAAAGAATCTTTTCAATCTCGGCGTCGCCGATATCCAGCAGCCGAATGGGCTTGGCGGCGGCGGCGGTGAGGGCGGGGGAACAGGGGACGATGGTGAAAATCGCCACGGCGTCGACGTTGCCGTCGACCAGGGCTTCGGCCCCGTCGCCGTGCGCTAGGTATTCCGGAGTCCAATCCTTGTTGATTTCCATCCCGTAGGCTTCTAGCACCAGGCGGGTGGAGTCGATTCCGACGCTGCCGGGAGGCCCTACCGAAATCTTCCTGCCCCTGAGATCGGCGGCCGTCCGGAGGTTGCTGTCGGCCAGCACGTAGAATTGCAGGGTGTTCATGATGCCGCCCATTATGCCCTGGATGCCCTCGATTTTCTTGCCCTCGAAACTGCCCAGGCCGTTCAGGGCCAAATACATGACGTCGGAGGCGGTGAAGGCGATTTCCACGGTCTTGCCGCTGGCCAGGAGGATGTTTTCGGACGAACCACCGGTAATCTCGATGTTGGCGCTGACCCCGGGCACGTTTTTGTTGATGACATCCGCCATGGCGGTGCCGACGATGGAAAAGGTGCCGCCGGCCGACGAGGTGGCGATGGAGATGTAACGAACATCCCCGGCCGGCGCGCCGGAGATCGCCGCCGCCAGAAAGACGGGCAACAAGCCCCCAAAGCAATAGCGTTTCATCTTCATTGCTCCTTCCTAAAAAGAGCGTTTCACGGAAACCAAAACCAGGATCGACGGTCTTAAAAGACCAGGAACTCGCCTAAAAATGACAATAAGGGCACGGGAATAAATGAAATTTACAATTTTGGCTGAAAGCGCCATGCGGGCAATGAACCGCCGCGCCTCAATGTAAACGTTATTTTTTTTCGCGATATAGTCAAGGAGTTAGACCAGGGTCATTTAATTCTCTTGAATTGTCATCGGTAAAAGTTGATACTCCCCACCGGGTTCATTCGGGGGGATTCATATGTCTTAAGTCGCGGAAGCATCCGGCATTTCTTTGTGGGACGCTTTGGGGCGCGTCCCAGACCCACGCGACCCGTCTGGCAGGCGTTTTTCGCTTCAAGGGATTCTTCCCTTGACGGTTGCGGCTTTGCTTGCGGGACGCCAGGGGTTGGCCACTGTCTCTCGCCGGGGTCGCCAGTGTTCGAGCGGGCAGTTGCGAAAGCTGGGCATATCCCGCCCCAAGAGTCCATGTCATGCCACCTATCACAATGTTTTCAGGGCATTGGAAGGCGAGGTGTTGGAGAAGGCATTGGCTGAATGGACGCGGTCGGTTTTGCCCAAGGACGCGGTTCTCGCCATGGAAATTGTCGCGTGGCCATTGGTGCATGGAAAACAGGCCGCCCTGGGTCGGGGATGTCACGCTGCGCGAGGACGAATGCCGGGTAAGGCATAAGAGCATTGCCCAAGGGCGGGCGGCGTTGCGTAATGCCGTAGCGCGGCTATTGCGGAAAAGCGGCAGGCTCCCGCTCGTCGCCGCCAGCGAGTTTTTTGCGGAACATCGTGACGACGCCATCAAGGCTGTCCTCATGAGAATTAAATAACCCCGAGAGAAACGCGAACAGCCACGATCGCCGAGCCCCGCCGATATTCAACGCACTAGGCAGGGCCGGGCGGGGTCGAACTTCCAGTCCTTGATCAGATATCGCATGGCCATGGCGTCGTCGCGCTCGCCGGAGGGGAGCGTCCGGTACAACCGGTGCGCCGCCTCGACCTTGGCCAGGTCGAC
>JAISYL010000233.1 GCA_031269935.1 Planctomycetota bacterium
CCCTGAGCCGCGTGTTCGTTCATTCCCCGAAATGGCGGCTTCCCTGCCGCCGGAAAATCCGCCCCGCTTTCCCGTCCCGGGTGGAGGGGCGCCGCTTTTCACCGCGGCGGGCTCCTGAATTCCCGCCGCCATGCCCGCTTCCCGTCCTCCTTTCCTGTCTTGAAGCGGACTTTTATGGACGAGCCCTAATCGACCCGGCGAGCGATTGCCCGACAATTCGAGCTCCGCTCCGGCCATCGCGTCCGGACCGGGCCGGGCGCCGGATTTTCGGCGCTCGGGGGGAACTTGCCTTCGTCCTGGCTTCAGGTGATCGACAAGCGGTTGGTCGCGGCGATACGAGTCCGGAGGGAATTTTCCCCTGCCCGGGATCGGGCCGGGGGCGTTTTCAAAAACTCCCCGCCGTTCCCGGCCGAATCAACCCGCCGGACTCTGGAAAGCCGGTCGGGCTAGGCTCCGGTTTTTCCGCTTGCGATCATGGCCCGGACCGGCGCCGTTCCCGGGCGGGCTTGGCGTGCAACTGGTTGGCATGATGGAATCTCCCTGAGTCGCGGGCGTTCATTCCCTGAATCGGACGGCTTCCCTGCCGCCGAAATCCGCTGGGGATCGCCTCCGGAAATCAACCCCTCCGAAGGCGTCCGCAACTTCCCTGTCCGGCGCGGATTGGGCCGGTCCCGCCGCCGCGGGCTCCTGAATTCCCGTGGCGGTCCCTCTGTTCGCCTTTCCTGTCCGGCGGCCGGCGGGCTCCTGAATTTCCCCCGGCCGGTTGGCGAAACGACAAATACGCTTATTCGGATTATCGGAAGCCGGACTGTCGACTTTAGCGGAAATTACTTAATTTCCCCTTTTTTTTTGGGAAAAATACAACGCCTTGTCGCCGCCGTTGTTATATATCCATGCCGGGGAGACTTCCGGTGAAATCGGGTCCGGGGACGGCGCCATATTTGAAAATTTTGTCGAAAACGGCTTCGCTACGGGTATGCTTGGGTGAAATCCCCTTGCCCGTTCGCTCCGGTTTCCCTGAAAGGTTGAACCGTATGGCGTATAAGGTATTGATTCCCCAAGATATTCCCCCGGAGGCGAAAGCCCTTCTGGAAAGGGCGGGGGGCGAAATAAAAATGGGCCGGGGGCGGGCCGAGTCCGATCTGATCGCCGACATCCCCGACTGCGAGGCCCTGGTGGCCAGGACCGTCCCGGTGACCCGGGCCGTCCTGGAGGCGGCCGGCAAACTCAGGATAATCTCGAGATTCGGGGTGGGAGTGGACAATATTGATTTGGCCGCGGCCGATTCCCTCGGCATTTGGGTCGCCAACACCCCCCAGGCCAACAGCCTTAGCGTGGCCGAACACGTCGTGGCCCTGATGCTGGCCTGCGCCACGGATCTGATCGCCGCCGGCTCCGAAATGCGCCGGGGCAACTTCGCCTACCGCGACCGGGTCATGGGTTTCGAATTAGCCGGCAAGACCCTGGGCATTGTCGGCCTGGGGAGGATAGGGGGGGCGTTGGCGAAAATCGCCGGCGACGGCCTGTCCATGCGGATTATCGCCCACGACCCTTACCTGAAGCCGGAACTCGCGCCCCCCGGGGTCGAAATGGCCGGGGAATGGGACCGGGTGTTTCGGGAGGGAGATTTCGTCAGCCTGCATTTGCCGGGAGGGCCGGGCGCCCGGAAAATCGGGGCCAGGGAATTCGCCTTGATGAAGGAAACCGCCATCCTGGTCAATTGCGCCCGGGGGGAATTGGTGGTCGAGAAGGACTTGCTGGCGGCCTTGCGCTCGGGTCGAATCGGCGGGGCCGCCCTGGACGTGTTTGAAAAGGAGCCTCCCGACCCCGACAATCCTCTTCTGGTTTTGCCGAACGTGGTGGCCACCCCCCACGACTCGTCCTTCACCCGGGAGGCGTTTCGCCGCATGGGCGAGCATATGGCCAAAAATATCGAGGAGGTCATGTCCGGCCGCCGGCCGGCCTGGCCGGTCAACAATCCGATGGCGGGGAGGTGAGGGGGGAGGCCGGGGATGGCCGGCCCGGGAGGATGTCCATGGGGAAAAAGGATATGCTGGTGGTAAGCGCCCACGCGGCCGATTATTGCACTCGGGCCGGGGGAACCATCGCCAAATACGTCCGGGCCGGCTGGAACGTCCGGGTCGTCGCGGTCACTTTCGGAGCCAGGGGCGAATCCGGCGATTACTGGCGGCAAAACCCCGGCGGCTCCGAGGCCGGCTGCGGGGAGGTGCGCCGGCGGGAATCCCGGGCGGCGGCCGATTGCCTGGGCGCGGGCATAGAATTCTGGGGCTATTCCGACTATCCCCTCCATTTCGACGAGGAGCGCCAGCGCCGGTTGACCCGAACGGTTCTCGACCTCCGTCCCGACCTCGTTCTCACCCACTGGACAACCGATCCCACCAATCCGGATCATGAGGCGACCGGCCGGGCGGTTGTCATGGCCCTGGCGAGCGGAGCCCAAATAGGTGCCTTTCCCGCCACCCCCGCCCATTATTTCCCGAACCTTTTTTTCTTCGAAAGCACCGTGCCCTATTCCGAATTCAATCAATTCAGCCCCGACGTCTACCTCGACATCGATTCCACCTTCGATCTCAAGATGGAGGCGATCAAGCGCTTCGAATGCCAGCCGCAACTGGGCGATTATTACGCCCATTTCGCCAGGCACCGGGGATTCCAGGCCACCAGTTGGCTGAAAAGGAAAGTCGCCCATGCCGAGGGCTTCAAACGTTTTTTCCCCCATGTGGGGACGGAATTCCCCTTGGCCTCCCGGGATTGACGGCCCGGCGGAGAGCCACGGATCCCGATTTCCCAACGTGGCGGCGGACAAATTCCAAAATAATCGGAAAGAAATCGGGAATGCCCGGCATTTATGGCCGGGAGGAATTGTTTTCCGGCGGGGAGGGGATCCATCCCGCCCCGGCATCCGTTTTGGCGGGGCGGCCGGGCGCCGGCCCAAATTTCGGCGGCTTCGGACCGCCACCGGTCTGAATAGGCGAATTTATCATTCAAGTTGATCGGCAACCTTCCGATAACAAGTGGGTGAGGGAAAAGGGAAAAACTTCAATAAAAATCGAAAAGGCGCAATTTTTGCGAAATATGCCAACTTCAAAAATATATGAGGATGGGATGAAAGGAGGAACGAGCCCTAATCGGTTTTCGCGGCAAGAGTTGGACCGGTGAAATCCCGCGCCGGGCAGGGAAGCGAAGGCGGGAAGCCGGCGGCACGGATGCCGCCGGCGGGGAATGAGCAAAAGTTCAAGGAGGACAGGCCATGTCCATGGTCGTTGCCCACAACATTTCGGCGCTTAACGCCAACAAGAATCTCTACATCAGCAACCGCAACCTGAATTCGTCGCTGTCGAAGCTCTCCAGCGGCTACCGGATAAACACCGGCGAGGACGGCCCGGCCGACCTGGTGATTTCCGAGCAGTTGCGGGCCCAGACCGCCGGCCTGGAGCGGGCGGTCCGCAACACCACCGAATCGATCAACGTCCTCTCCATCGCCGAGGGGGCGCTGAACGAGATGAACTCGATCCTCAAGAAGATGAAGGCGCTGGCCATCCACGCCTCCAACAGCGGGGTCACCAGCCCGGACCAGGTGGCCGCCGACCAGTCGGAGATGGATTCCGGCATTCAGACCCTGGAGCGCATCTCCAACGTCACCAAGTTTTCCGACCAATTCCTCTTGAACGGCTCCAAGGAACTCACCTACAATGTCAGCACCACGGTCAAGGGGACCCAGAACAACCAGTTGATCAACACCGGGCTCACCAGCTTCCAGCAGATTTTCAAGCGTGACGGCTACCAGGTCTCGATCGGCTTCGCCGGAGCCACCGGGGCGAACTTCACCACCAACATCGGCAACGCCGCCATGAACCGCCAGGCCGCCAAGGGCTACCTGGAAATCGACGCCTACGACGGCACCAAGTCGCAGATAACCGACCGGGGGGTCCTCACCAAGGGCCAGTCCTTCATCCTGACCGGGACCCTGGGCTCCCGGCAGTTCAAGTTTTCGGAAGGGGCCACCATCGGGGAAATCGTCTCCTCGATCAAGAACGTGGCCGGCTCC
>JAISYL010000181.1 GCA_031269935.1 Planctomycetota bacterium
CGGGTTATACGGCGTCAAAAGCCGCTTCCCGGATGTTTTTTGCCCGAGACCCCCGGTCAAAAAACATCCCGCCAGCGCCTTTTTCCTTGTCTAACCCGAACGATTCGGCATTTAACCACACGCTTTAAGGAAAAAACGGCGGCGGTCGGCTCAATTTTCTTTAACAATCAACGATCATCCGGTATATTTGTATTAGCCGAAGCGATTGTCGGCGAAGGTTTCCCGCGGCGGGGGCGAGTGACCCCCTCCCGCCGCTTTCGGCATATGCCGCGCCTAATTCACGACAAAGGACCCGACCATGAAATTTCTCAGCCAATCGGTGGCGGCCGGCGACGCCGCCCGGGCGGTAAGCCGCTTGCGGGAAGCCTACGCCGGCTTTCCGGTCAAAACCCTGTTCTTTTTCGCCTCGAGCCATTACAACGATCCCGGCCTGGCCGGACTGGTCCGCGACGCCTTCCCCGGAGCCGCGACCCTCGGCTGCTCCAGTTACGGGGAAATAACCGGCGGGGGAATCAAGAAGCAAAGCATCGCCGCCCTGGCCTTCGGTCCCGGAGCCCTGGACGCCATCGCCTGCGCGGCGGTCGAAAACATCTCCGCCGGCACGGACGGGGTGGCCCCGGCCCTGGCGGAATTGGAGCGGCAACTCGGCGGAAAACTTATCGACCTCGACTACGAAAGGCATTTCGGGCTGAACCTGTTCAACGGTTCCTTTCCCCCCATCGAAGGGGTGCTGGAGAGGCTAGGGGACTCCACCAACCTGACCTTCATCGGCGGCTACGCCAGCGACGACTTTTCCATGGGCGGGATCCGGCAATACCTCAACGGGAAAACCTACGCCGATGCGGCGGTTTTGGCCATCCTCAAGCCGGCCGGCCCCTTTTCCCTCCTCAAGACCCAAAGCTCGGCCCCGATGGGAAAGTCCGTCACCGTCACCCGGGCCGATCCGGAAAGGCGCGTAATCCTGGAACTCGACCGCCGGCCCGCCCTGGAGGTTTACGCCGAGCACCTCGGCCTCCCGGCGGCGGAGGTCGACGACCGGCAATTCCTGGTCCATCCCTTCGGAATCATGGCCGACAACGAGCCGTTCCTGCGCTCCATTCAGCGCATCCTCCCCGACCGGAGCCTCCAGTTGTTCTGTTCGGTCCAGGCCGGCCAGCGGCTCTTCCTGATGCGCACCCTGGACATCGCCGCCCGGACCGCCGAAACCATGGCGGAAAAGCGCCGCCAACTGGGGGGCGAAATCAAGGCCCTCCTCGACTTCGACTGCGTCCACCGCTCCCTCATCCTGGAAAAGGAAAACCGGCTTTCCGAATACTCCGGGCTCTTCGCCGGCATCGAGGCGGCGGGCTTCGTCAGCTTCGGCGAGTGCTACATCGCCCACATCAACCAAACCGCGGTCATGGCCCTTTTCGGCTGAACCGCCCGGCCGACCGCGCCAGCAGTTCCCGGCAGCGCCCCAGCACCTTTTCCACCCCCAGGCTGGCCATGGCGTCGGGGTTCAGCCGGGCGATCCGGCGGGTCGAGCCCGGCAAAACCAGCTTTTCGTAAACGCTGTCCCCCTGCTCGCCCAGGGGGCCGACGCGAAGGGGATCGGTAACTCCGAACAGCCCCAGGCTGGGGCAGCCGGCCGCGGCCGAAACATGCAGGGGGAAGGAGTCGCAGCCGACGAAAAGCCTGGCCCGCCGGGCCAGTTCCGCCACTCCCGGAAGCCGCAAATCCGGGGCCGGGGCCAGGGCGCCGCCGGATTGGGCGGCCAGCCCGGACACCGCCCGGCGTTCCCCTTCCCCGTGCCCCAGCGCCAGGGAGGGCAGTCCGGTTTCGGCGAACAACCTTCGCGCCAGGGCCAGGAACCTCTCCGCCGGCCAGCATTTGGCCGCGATGCTGGTCCACGGGCCCAGGAGAACGAACCCCCCGGCGTATCCGGCCCCGGAAAGGGCCTCCCCGATCGCTTCGGCGTCCGCCTCCCCGCAGGGGGGCAGGACGAACTCCGGGTTTTCCGGCGGGCCGACCCCCAGGGCGGTCAAAAGGGAGAGGTTCATCCTCACCACGTGGCGCTCGCCCGGGCGGACCAGCCGGTTGTCGAGCAGGGGGGCCAGTTCCCGTCCCCAACCCCGGGCGAAGCCGACCCGGATTTTCGCCCCCGACAGCCAAGCCGCCGCCGCGCTCTTGGTCAAGCCCTGGACGTCGAAGGCCGCCTCGAAGCGTTCCCGCCGGAGATCCCGGCGGAGATCCCGTACCAGCCGGGGGGATTTGAGCCACCCCCGGGGCAATACCCGGCTCCAGTCGACCAGGGGATTGCCGACGATCAAGGGAGCCGACGGCTGTTCCACCAGCCAGCCCAAACGGCAGCCGGGGAAGCTCCTCTTGAGGGCGGCGGCCAGGGGGAGGGCGTGTACGGTGTCGCCGAGGGCGGAAAGCCTGACCACCAGGATACGCCGGGGGGCTTCCCCCGGCGGGAGGGGGTCAATGGGCATCCCGCCCCCTTTCGGCCGGCGGTTCGAAAAGGCCGGCTGGGCGGGACCTCAGCAATTCGCCGGCCGCCTCCAGCAGGGATTCGGGGGAAACGCCCGCCAGGATCTCCCTGGCCGCTTCGCGGGTTCGGGAATTCCGGAGATCCGCGTCCCCGCCGCGGCCCCCGAATATGCGAACCGCCCGGCCCAGGGGCCGGGTCCGGGCGGGATTGGTGGCCCCGAAGACGACCAGGGTGGGAACGCCGAGGGCGGCGGCGGCGTGGGCACCGCCCGAATCGCCCCCGACGAACAGGCTCGCCCCGGCCAGGAGGCCGGCGAAAAGGGGGAGCGGGGTCCGGCCGGCGAAATTGACCGCCGCCAGGCCCTCGGCCAGTTCGGCGACCGCCCCCGCCTGTCCCGCCCCGCCGGTGAGGATCGCCGGAAGCGAGAAATCGCGGTTGAGTCCGCCGATCAGCCGGCGGTAATGGGCGGCCGGCCAGTCCTTCACCGGGCCGTAGGCGCTGGCCGGGGCGACGACCGCGTAGGGGCCGGCGATCCCGGCTTCCCGGACCAGCTCCGCCGCCCCCTCCCGCTCCGCCCGGCCCGCCGCCAGCGCGGGGAGGCGCGCCTCCGCCCCCGGGGCGGGATCCCGGGGCGGAAGCGCCAGTTCCCGGGCCGCTTCGGCTTCGGCCAGCCGGGCCAACTCCAGGCAATAATCGACAAAATGCCAAGATTTCTCCAGCCCGCCGCAAGGGACGGGATGGGTGAGGAAAAGGCGGCGGCAGTCGCGATCATAGCCCATCCTGATTCCGGCCCCGGCCTTCCGGAGCCAAACGGCGGCGGACAGGGAATTGGCCAGGAGCAGGCCGAGGGCGAAACGTTTCGGGCGCCCGCCTTCGGGGGCGGCCAGGAGTCCCCGGATCAGGTTGCCCAGCCCGCGGTCGGGCGCCGCGACGAAACCGGCCACTCCCGGCTGGGATTGGAACAAGTCCCGGAATTGCCGGCGGCCGGCCAGGTGAATCCCGATCCCGGGAAGCGACTCGGCCAAATGCCGCACCGCCGGCATGGCCATGACGCAATCGCCCAGCCAGTTGGGCAGGCGCACCAGGATGGCGTCCCCGCCGGGCTTGCCGCCGTCGGCCATTTCAGCGCTTTTTCGCCAATTTGTCGATATGGGGCTGGATGGCCGAGTCCTCCAGCTTGGGGAACAGCACCCGCGATTCGCGCAGGGGGTGCCCCCCCTCCAGGCGGCTGGGGGCGTCCCAGTCCCCCGGGCCCAGGGGGGGCAGGTTCAGGAACTCCCGGACCCTTTCGGCCGCTTCGGGCAGGAACGGGGCCATGAAGATCCCCAGCGCCTCGACCAGCTTCAGGCCGACGAACATGGTCCCGGCGCAGGCGGCGGGGTCGCTCCGGCGGCTCTTCCAGGGCTCCTCCTCGGCGAAGTACTGGTTCCCCCGCTGCGACAGGCGCATCAGCCGCTCCAGGGCCGCCTTGAAGCGGAAGCTCCCCAACAGGCCGGACAGTTCGCGCCTGGCCTCCCCTATCTCCCCCAGGAGCGCCCGGCCGGCCGGGCCGATTTCGGCGCCCTCCGGCGCCCGGCCGGCGAAATACTTGTTGCAGAAGGCGAGGGTGCGCTGGATGAAATTGCCCAGGTTGTCGGCGAGCTCCCCGTTGTTCCTTTGCTGGAATTGCTTCCAGGCGAAATCGGCGTCGGCCGTTTCCGGGGCGATGGCGGTCAGGTAATAGCGCAGGGGATCGGCCGGAAAGGACGCCAGGTATTCGTCGACCCAGACCGCGTAGTCGCGGCTGGTGGAAATCTTGTCGCCCTCCAGGTTGAGGAATTCGTTCGCCACCACCGCGTCCGCCAGCCGGTAGTCGCCGTGGGCCGCCAGCATGCCGGGAAAAATCACCGCGTGAAACACCGTGTTGTCCTTGCCGATGAAATGGACCAGGCCGGCGGCGGGATCCCCCCAGAAATCCTTCCAGGCCCCGGGAATGCCCTTGGACTCGAAATATTCCCGGGTGAAGGTGATGTAGCCGATGGGGGCGTCGAACCAGACGTAAAGCACCTTGCCTTCGCCCTCGGGAAGGGGCACCGGGACCCCCCAGTCCATGTCGCGGGTGATTCCCCGTTCCTTGAGGCCCTGGTCCAGGAGGCCGTAGGAAAAGCGCTTGACCGACTCGCGCCATTCGGGGTGGGCGTCCAGGTATTCCCTCAGGCGCCCGGAAAAACCCTCCAACTGGAAAAACCAGTGTTCCGTGGCCCGGATCTCGATATGGCCCCTCGCCTCCCGGCCCAGGGTCTTGCAAATCATGCATTCGGGATCGATCAACCGGGTGGCGTCGACGGGCCGGCCGCACTTCTCGCATTGATCCCCCCGGGCGCCCGGGGCCCGGCAGTCGGGATGGTGGCAAATCCCCTCGATGTACCGGTCCGGGAGGAAGCGCCGGCAGGCCAGGCAGTAAACCTGCTCCCCGGTCTTCTTGACGATGTGGCCCCGTTCGTAGAGGCGGAGGAAGAAATCCTGGGTCACCCGGTCGTGGTTGGGAGTGTGGGTCCGCCCGTAAACGTCGAAGCGGATGCCCATGCCCGCGAAGGCCTCCCCGAGCAGCCGGTGGTAGCGATCCACGATGTCCTGGGGGGAGACCCCCTCCTTGAGGGCGGTGAAGGTTATGGGCGCCCCGTTTTCATCGGAGCCGCAGACGAAATGCACTTCCTTCCCCCTCAGGCGGAAAAAGCGCACCGCCTCGTCGGCCGGAAGGTAGGCGCCGGCGATGTGGCCGATATGCAGGCGGCCGTTGGCGTAGGGAAGGGCGGCGGTGATCAGGATCCTCGTCTTGTCCGTCAAATCCACGTTCGTCTCCTTCAAAAGTCCACCTCGGGCATATTGTATTTTACCACAATTCGGCGTTGTGTTACAATGCGCTAGCGCAAAACCCCGGCGGATTCGGGACCGGCCGGCGATATTTCCCGGAACGGATTGGCGAAGGAAATCAACCTTCGGGGAAAATCGGGCGGCGGGCGGCCCGATTTCCTTTAAAGTCCACTCTAAGGAGACGGCTCGTGGAGGAACTGCCGGATTCCCTGCGGCGGGCGATCTGGGACGCGGTCCACCAGGTCCCGGCGGCGGAGCTGCGGACCGCCATCCGGCCGGAGGACGTCGGGCATCCCGTCCTGTCGGGGCTCGACGGCCTGCTGACCTCGCCCGCCCTGCTGGAGGACTTTTTCCGCCGCCGCGCCCTGGCCAGCCGCTCCCCGGAGGAGACCGAGGCCGCCGAAAGGCGCCTGCGCTCGCTGGCGCCCGGCGAGTTGGCCGATCTGGTTTGGCGGCGGCTCTTCCTGGATCGCCAGCCCCTGTCCGAGGCGGCCCGGGCGGCGCTGACCACCCTGGGCCTGTTCGGCATCGACGCCTCCGGCCGGGATCTCCGGGAAATCCGGGAGCGGTTCGACCGGACGCCCCCCGGGGAAAGGTGGGAAAAAATCCTCCGGCTGGCCAACCTGGAATTCGTCCTCCACCGGGTGGAACCCCTGGAGGCCGGGGAAGCCGGCCGGCCCGGGGCTTCCCCGCCCGGCTTCCGGCCCCTTCTTTCCCTCACCCGGATTTTTTCCGGCTGGCGGGAAAGCGTGAAGAAGCTCCGCCGGCTCGGCTTCGGGGTCAAAGCCAGGCTGGACGGCTTCACCCCGGTCGAATTCCGGCGCTACCTGGCGGGGGAGGCCGATCGCCTGAAACCGGCGGCCCTGGGGCTGGACTGGCCGCCGGAGGAAAGCCTGGACGGCCGGACCGCCGGCCGGCTGGCGGAAGAGGCGGTTCTCCCGGTATGCCGGGAAAAGGGGCTGGCCCTCCTTCTCGCTCCGTCCCCGGAGGGGGAAATTTTTCCCGCCTTGTGGAAAAACCACCCGCGGGTGAAATTCCTCCTTTTTCCCGGCCGGCCGGATTGGCTTCCGCCCGGCGGAACCGCGGGCTTCCGCAATCTCCTGCCCTGCGGGCCGGACTGGCCGGGAAGCCACCCCGCCGGGCTGGCCGGCTTTCTCGGCCGGCGCCTGGAGACCCTGGGCGCGGACTTCCACGCCTGCCACTCCGGCGCGGCCCGCCCGCCGGAACTGGTGGGCCGCTGGGCGCACCTGCGCTGGCTCTTGGGGGAGGCGCTGATTCGCCGCCAGGCCGAATTATGGCGGACCGGCTGGCGTTTTTCGGAGGAGGAGGCGATTCGGGACGCCCGGGCCGTCCTGGGCGGCAACGCCAGGGCGTTTTTGGGCCTTCCCGATTCCCGATCCGGGCCGCCGGCCCCGTTTTGACTTTACATGGCTCCATATATGTATATGCTGTTCGCGGACGGGCCTTCGGCGCGGAGGACCCGTCTTCCCGGGCGGGGGGATTCCTTTTCCCGCCGGAACCGGGCGGCCGGCCGGCGAACCGAGAGCGTCTTTCGACGCCGGGCGGCCGGCCGGGACGGCATTCGACGACACCCGCTGAAAAGGGAGGGCGCACATGAAGAACGTGGAAATGTCGGTTGACGGGGATACCCTGATTATCAAGGTGGACTTGACCAAGGAATTCGGGGCCTCCTCCTCCGGCAAGACCATCATCATCGCTTCGACCGAGGGAAACCAGAGCGTCCCCGGGCGCAATGAAAAAGTCGGGGTGAATGTCTACCGGAAGCCCTAGCGCCCCGAAAGGCCCGAATCCCTTTCAACCGGCCGGCCCCGGGCCGGCTAGGAGAATTTGACATGGCCTTCCCCAGGCTGGCGGGAATGATTCTGCACCCGACTTCGCTCCCCGGCGGCCAAGGGGTGGGGGATATCGGTTCCCCGGCCCGGAAATTCGTGGATTTCCTCGCCGATTCCGGGATCGGGATCTGGCAGATTCTCCCCCTGGGGCCGACCGGCGATTCCCGCAGCCCCTACCAGGCGCTTTCCGGCCGGGCCGGCAATCCGCTCCTGATTTCCCTGGACGACCTGCGGGAAATGGATCTCCTCGACCCGGACTACCGGAAAGGCGCCCCCGCCAACGCCTGGCAGGCCGACTACCCGGCGGCGGCGGCCTTCAAGGAGCGCTCCCTGCGCCGGGCCTTCGCCAATTTCGCCGACGGGCGCGCCGATTCGGGATTGAACCGGGAGCTCGAGGAGTTTCACCGGCGGGAAAGGGGCTGGCTGGACGACTTCGCCCTGTTCATGACCGCCAGGGCCTTTTACCAGGGCAAGCCCTGGTGGGCCTGGGACGACGCCGGCCTCAAGCGCCGGGAGTCCGGGGCGATCGCCAATTTCGCCAGGTCGCAGGGCCGGGAACTGCGGTTCCAGCGTTTCGTCCAGTTCCTGTTTTTCCGGCAATGGGGGCGGTTGCGAAGCTACGCGGAGGGGAGGCGGGTCAAGTTTTTCGGCGACGTCCCCATTTATTGCGCCCACGATTCGGCCGAGGTCTGGGCCGAGCCCGCCCTTTTCCAGCTCGACCCCGACGGCCTGGCCAAATCGATGGCCGGGGTGCCGCCCGACTATTTTTCCGACGACGGCCAGCTTTGGGGCAATCCCCTCTACAATTGGGATCTCATGCGGGAGGATCGCTTCGGGTGGTGGCGCCGCCGGATAGGGGCCGGGCTGGGCCTGGCCGACATGCTCCGGATCGACCATTTCCGCGGTTTCGAAGCCTATTGGTCGGTTCCCCGGGGCGAGGCCACCGCCGTCAACGGCGAATGGCTGAGGGGGCCGGGGCAGGAGCTTTTCGACGCGCTCGGGGAGGAATTCGGCCCGGATCTCCCCATCGTGGCGGAGGATCTCGGGGTAATCACCCCCGGGGTCGAAAGGCTGCGGGCCGGCAACCGCTTCCCCGGCATGAAGGTGCTGCACTTCGCCTTCGGCGAGGGCGCCGAAAGCTATCTCCCCCACGCCTACGAGGCGAACACGGTCTGCTATGTCGCCACCCACGACAACGACACCACCAGGGGGTGGTACGAGGCGTCCGGCCCGGATTACCGGCACCTTCCCCGGGGAATCATCGAGGGCGAACGCGATCGGGCCCGGCGCTATCTCGGGCGGGACGGCTCCGGGATGGCCTGGGATCTGATGCGGCTGGCCCTCTCCTCGGTGGCGGACACCGCCATGCTGATGATGCAGGACGTCCTCAACCTGCCGAATTCCTGCCGCCTGAACCGGCCGGGCCGGGGCGCGGGGCAATGGCGCTGGCGGCTGGCCGAGGGCGACCTGGATCGGGCCAGCCGCTCCGGCCTGCGGGAAATGGCGGAACTCTACGGCCGGCTGCCGATCAAGCCCGTCCGGAAGGCCGCCGGGGACGCCGGAACGGGGGAATAGATGCTTTTCAGGGATTCCTTCGTCCGCAGCGTGGTCCTCGTCGAGCCGGCCCGGGCGGTCACCTCGCTCGAAATCGAAGCCCGGCTGGCGCCGGTCTACGATCGCCTCAAGCTTTCCCCCGGCCGCCTGGAACTGATGACCGGCATCCGGGAGCGCCGCTTTTGGGAGCCGGGGACCAAGCCCTCGGCCGCCGCCGCCCGGGCCGGGGAGGAGGCGATCCGCCGCTCCGGCGTTCCCCGGGAGCGCCTCGGCTGCCTCATCCACGCCTCGGTGTCCCGCGACTGCCTCGAGCCCGCCACCGCCAGCCTGGTGCACGAAAAACTCGGCCTTTCCGGGGAGGCGGAGATTTTCGACCTTTCGAACGCCTGCCTGGGGGTCCTGAACGGCATGGCCCAGGCGGCGGCGATGATCGATTCCGGGCGGATCGAGGCCGCCCTGGTGGTGTCGGGGGAGACGGCCGAACCCCTCCACGAGGCGACGGTGGCGAAACTGCTGGCCGACCGCCGGCTGAGCCGGGAAGGCTTCAAGCGCCAATTCGCCAGCCTGACCATCGGTTCGGCGGCGGCGGCGATCGTGCTGACCCGGGGGGGCGGGGGGCTGGGCCCGGCCCCGGCCCACCGCCTGCTGGGCGGGGCCGCCGGAACCGATTCCCGGGCCAACCGGCTTTGCCGGGAGGACCCCGGCGAGGCCACCCCGGCCGGTCCCATAATGTCCACCGATTCGGAGGGGCTGCTGCGCGCCGGCTGCGCCCTGGCCGCCCGCACCTGGGAAAAGGCCAAGCTGGCGCTGGGCTGGAGCAACGAAAGCCCGGACCACATCTTCACCCACCAGGTCGGGAAAGCCCACGCCAAACTCACCCTGGAGACCCTGGGCCTGCCGCCCGCCCGCGACTTCCCGACCTTCCCCTTTTTGGGAAACACCGGTTCGGCCGCGCTTCCCGGGGCCTTGGCGGCCGGCATCCGGGAACTGGACATTTCCCCGGGGGCGAAGCTGGCCCTTCTGGGCATCGGGAGCGGGCTTTCCTGCCTCATGCTGGGGATGGAATGGTGAACGTCCTTTCCGGCCCGGACGATTTTCCCCTCCCCGGCGATCCGGCGGCCGCGAAGCTCGCCCGCCGGACCGTGGACCAGCGCCACTGGGCCAAGCGGATCGGCGTTCCCCTCGCCGGCCTGAACGCTCCCGCCTTCCGATCCCTTTATCCCTTCGAATCCCGGTTGCATACCCTCGGCTCCCTCAACTACCATTACCTGGACGAGGGGGAGGGGGAACCGGTGGTGATGCTCCACGGCAACCCCACCTGGTCGTTTTTCTACCGGGATCTGATCCTGGGGCTCAGGGACCGCCACCGCTGCCTGGTTCCCGATCACCTGGGCTGCGGCCTGTCGGAAAAACCCCCGGACCATCCCTATTGCCTGGAAAACCACATCGCCAACCTGGAATCCTGGCTTGCCGGGATCCTCCCCCTGGAATCCTGGCCGGGGGGCAGGTTCAATCTGGTGGTCCACGACTGGGGCGGCCCCATCGGCTTCGGCTACGCCCTCCGGAATCCCGGCCGCGTCCTGCGTCTGGTGGTCCTCAACACCTCCATCTTCACTTCCGGGACGATGCCCCGGCGCATCCGCCTTTGCCGCCTCCCCTTCCTGGGCGAGGCCCTCGTCCGCCACCTGAACCTTTTCGCCCGGGGCGCCGCCCGGCTCACCACCGTTCGCCCCCTGTCCGCGAACGTCCGGGCCGGCTACCTTTTGCCCTACAATTCCTGGAAAAACCGGGTGGGCATCCAGGCCTTCCTCCGGGACATCCCCCTGGAAATCGATTCGCCCTCCCGGCGGCTGCTGCGAAGCCTGGGGGACGAGGCCCCCTTCCGGCTGGCCGAAAAACCCATGCTCATCCAATGGGGGATGAACGACTGGTGCTTCACCCCCGCCTTTCTCGGAATCTGGCGCCAGTCCTTCCCGGACGCCAAGGTCGGCGAATACCGGGCCGGACATTACCTGCTGGAGGACGCGGGGCGGGAAATCGTGAAAAGCGTCGGGGAATTCCTGAAGGGGCCGCTCCCGTGATCGGCAGGCTGAGGGTGGAGGCGCCGCCCATCGACGACCCGCTGTCGCGAATGGTCGAGACCCACCGGAGCAAAACCGGGCAGGATTACGCCGCCATCCTTTTCTTCGGCCTCTGGGGAACGGTGGACTGCTCCCCCGAGGTCAGGCTTTACGCCGCCTATCGGCATTTGCTCGCCAACCCGGAGGACGGGCCGGCCTGGCTGGAAACCTCCCGCGTCCACCTGGAGGCGGGGGAGGCGGAGAGGGCGCTGGCCATCGTCGACGAACTCGCCCGCCTGGAATGCCCCGGCCTTTACCCCGGGCTCTATTCCGAGGATCCCGAGGTCCACCGAGCCCACATCCTCGCCGACTCCGGCCGGATCGACGAGGCGCTGGCGGAGCTGGCCCGGCTGGGGGAGCGGCACGGCGACTCCCCCGCCTTCCATTACGCGCTGGGGAGCGTCCGCCAGGAGAAGGGGGATTTCCCGGGCGCCGGCGCGGCCTACGCCGAGGCGCTGGCGGCGCTGGAACGCTGCCGCCGGGAAGTCCTGGAGGAGGGATTGGAGGAGGACGTCCGGATCGACTTCCCGGCGGTCCGGGCCTTCCTCCTGGAGGCGGGGAGGAAAGCCGGGCTCCGCCTGGCCTTTTCGGGCGTCCGGCCGCTCTCCCCCGCCGATCTCCGGGAGGAATGATGTCCAACCTCGGCCAACTCCTCCGGGACCGGGCCGCCCAATTTCCGGAAAAGCCGGCGGTCATTCTCTGCCGGGGACCGGGAAGATGGGGAAGCCTGCGGACCGTTCGGCACACCTTCGGCGAACTGGAGCGGGATTCCGACGCGGTCGGGCGGGGTCTGGCGGCCCTGGGTCTCGGCGGCGGAACCAGGGTCCTGGTCATGCTCCGTCCCTCCCTCGACTTCTTTTCCTGTTTTTTCGCCCTCCTGAAAATCGGCGCGGTTCCGGTGCTAATCGATCCCGGCATGGGCGCGCGGAGGCTGCTTGAATGCGTCCGGGAACTGGCGCCGGAGGCGCTGATCGGGATTCCGGCGGCCCATCTCGTCCGCCTCCTGTTCCCCGGCTCCTTCCCCGGCCTGGGGACGGCGATCACCGTCGGGCGCCGCTGGCTCTGGGGCGGCCATTCCTGGAGCCGGCTGCGCCGCCCCGCCGCCTCCCCCCTCCCGCTCGCCCGGACGGGCGGGGACGACCTCGCCGCCATCCTGTTCACCACCGGCTCCACCGGGCCGGCCAAGGGGGTCGAATACAGCCATTCCGCCCTGACCCGCCAGGTGGAAATCCTTTCCCGGACCTTCGGGATTGTCCCCGGGGATCGCGACGCCGCCACCTTCCCCGGGTTTTCCCTTTTTTCCATCGCCCTGGGAATGACGGCGGTCGTCCCCGATCTCGATCCCACCCGGCCCGGCCGGGCCTATCCCCCCAACGTCGCCGCGGCCGTCCGGGAACTGGCCTGCACCTTTTCCTTCGGCTCGCCCGCCCTCTGGAGCCGGGTGTCGAGCTGGGCCGAGGCCGGGAAAATCCGGCTGCCCTCGCTAAGGCGGGTGGTCATGGCGGGGGCGCCCATTCCCGCCGGGGTTCACGCCCGCCTGCTGGGGGGGATTCTGCCGCCCTCGGGCGAAACCTTCGCCCCCTACGGCGCCACCGAGGTCATGCCGGTGGCCTGCTTCACCGGGCGGGAGACCCTGGCCGAAACGGCGGCCCTGACCCGGGAGGGCCGGGGCGTCTGCCTGGGGCGGCCGGTTCCGGGAGTGCGGGTCGGGATCATAATCGTCGACGACGGCCCCATCCCCGAGTGGAGCGATTCCCTCCTCCTCCCGGCCGGGGAAATCGGGGAAATCGCCGTCCGGGCCGAACACGCCTCCCGGCGCTACCACCGGCTCCCCGCCGCCGACGCCGGGGCGAAAATCCTCCAGGGGGAGAGCTTCTGGCACCGGATGGGCGATCTCGGCTACCTGGACGACCGGGGCCGGCTGTGGTTCTGCGGCCGCAAGAGCCAGCGGGTGAGAACCCGGGCCGGGGATCTCCACACCGTCCGCTGCGAGGCGATTTTCAACCGGCACCCGGAGGTGGCCCGGAGCGCCCTGGTGGGCATCCCGGAGGTGGACGGCTTCGCCCGGGCCGCCATCGTGATCGAACCGGTCCGGAAAATCCCCGCCGGGCGGAGGCGCGGACTGGCGGACGAGCTGTTCCGGCTGGGGCGCTCCTCCCCCCTCGGGGAAGGGATCGGCCTGCTTTTCTTCCACCCCGGCTTCCCCACCGACATCCGCCACAACGCGAAAATCCGCCGGGAGGAACTGGCGGCCTGGGCCGCGGCCGGGAGGGGGACGG
>JAISYL010000240.1 GCA_031269935.1 Planctomycetota bacterium
GCCATTTTCAACGGCGCCCAGAGCGTGTCCAGGCTGGAAGCGGAATTAATCACCCGCAAATCGGGCGGCATGATCAAGGATTCCCAAATCTCCCATGAATTCCTCCGGCTGGAAACTCCCGCCCGCATGCTCCTGATCAACCGGGGAGCCAGCCGGGAACGGATCCCCCTGGAACAATCCACCCTGATCCTTGTCGACGGCAGGAATATTTGGGAGGTGGAGGCCCGGCGGAGGGGAGCCGGCCAACGCCAGGTAAACCGGAGAGCGTTCCGGCCCGGCGTCGGCCAGGACCGCTCCCAGGGCTTGGCCGTGTTCATCGGGCTTTTTCTCATGGGGCGGGACGTGACCACGGCCGCCGGGATTCGGGACGATTTCGACATAATCTGCTACGAGGAAGCGCTGCCGGCGAACCGGGGGGTCACCTTGCATTTCATCCTGACGCCCAAAAGGGGCGGGGAGACCTTGGAACTTTGGATGCTTCCCGGCCAAGTCCTGCCTTGGCGGGTACGATCCTTTGAAAGGAAGGAAATCAAGTTCCCGCCGCCAAGACCGGGCGAACCGCCCCGTTTCAAGCTGGAGGAGACGGTGCGGGAAATACGCGACGTCCGGACCAACAATAACGGCCTGCCGCCCTTTACCGCCGAAACTTTCCTGCTTCCCCTGGCCGGAGACATGGTGGTCAGGGACGAAACGGAGAATCGACCCATGGACTTCGGGGAAGTGCGCCGCGAATTGGAGGCGGTGCGCCGGGAATATCGGTGAATCGCCCTTAGTTCTGGTTCGGGCCGACGCTTTTTTTCTCCCCCGCGTATTTCACTTCCCCGGTGTCGCCGTTTACGTGATAACCCTGAAGACTGGCGCCGGAGGCTTGGGGCAGGCTGAAAACATACCAGCGCTTGACCAGGACGGTGGGGCGGCGGGAAACGAATTGGATGCGATTGTCCGTCTCCGCCTGTTCCCGGGCCAGCCGGTAGGCCTCGGCCGGGCCGATTTTCAATTTCGCGACGCGTTCCTCGTAGGCGGAGGTCCCGGGAAAGGCGTTGGCGGGCGGACGGCGGCACCCCGCGAAAACAAAAACGGCCGCGACCAAGTACAACCCCAGCCGATACCTTTTCATGCCGCGATCCCCCCGGTTTTCCCGAAGCGCCGAATGCGAATATTCACGACCCCGCCAATTTTTCCAGTATTTCGGCGGTCACCCTTTCGATTTTTTGGGTGCCGTCGACAACAATGAAGCGGGGACGCCCGCCGCCCGCCGCCGCCATGGTCCGGTAGAATTCCGAAAGCACGGCGGTCATCCGGTGGTATTCGCCTAGGCGTTTACGCACCGTGTCCTCGTGATCGTCGTCCCGCTGAATCAAGGGATCCCCGGTGACGTCGTCCCGATCCCTGGCCTTGGGGGGATTGTGGGTGATGTGATAGGTCCGGCCGGAAGCCAGGTGGACGCGCCGTCCCGACATGCGATCAACCACGGAATCGTCCGGCACTTCGATTTCGACTATGGCGTCCAGGACAAAACCGGCCTTCCGCACCGCTTCCGCTTGGGCCAGCGTCCGGGGAAATCCGTCGAAAAGAAAGCCGTTGGCGCAGTCGGGCTGGGCTATCCGCTCCTTGACCAAGCCGATAATCAGGGGATCGGGCACCAGCCCCCCGGCCTCCATGATGGATTTGGCCTGGACGCCCAATCCGGTACCGGCCTTGACCGCGGATCGCAACATGTCCCCGGTGGATATTTGCGGGATTCCAAATTTTTCGCAAATGAACTTCGCCTGCGTTCCCTTGCCCGCCCCGGGGGGGCCAAGAAGAATGAGCTGCATACAAACCCTCCCACTCCGCCTTCTTCGTTCGGGGCCGGCGGTTTAAGAGACTGTTGGCAAATCGCCGCCTCGCCCGGATTCAGGGCTCGTAAAGAAATAAAGTTTACAACTTCGGCATGAAAACGCCCCGCGGGCATTGAACCGCGCCCCGAGGTAAACGTTGTTTCTTTACACGATCCTACGGTTTGTGGACTTTTGAAGGAAATCAATCGAACCGCCGATTGATTTCCTTCAAAGTTTCAGGGCGTTCGTTTCAGAGCCGTTTTTTTGGCCCTGTCGCCGGCTCGGGTCGAGTTGACGAAAAAACAATCCGTTGAAACGAAAGCGATTGAATCTTTAAAGGAAATCGGGCGGCGGTTGGCCCGATTTCCTTTAAGAGCGTGTTGTTAAATGCCGAATCGTTCGGGTTATACCGCGTCAAAAGCCGCTTCTCGGATGATTTTTACCCCTGACCGCCGGCCAAAAATCATCCTGCCGGCGACTTTTTCCGTGTCTAACCCGGGCGATCCGGTATTTAACAACACGCTCTAAAAGTCGACAACGGTTTCCCACCCCCGCGAGTATAGCAAAATATCCCTCCGGCGGCAAGGATGAAAAGCGTCGCCGTCCGCTTCCGGGGCCGGGCCGAGAAAGTCAGTCCGGGCGCCTCCCGAATTCCCCGTTTTCGGCTGGCCGATAATTGGCAAACAAATTGATCAAATAAAACCGGCAAGATATTTCCCGGAGGCCGGACAATGCGGCGAATATTATTTATCACCTTGATAGTACTGGCGGTTGCCTGCTTTGAGGCCCGGGCCGACGTGATCATTATCGTCCGGCGGCAGGCGGAAGCCGCCGGCAATTATATCCGGATTTGCGACGTGGCCCGGGTGGACGGCCCCCGGGAACAGGCGGCGGAAGTGGGGGCGATAATTCTCGGGCCCACTCCCGGCAAGGGGGAAACCCGCGAGTTCACCCGCTGGGAAATAGAAAACCGCTTGCTGGAGATGGGCGTCACGGCCAGGGTTTCCTTCAC
>JAISYL010000264.1 GCA_031269935.1 Planctomycetota bacterium
GGCCGGCGACCGGAAGCAACAGCGCCGCCAGCGGCCAAAACAATCCGCGTCTCTTCATAGGATTCCTCCTAGTGGACTTTTGAAGGAAATCAAATAAACCGCCGTTTGATTTCCTTCAAAGTTTCAGGGCGTTTGTTTCAGTTTTTTTGCCAGGTCGCCGGCTTGGGTCGAGTTGACTAAAAAACAACCCGTTGAAACGAAAGCGGTTGAATCTTTGAAGGAAATCGGGCGGCGGTTGGCCCGATTTCCTTCAAAGGTCGACTAACAACCGGCCGCGGCCTCCCCCATTCCCAGGACCCTCCGCAAATACCGGCCGGTGAAGCTGGCCGGGTTCCCGGCCACCTGTTCCGGGGTTCCCGCCGCCACCAAGCGACCGCCGTTGTCCCCCCCCTCGGGGCCCAAATCGATTAGCCAGTCCGCCGACTTCACCATGTCGAGGTTGTGCTCGATGACGATGACGGTGTTGCCCAAATCCACCAGCCGGTTCAGTACCGCGAGCAGCCGCCGGATGTCGGCGAAATGCAGGCCGGTGGTGGGCTCGTCCAGGATGTAGACGGTCTTGCCGGTGGCCCGGCGGGACAGCTCGGTGGCCAGCTTCACCCGTTGGGCCTCGCCCCCGGAAAGGGTGGTGCTGGACTGGCCCAGGGTGACGTAGCCGAGCCCCACCTCCTCCAGGGTGGTCAGGCCCTCGCGGAGCGGGGGGATGTTCCCGAAGAAGGGGAGGGCCTCGGCGATGGGCAGGGCCAGCACCTCGGCGATGTTTTTCCCCCGGTAGGCGATTTCGAGGGTTTCCCGGTTGTAGCGGGAGCCGCCGCACTGTTCGCACTGGACGAACACGTCCGGCAGGAAATGCATTTCGATTTTGATGAGCCCGGCGCCCTGGCAATGTTCGCAACGCCCGCCCTTGACGTTGAAGCTGAAGCGGCCGGGCTGGTAGCCGCGCATTTTGGCTTCCCGGGTCTGGGTGAAAAGGCGCCTGATGCCGTCGAAAACCCCGGTGTAGGTAGCGGGGTTGGACCGGGGGGTCTTGCCGATGGGCGACTGATCGATTTCCACCACCTTGTCGACCTTGTCCAGGCCGCGGATTTCGGCGTGGGGGGCGGGCTTTTCCCGGGAATTGTGGAGATGGCGGCGCAGGGCGCGGCAAAGGGTCTGGGTCACCAGGGTGGACTTGCCCGATCCCGACACCCCGGTCACGCAGATTAGGCAGCCCAGGGGGAAGGCGGCCTCCACCCGGCGCAGGTTGTTGCCCGAGGCGCCGATCAGGCGGATGGCGTCGCCCTCGGGATCGGCCCGCCGGCGCCGGGCCGGCAGCGCGATGGCCTCGCGGCCGGAGAGGTAGGCGCCGGTGGGGCTGGCGGGATTCGCCGCCACCTCCGCCACCGTCCCCGCCGCCACCAGCTCCCCCCCCTTCCGGCCCGCCCCGGGCCCCATGTCCACCAGGAAATCGGCCGCCCGGATGACGTCCTCGTCATGCTCCACCACCAGCACGCTGTTGCCGAGATCCCGCATTTTCAGGAGGGTCCCCAGGAGCTTGCGGTTGTCGCGCTGGTGCAGGCCGATGGTCGGCTCGTCCAGGACGTAGCAGACCCCGACCAGGCCGGAGCCGACCTGGGAGGCGAGGCGGATGCGCTGGTGCTCGCCCCCGGAAAGGGTGCCGGTCATCCTGTCCAGGGTGAGATAGTCGAGTCCCACGTCCGACATGAAGGACAGGCGTTTGAGCGCCTCGGCCCGGACGGGTTCGACCACCGCCATCCCCTCTCCCGCGAGTTTCAGCCCGGCCAGGAAGCGGCTGGCCTCGCGGGTGGACATGGCCGTCACCTGGTTGATGCCCACCCCCCCCACCTTCACGGCCAGGGCCGCGGGCTTGAGCCGGGCGCCGCCGCAGTCGGGGCAGGGGCTTTCCGCCATGTAGTCGTGGATTTTCTGTTTCACGAGATCCGAATCGGTGCGCCGGAACTGCTCCTCCAGCATGGGAATGACCCCGGCGAAGCCGGGGCCGTCCACCGGGCCGGCCTCGCGCGCCCTGGGCTTGCGGGAATCGGGATCCCCCCAGAGAAAGATGTCGCGCTGCCTCTTGGTCATGGCGTTGAAGGGCTGGCGGACATTCGCCCGGTAGCGCCGGGCGAAATAGTCTATTTCGCCCTGGTATTGCATGGCCAGGAACATCGAGCCCTTGCGGCAGATTTCCAGGGCCCCGTCCTTGAGGGAGAGGGAGGGATCGGGAATCACCAGGTCGGCGTCCAAATCCAGCCTGGTCCCGAGGCCGTCGCAGGTGGGGCAGGCCCCGTAGGGGGTGTTGAAGGAAAACATCCGGGGTTCGAGTTCCTGGAAGGAGACGTTGCAGTCGGGGCAGCCGAAATCCTCGCTGTACATGAGGTCGCGCCAGGCGTCCCGGGAGGTTTCGAGGGAAACCGCCACTAGGCCCTTGGCCAGCCGCAGGGCGGTTTCCACCGCCTCGGCCAGGCGGCCGGCCGAATCATTCCCGACCTGGAGGCGGTCGATGACCGCCTCCAGGGTGTGCTTGCGCCGCTTTTCCGGTATTTCGGACAATTCCCGGATCTCCTGGGTCAGGCCGTCTATGCGGGCGCGGAGAAAACCCTCGCGCTTGAGCCGGGCGATGACGTCCCGGTGTTCGCCCTTCCGGCCCCGGACCAGGGGCGAGAGAATCGCCACCCGCTTCCCCATGGCCTCCGCCATGACGCTGTCGACGATCTGCTGGGGGGTTTGCCGGGTGATGGGCTTGCCGCAAATCCAGCAATGCGGGGTTCCGGCCCGGGCGAAGAGAAGGCGAAGGTAGTCGTAGATTTCGGTGGTGGTGGCCACGGTGGAGCGGGGATTGGCGTGGCCGCGCCGCTGCTCGATGGCGATGGTGGGCGGCAGGCCGGTGATTGACTCCACCTCCGGCTTGCCGGCCGTTTCCAGGAATTGCCTGGCGTAGGCGGAAAGGCTTTCCACGTAGCGCCGCTGCCCCTCGACATAGATGGTGTCGAAGGCCAGGCTGGATTTGCCGGAGCCCGAGAGGCCGGTGACGACGGTCAGGGCGTTGCGGGGAATGTCGAGATTGACGTTCTTCAGGTTGTGCTCCCGGGCGCCGCGAATCCGGATGAAATTATCCTCCGGCATGCTCGCCGCCTTCCCGGGTTGGTCCAGGTTCGCCCATCCCGCCCCCTTTCATCCGAGGCCGCCCGGCTCTCGGAGGCCGTTGTTAAATGCCGGATCGTCCGGGTTGGACAAGGAAAAAGGCGCCGGCGGGATGATTTTTGGCCGGAGGTCAAGGGCAAAAATCATCCGGGAAGCGGCTTTTGACGCCGTATAACCCGACGGGACGGTATTTAACGACACGCTCTCAAAGGTATTTCTTCAACTGCCCGGCCAGTTCCCCGGGATCGCACTTGGAAATGAAGCCGTCGGCCTCCACCTCGGCGGCCCGGCGGATCATGTTGTCGTTGGTGATCGAACTGTGCAGCAACACCGGGAGCACCCGGAGCTTGGCGTCGCGCTTGATGTTGGAGACGAGGGTGTAGCCGTCCATCCGGGGCATCTCGATGTCGGAAAGGACTAGATCGATCCGGCTGAATATGCTTTGTCCGGCCCCGTCCGCCTCCCGCCCCAGTTCCCCGATCCGCTCCCAGGCTTCCTGGCCGTCCCCCGCCTCCAGGACGTTGATTCCCGCCGCCGTCAGCGCCTTCCGGGTGCGTTTGCGGATTAGGGGCGAATCCTCGACCAGGAGGACGTTCATCCCCTCCTTCCGGTCCCCCTTCATGTCCCCCAGTTCGCTCCCCATGTCGCCGTAAAGCTGGATGGCGTTGCCGACGATGCGCTCGAAGTCGAGGACGAAGGCCACCCGGGCCGGATCGGCGGTGGGGGCGGCGGCGGGGGCGGCCGGAAGGCCCTTCAACTTCAGGGCCAGTATGGTGCCCACCACGTAATCGAGCTGGATCAGGCCGCCGGTGGCGGGGGGGGGCATGATGTCGGCCCAGGAAATGTAGGACACCCGCTCCACCGAACTGATGAGGAAGCCGACGGTTTGGCCGGAGAATTCGCAGATCAGGACGATTTGCTCCCATTCGGGCCGCCGCCGCTCTTCCGGGAGCAAGCCCAGGATCACCCCCAGGTGGACGACCGGGATGGCGCGGTTCCTCAGGAGCATCATCCCGGCGAAGCCGGGCGGCGAATTGGGAAGGGAGCGCAGGGGGGCGGCGGGGACGAATTCGCGGGTCTTGAAGGCGTTGATGGCGAAAACGTGGGTCCGCTCCCCCCCCCGGTCGCCGGGGGCGACGACGTTGAAGGCGATCATCCCGACCTGGTTGGAGCCGATGGAGACGGTGTCGACCTGGCGCGACTCGCCGGCCTGCCGCTGGCCGGCGTCGTTGAAGGCCCGGGCCGCCGAGGTGGCGACCCGGGCGGTGAGGCTGGCGGTGTCGATCACCAGGCCGATGCCGCCGTCCGGGAGGACCGCCGCCCCCGCCACCAGGCCGGAGTTGGCGAGCATCCCCTCCAGCTTGCGGATGACCACCTGGGAGGAGCCGAGGGTCTCGTCCACCAGCACCGCCGCCAGCATGTCGCCGGTTTCCACCACCACCAGGACCCCGGCCAGGGGATCGGACGAATCGGCCTTGACGCCGAATTCCCGGCCGAGGAAAAGGATGGGGAGAATAACCCCCCTGATGGTGACGATGGCGCCCCTGCCCTCGACGGAACCGAGGTCGCCGGGACGGGGCTGGAAGCATTCGCGCACCT
>JAISYL010000002.1 GCA_031269935.1 Planctomycetota bacterium
TTCGCGACTGTTCAGCCCAGGTTCATCATGATGGTGAAAACCATGGCGAAAAGAGCCACGGTTTCAATGATGCCGAGGATGCCGACGTAAAAAGCCACGCCCTTGCCGGTATCGCTTAATGAATCGCAGGCGGCGGCGCCCGCCTTGCCCTCGGCTATTCCGACCAGCGCCATCGCCAAACCGGCGCCGATCCCGAGACCAAACAATTCTCCCGCATTGTCCGCGGTTACGGCGGTTCCCAACATCTGCTGCGTGATGATGAAACCGTAAACGACCTCGGTCAGGGGGAAGCCGGCAAAGGTAAGCATCAGCATCGGCACCGGTCGATTGGCTTTGAAACAGCGTTTGGCGGCGCCGATGGCGGCGGCTCCCGCGATGCCCATGCCCATGGCGGCGCCGACGGCGGAAAGACCCAGCACCAGCGCCGCGCCCGACATTCCGAAAATTCCCGCGCTCATCATAGAACCCTCTCTCCATTCGACGGTTTATCGCCGCTCGGCAAATGGCCTGTAAGTGAACCCCGACCACTCGAGACCCAGGTGGCTGGAAAATTCCAACGTATTGAGCCGCACCCCATGCACCAGAAAAGACATGCCGCCAAGCGCCATGTTGAAAACATGTCCGAACGCGAATAGTGGACTTTTTGAGAAAATCGGGCCAACCGCCGCCCGATTTCCTCTTTACGGCTCCCCGTTTCGGGGCCAGAATTCGGCGATAAGTTCCGAGCGGAGTCCTGTTTCGTCGCTGGCGAAGCAACGCGAAAGGATGTCCCAACCCAAATCCAGGGCGCTTTCCAAAGGAATGTTCACCGACAGGTCCATCATTTCCCGTTCAAAGCTTTCGCCATACTTGAACAGTTTGCCGTCCCAGGCGCTCATGATGAAACCCATGGATTTCTTTTCCAGCGCATCCTTGTACTTATAGTCAATGAATTTTTGCCGCAACCGGTTAAACCAGACGCGGGCTCCTTCCTTGTCCTCCAAATCGAAATTGCTTCCCAAAACAAGGAGCACGACATTGAAGACATGCCGCTGCCGCTCGGGGCTTGCCGCCTTATCCACTTGGTCGCAGGCATTCTGCTGCAAATACGCGGCGTCAAGAAAATCTCCCTTGAGGTAGACGATGTAATCTTCCAGGCTGGTGCCTTCCTCGCCGACCACCTTCATCATTTGCTCCACTTCGGAGCCGCGGGCGAGGAGCCGCAGCGCATAGCCGACCTTCGCTTCCGGAATGATACCGCGGTATTGGGACCAGGAATCCAGAGGGGGGATCGCCGGATACCTGCGGGCATCGGAGCGTTCGCGGGAAAGGCTGTGAAAGCTACCGCCACTTTGAGCGTCGCTTGCGTCACCGGTTCTTCGAAGTTGCCTCCGGCGGGGCTCACCGTACCGCCTATGGTCACCGACCCCCATCGTTCCATCCTTGAACCGGACAAGTCCCGCCCTTTCGTAGAAGCCGGCGATGGTCGATTCGAGATAGGCGGGGAACGCCTCTTCACCGGGTATTTCCTCCAGGCGGCCCGACATCTCGCGCAACGCCTGGGCCCAACGACTGGTGGAATCCGCCAGGAGGAGCACGTGCAGCCCCATTTGCCGATAATATTCGGCCATGGTCACCGCCGTGTACAGGGACGCCTCCCGGGCAGCGACGGGCATGGAAGAGGTATTGCCGATGATGACGGTTCGCTCCATCAAGGATTTGCCGGTCTTGGGATCGACCAGTTCGGGAAACTCCCTGAGGATTTCCACCACCTCGCCTGCCCGTTCTCCACACGCGGCAAGGATCACGATGTCAACGCCGGCATGGTGGCTGGTGATTTGTCGCAGCACGGTTTTCCCCGCTTGCATAGATTGAAGGGCACCATGATTCGATGCGCGAAAACCCCTTCGGGCACGGTCCCGATGCTGTCGCCCCGAGTCACCTTGTCGCCCGGCTTGACCAGCGGGGTGAAGGCCCACTCCTTTTCCCTCTGGAAGGGGGGGGGCAGGTACTCGCCCCGTTCAAGGAAAAAAACCGCATTTTTTCGCCAACCGGGGAAGGGGATTCTGGAGCCCGTCGTATACTTGGGCAAGGAGGCCCGGCCCCAGTTCTATGGTAAGCATATCCCCGGAGAATTCGACGCTGTCCCCGATTGCGATTCCCTTCGTCATCTCGCAAACCTGCAACGAGCAAGTATCACCCTTGATGCGGATAACCTCGCTCTTGAGTTTTTTGCCTTCGGTTTCGACGAACGCCACTTCATTCATCATCACCGGACCGTCAAAATCGACGGCCTCCATGTTGCCGTTCACCGCGGCGACTTTTCCCTTAGTGCCCCGCATAGCCTATCCTCAGTCCAGCCTTGGAAGCGCATCCTTCCAACACCGCGTCGTGGCATCGGCGGTGGCTCGCCGATCCTTTTTCCGGATCGAGATTCGCCTTTTGTTCCAACAGTAGAAGTCTCAATAGATAGAGGAAAATGTTGTCCACCCCGAACATATTTTCTACGCCCATTATGGTTTCGAGAGCCCCCCAGCGAGCCCGATTCAAATACGGCGTCGCCGCGAGGGGATCATCCATTTCAGAGGCGGTTCTCGCCACCGCCACGGTCCGGGGCACTTCCTGGGGCGGATCGAACCGGGAGGACCGCTTCAACCTGGCCGCCCGAAAAGAAGCCAAATTCAGAATCAGAACCCGCTCGCGCAACAAAAAGACATCCATGAAGTCCGATCCTGTGGGTTCCATCGCTTCGACGATCGTTTGGGGATCGTAAGTGCAGCAAGGGAGCAAGGCCAAGTCCTTCGGGCGCAGCCGGGGACGGCATTCCTCATGGAAACCCCGGTCGAGGTTTTTCACCGCCATGATCTCAACCCCGCCCCCGAGCGTGGAGGCAAGTTCGGCCTTGAAGGCATCGTCCAGCTTTTTGAAATCCCCTTCGGAAAGCAGCACGGAAAGTGAATTCGCGTCTTTTGCCGCCCAACCCTTGATCACCTCGGGCAGAACTTCCTTGATCACGTCCGCGGAATATGAGGCAGTCACCGCTTCGGCGGCAAGACGATCCAAAAGCTCTTGAATTTCACCCTTAAAGGCCAATGCCAGATTGCGGGCCGCCTGTTCCAACGCCGCGATCCCCGCTTTTTCGCTCCGTTCCGCGTCCGCCTTGGCCCGAGCGACGATCGCCTCGGCTTCGCGCTTCGCGTTCTCAACGATCTTCTTCGCCCCGGATTCGGCGTCGGACGTTAGTATGGCCGCTTCCGCCCGCGCGGACCCGATACCTTCGTTTTTTATCTTTTCGATAAGTTCGCCAAGCTGAATGTCCATGGCCTCCCCAGTCGAACACCCCTTGACCGAAGTTTCGCAAAATGGCGATTAAACCGCCAATCGCTACTTTACAAAAATCGAAAACGCCTGTGCCGCAAGGATCGTGATTTTTACAAATTGGGCATTCGGCGGTTTGAGTGCCCAATTTGCAAAACTCCGGCCCCCAACTTTTCCTCTTGTCCGCTTCTCCCGACGGCGGGCATCCCGCCCAGCGTCAACGACCCGCCTTAATTATTATAGCAGGCCCTGCGGCCGAATGCGGGGCTAACGCATGAAATTTGGCGAAAGTCCAGTTCGAAATTTAGGATTGCGTCTCCTGGTCATGGCGGATACCCATCGTGATTGTACCGTTCCGCACTTTTTGGCGTAACGCCAGGGCCTACGCACGAAATTCCCCTGAAAACGCCCCTGTTTGGGAAAATGAGGCTAAAAAAACAGTGTCAAAACCGCAATTTCATTACAAATGACGCTGATGGCGCAGGAAAAATTTCAAGCGTTAGCCCACTCTTATGGCTCCATCACGCCGAAAAACGAATGTGTCCGAAATATGGAGTTGCATGGAGTCTGGAGAGGACGGGAATACCGTCTTGGATTCGCTGGTTGAAAAACAAAAAACCCCTGTCCCACAAGGGAAAACAGGGGTTGAAGCAGTTGGTACACCGGAGAGGAATCGAACCCCCAACCTACAGATCCGTAGCCTGAACCTTGAAAACCATAACGCCAACAATGACAATAAGTTGGGCGTGAACGAAAATCCCATGTACACACTTTTGGACACACAAGCCCAACGGCGTCCATGTAGCAATAAAAGTTTGGGAAAAAATAGCGAGAGCATTAGCGTACCCAAAAGCCCTGGATTTTCCCC
>JAISYL010000004.1 GCA_031269935.1 Planctomycetota bacterium
ACAAGGAAAAAGGCGCTGGCAGGATGATTTTTGGCCGGAGGTCAAGGGCAAAAATCATCCGGGAAGCGACTTTTGACGCGGTATAACCCGATGAGACGGTATTTAACAACACGCTCTAAAAGTCCGCCCGGAAACGGTCCAGCAAAAAGGCGGTGAACGCCCCCAAAACCAGGAAAGGCCCGAAGGGGATGACCGAATCGCCGCTCCGCCAGCGGTTGGCCAGCCCCCGCCAGCCGGAGGCCCCGTCCGGGCGGCCGGAAAGAAGCTTCATCCCGATTCCGGCCAGGGAACCGGAAACCGAACCGACCAGGAAAATGACCGGCACCGCCCGCCAGCCGAGAAAGGCCCCGAGGAACGCCATGAGCTTGACGTCGCCCAGCCCCAGGGCCGAGTCGATTTCCGGATCGTTTTTCCGGGCTTCCTCTATCCGGGCCCTAAAGACAAGGCCGCCCAGGCAATAAACGGCCAAACTGACCGCCAGCCCGGCCAGGGCGCCGGCCAGGGAGGCGGCTAGACCCCGGGCCCAGGCGGGCGCCCCGGACAAAAGGGCGGCCAGCAACGGATCCCGCCGGGCGAAAACTCCCGTTTCCTCCGCCCCGTGCAGGATCGGGAGAAATCCGGACGCCGCCAGGGAGATTGCCGTCCCCCCCAAACTAATCTCGTTCGGGATGATTCGATAATCCCAATCCACCAGGAAAACGACCGGCAGGGAGGAAAGGAAGGCCAATTCCAGCAAGCCGGCGCCGATGTCCGTCCAATATCCCCCGGCCAGCCCCGCCAGGCGCCAGCCTTCCAAGGCCCAAAGCAGGGCGGCGATCAATTCCACCAGGGGATAACGCGGGGAAATGCCCCCCCGGCAGTTCCGGCATTTTCCGCCCAGCCGGAGCCAGCCCAGCAGGGGAAGGTTGTCCCCCGCCGCCACCCGGACGCCGCAGCGCGGACAAAAGCTGGGCGGCCCCGCCAGGCTCAAGCCCCGGGGAAGCCGGTAAATCGCCACGTTGAGAAACGATCCGAAGGCGGCGCCCACGGCGAAAAGGACGCCGGCGTAAACAGGATTCAGCCATTCCGGCGGCGGCGATCCGGACAATTCCCCGTCCCTCCCCGAGTGTAAACGTTACTTTGCGCCGGGCTCCAAGTTATCGGAAGTTTCCCCTTTTTGCCAGCATTTTCCCCCCCCGGTCGCCGGCTCCCCGGTTTTTTGCAAAAGAAATCCCTCCCGGCCCGGCAACTTAGAGCTGGTTGACAAATTGCCGGATCGTCCGGATCGAGGAGAAAAATGGAAAGACGGCGCCCCGTCCGGCTTGCCCTGCTGGCGGCCCTATTGATTTGCCCGGGATGGATCCCGTCGCGGAGGGGCGCCGGGGCGGCCGATCCCGGCGCCGATTACTCCGGCGCCGGAGGGGGAGGGGCGTCCCGGATTGTCCGCCTGGCGCCGGCCAGGCCGGTCGCGCTCATCCCGAAGACCCTGGCCGGCCTGCGCGGCCTGACCGGGGAGGACTTTCTTTGCGTCGAGCGCGGCGATTGCCTGGTGGCGAGCGATCTGGGCCCGGGGGAATACGAATACCTGGTCGACGGGGTGCTCGATTACTGCCACGACGCCCTGCGGCGGGCGTTTTTTGATCGGGGGAGGGGCGCCGGCAAAAAATTGAGCGTTTTCGTCTTCCGGGATTACGCCAGCTACGAAAGCGGGCTTGCCCGATTCATGGGCATGGCCCCCATCAGTCCCTACGGCCATTACGGGCATTCGCAAAAATACATCGTCGTGAATTACGAAACCGGCCCCGGGACCCTGGTGCATGAATTGACCCATTCGCTGATGTCGGAGGACTTTCCGGAAGCCCCGATTTGGCTTGCCGAGGGCATGGCCAGCCTTTACGAACAATGCCGGGCCGAGGGGGAATTCCTGCGGGGCGACGACAACTGGCGGCTGCCCGAGCTCAAGGACGCTCTCGCGGCCGGGCGGCTGGAGCCGTTATCCGGACTGCTGGCCATGGCCCCCTCCGAATTTCGCGGCGGCCGGGAAAGCCTGAATTACGCCGCCGCCCGCTACTTCTGCAAATACCTGGAGGAGATGGGGTCCCTGCCGGAGGTGTACAAGGAATTCCGCCGCCGGCCCGAACTGGATCCGACCGGAAGGGGTTTTGTCGTCCGGGCCCTGGGGAAACCCCTGGAAGCGGTGGACGCCGAATGGCGGCGCTGGCTGCGGTTTCAATATTGGCGGGAATGAGATTGCATATTGATCCCGTAAAGCATACAATTAAACTTCTCCACGGCATACCGTTTGCGGGCGGGAGCGGCGATTCCGTCCGGCCAAAACGTCCGGGGTGAAAAGATGGGCGACATAAACCAAGACGACATAGACAAGCTTCTTCAGGACGCCCTGGGGGAGGAAAAGGAATCGTGTCCCCTGCCCATTCCGGATCTGAAGGAAAGCGGGGTGGCCACCCAGGACGATATCGACGCCCTTTTCGCCTCGGTGGCCGGCGAGGAGCCGGCCGGAAAGGCCGAATCCCCGCCGGAACCCCCGTCGGCGACCACCCCCCCGCCGGCCGGGGAAACCGCCGGCCAGGACGACATCGACGCCCTTTTCGCCTCGGCGGTCTCCGGGGGGGGACCGGCCGGAAAGGCCGCATCGCCTTCGGAATCCCCCCCGGCGGCCGGGAAAACGACCGGGCGGGACGACCTCGACGCCCTCATGGCCGCGGTGGACGCCGCCACCGAATCCTCGTTGGACGCCAAGATTCCCGACGAATCGGAGGAAGAACCGACCACGCTCATTTCTCCGGCGGCGGCCTCCGGCGATTCGGCCGCCGCCGAACCCGTTTTCCGGGGCGGCGGCGAAAAAGCCGCCGTCCCCCCGGAAAGCCCGGCCGCTCCCGATTCGGATCCGGATGAAATCGATTCGGCCGCCGCCGATTTGGATCTGGATGAAATCATGAAGGAGGTCGCCGCCGCCGCCCCTCCTCCCCCGGTCAAACCGGCGGCCCAGGTTCCACCTCCGGCGCCCGTCCCCGATCCGAAGCCTTCGCCCCCGCCGCCGCCAGTCGCCGCCGCCCCGCCCCCCCCCCGGCGGGAGTTCACCGTTCTTTCCGGGGCGGGGGAAGCGGCGTCGCTGGCCAATCAGGCCGCCTCCCTCCTCAATTCCCTGTCGGAAAAGGCCGACGGCTACCTGCGGGCCTGGGCGGCGGCCGACGGCGAGGCCAAGGAGCTTCGGTCCAGGGCCCTGGCGGAGGAACGCCGCCGGATCAGCCTGGAAAGCGAAAAATCGGCCCTAGTCCGGGAGTTGGAGGATATCCGCCGCCAGCTGGGGGAGGCGGAGGGAACGAAACTGGCCGGCGAGGAGTCGAGGCGCGTCCTGGAATCGTCCCTTCAGTCGAAGATCCGCGGCCTGGAGGGGAGGCTGTCCCTGGCGGATTCCGAAGGCGCGGCCCTCAAGGAGGAATTGGTCAGGGTCAGGAACCAGGCGACCGGCATCGATCTGGAGAATCGCCGGGTCCGCTTCGAGGCCGAACGCCTGAGGAACGAGGCGGAATCGGAGCGCATGGAACGCCTGCGGATCCAGCGGGCGCTGGAAAACCGGGAAAAGGAATTGCAGGCCCTGCAGGCGCAAACCGCCGGCCAGGCGTCTTCCCTGTTCATCGACGAACTCCACCGGTTGGTGCGCCGCCTGGAAACCGAACTGGAGGCCAGGACCTCCGGCGCCCACGAGGCCCTGCTGCAACTGGATCGCCTGGAGGCGTCCGGGGACATGGTGCCGGTGACCGCCAATTTGCGGGCGGCCCTTCTCCGGGCCGCCGGCGCCGACGGCGAGGCGGACGACGCCCTGAGGTCGCTGGGGCGGGAGGCGGCGGGAATAAGGGGGGCGGCCGCCCTGGCTCCGGGCAAACCGGAAATAACCTCCTTCGAGGCCGCCCTGGCCACCTACAATTTCGCCGACGCCATCGAGGCGGCCGGCGCCCTTCTCCGGGAGGCCAGGGCCACCCCGTCCCTGCTGATGCGCAAGATATACCAGTGCCCGGCCCTCCGGCGGCCCGAGGCGGGGGACCGGCTGCCGGACCTGACCCGGCTGCTGGAGGGGTTGCGGACGGTGCAGGAGGCCAATGATCGGGCCCGGGGGTCCGAATCCGGGGAATCGGAGGTTTTCCACGTCCGCATGTTCGATTTTCTTCACAACCTGGTCCGGCTGAAAATCGTCAACCGCCTGTCGGGCGACATCTGGCGCCTTTTCCTGGATCTCCGCGGTCGCTTCAGTTTCGTCACCTCGGACCGCCAATGGGCCGAATACCGCGACAACACCCTGGGAAACCGGGAGGCGAAAGGCTGAGCCGTGCTGCCCATCCGGAGCTTTTCCCCCGCGGATCCGCTTTTCCTGGCCATTCTTGATCGCGGCGCCGATCTCGAGGCCGACATCGGCGGCCGGGCGGCCGAAATCGTCGGGATTGTCCGCCGCCGGGGCGGCCCCGGCCTGCTGGAATGCGTACGCCGGTTCGACGCCGACCTGCCGGACCTGGATTCGCTCCGGGTGTCCGGGGACGAAATCGCCGCCGCCCGCGGCCGGGCGGATCGGGAATTCATGGACAGCGTCGCCAGGGCGGGCGAAAACATCGGGCGGTTCCACGCCCGCCAGTTGAGGCGGGGCTACGTACACGACGACGGCGACGGGGTGATCCTCGCCCGGCGCGTCCTTCCCCTGGCCCGGGTGGGGATTTATTGCCCGGCCGGGACGGCTCCGCTTTTTTCCTCCCTCCTGATGAACGCCATCCCCGCCCGGCTGGCGGGGGTGCCGGAAATCGCCGCCGCCATCCCCCCCCGGCCCGACGGCTCGGTTTCGCCCCGGTTGCTGGCGGTGGCGGACTGGCTGGGCTTGACGGAAATATACAGGATGGGTGGCGCCCACGCCATCGCCGCCCTGGCTTACGGGGCCGGCCCGGTGCGCCGGGTGGACAAGATAACCGGCCCGGGCAACGCCTATGTCGCGGCGGCCAAGCGCCTGGTTTTCGGAACCGTGGGCGTCGATTTTCCGGCCGGGCCCTCCGAATTGGTGATCCTGGCCGATTCGGGGGCGAATCCCGATTTCGTCGCGGCGGATTTGCTGTCCCAGGTCGAACACGGCTCCGGCCGCGAGGCCGGGGTGGTGCTGACCGATTCGGTCGAATTGGCGAAAGCGGCGGCGGCGGCGGCGGAACGCCGGCTGGACGGCTTGGCCCGGGCCGGGGCCGCCCGGCTGGCCCTTTCCCGCTACGGGGCGATTTTCGTCGCCGAAAGCATCGAACAGGCTCTGGACGCCAGCAACCTCCTCGCCCCGGAACACCTGGAGATAATGACCAGGGAACCCCGCAAGCTCCTGGGCGGGGTTCTCAACGCCGGGGCGGTTTTCCTGGGACCCTGGTCCAGCGAGCCGGTGGGGGACTATTTCGCCGGCGGCAACCATGTCCTGCCGACCTGCGGGGCCGCCCGCTTCTCCTCCGGGTTGGGGGTGGCGGATTTCCAAAAGGAAATGACGGTCATGGAATACAGCCGGGAGCGGCTGAGCCGGACCCGGACCGATATCGTCCGCCTGGCCGAGGCCGAGGGCCTGACCGCCCACGCCGAAGCCATAAAGGCCAGATTCGCCGCTCCGCCCGAACCGGAGCCGGAGCCCGAATCCCTTCCCGGGGCGGACTTTTAAACTTTTCTCCCCTGGACCGGACATGCGTATGACCGCGAAGGAAGCGGAAGACATGACCACTTCATTGGCCGAAAAATTGGTCCCGCAAGGCCGGCGGGAAGGCGAGGAGAAAGGCCGGGCGGAAGGAATCATTCTATCTTGACAACCCGATTCGACTCCGTTCCCGAAAGAATCCGCAAGCGAGTGCGGGCCTGTTCCGATCCCGGACAACTGGAAGCCTGGATTCGCCTGGCCACCAGTTGCCGGTCGCTGGAGGAATTCGGCCAACGCCTAGAAGTTGCTGACTTTTAAAGGAAATCAAACAAACCGCCCTAAAGAGGACCCCGGGGAATCGTTCCCCGCCGGAGGGAAATTGGAATGTTTCGCGATGCCGCTTGGCTGTTGGCGGGTTGCCTGCTTATATCGGCGGCGGCCCCGGCGGGCGAGGCCCCCGGCCCGGGGCTGGAGGTGTTTGATTCCGCCCGGCTTGACGGTCCCGGCGATTCCGGATATCCCGGGGAAGGCCGGCCCAACCCCCCGGTGGACGTTCCAACCCCCGGGGAGGGAATGCTCCCGGTCGCCAATGGAGATCCCGGCGAAACGCTTTTCCCTCCGGGAGAGGCCGGGATCGCGGCTCCGGCCCCTCCGGTCGGATTCGGGGATTTCGAACCCTCCCCGGAAGCCGTAATCGCCGCCCTCGATGTCGGCAATCGCGATTATCCCGGCCTGGGCGCGGCGGCGGCGGCGAACGACCTCCGGGGCGCCGCCGGCATCGTCTGGGAGGTTCTCCGGGAGCGCCGGCTGGTGAACGCGGCGCTGGCCCGGGGGCCGGGCGGCAGCGGGGAAACCGCGGCTGCCCCCGCCTACCAGGCGGCCTTTTCCGCCATCGGCCACCTCCCGGTTCCGGATTTTCCCGAAACCCCGGAAACCGCCGCCGCCCGCCTGGATCGGATTGTCGACGCCTTTTCGCGGCCGGTGGTGGACGAACCGGCTTTCGGCGCCCTCATGGAGCGGGCGCTCGTCCGGCTGTACGCCGATCTCAATCTTCTGCGCGCGGGCTTGTCCGACCCGGGGGCGGAAGGCGACCCGGCTTGGCTGGAGCTGTCCCGGGTCTATTTTCGCGCCCGGGACGCCTGCGACTTCCTCGTTTTCCCCGGCCGGCGCCCGGAAGCCGAATTCGGCGAAATGGCGCGGCGCGCGGCCGGGTATTTCTATCCCGACGGCGCCAGCCGGGCCGGGGACGCGGGCGGGATCACCGGCGGCCTCTTCGCCGGCCTCCTGCGCCTGGAAGCCCTGAACCGGGACGCTCCCCGCTTCCGCCGGGAAATGGCGCCCTCCCTGCGGCTGTTGGCGGGGCCGGCCCGCCATTTGCTGAACCTGGCCCTTCCCGACGGGAGCCTGCCCGCCTTCGGGCCCCGCGGCTCGCGGGAATTGACCCCTTCCGAGTTGGGCCGGCTGGAGGAGCTGTTCCCCCCGGCCGGGAACCGGGTCGTCCGGGTGGGACTGGCCGCCAGCCGGAGCTTCCCCAATCTTTCGGGCCAGGAATCGTTCGGGGGGGTTTTCGTAAGCCGGGACGGGGAGGGCGACCGCTATCTGGCCATCCGCTTCGGGCCGGCGGGAATCTTGAAAAACGTGCCCGTCCACCACGATTTCGGTTCCCTGGCGCTGATGTCGGGGGGAACGCCGTTCCTGATCGATCCGGGCGGCTACGGCGGCGAGTCGGCCGGGGGCGGCGCCCACAGCGTCCTCTCCCTGGACGACCAGTACGTCCTTCCCGACGGCGGCAACCAGCCGGGCCGGCCGGTGGAAACCGTCTGGCGCACCAACGCCGCCCTGGATTACGCCTCGGATCGGGCCTTCTTCGCCGACGGCGGAAGCTGGCAGCGTACCCTGGTGTACGTGAAGAACCTTCCGGGCGAGAGTTCCGCCGACTATTGGCTGCTCCTGGATCAGGCGGGGGTTCCGGCGGCGGGCCGGGCCGCCCGGGCCCGGATCCGCTTCCAGTTCGCCCCCGACCTCCAGGTTTACAACGACGGGAACGGCGTCACGGCCGCCTCCGGCCGAATCGGCGGGCCGATTCTCCGCCTGTTTCCCCTGGACGACGACGCGGAAACGGCCTTCTCGACCGGAACCGTCCTTTCCGGCCCGGTCGCCGACGCCTCCGGCTTTTTCCTGGCCACGGCCGTGGACATCCGGCGGACCCTCCCGGGGGGGGGGACCCTGGCCACGCTGATTTACCCCGGAGAAGGCTTCAATGGCCGCCCGGCCCGGATTGAGCGCGACTCGGACATCGTCAGCGGCCATTCCCGGGCAATCGTCGTGGATCACGGCGGCGGCCGGATCGACGTGATCGCCTGGTCGCCGGTGGGAAGCGCCCTGGTCACGCCCACCCTCAACCTGCAATTGTCGGCCGACCTGGCGGTCTTCCGCCTGCGGAGCGGCAGATTCGTCCGGATTAATTTCATCAACCTTGAGCATTTCCGGGCCAAGGAGCCCGAGGGGGGAATCTGGTCCCTCCGGGTGGCGGGACCGGCCCAGACCCTGACCTTGGAGCCGGAACGGAACGGCGGCTGGCAGGTGCTTTCCGACCCCGCCAACCAGGGGGAGGCCACCTTGTACGACATAAACCTCGGTCCGGTCATCGGCGGCCGCCGGCTGGGCGTCCGCCCGGGAGAATTCGGGAAAATCCGGCGCTAGCGAGGCCCGTATGAGAAACCCCGTGGACATTTCCCCCTTGGCGCAGCCGCACGACCGTCTGGCCAGGCATTTCCTGGCCAGCCCCGATTTGGCGGCCGACTTCCTGAGGAACTACGTCGATCGGGCGGTGATTGAGAAGATCGATCTCGACCGGCTTCGACTCGAATCCCCGGCGAACGTTTCCGCCACCCTGGCCGAGCGGCTGGGAGACATCCGCTTTTCCACCGGCTTCAAGGGGGGCGGCCGGGGAACGGAGGTTTTCATCTTCGTGGAGCATCAGTCCCGCCCGGATCGCATCCTGTCCCTCCGGGTGGTCGAATACGTCATCCTCGACTTCCGGGCGCGCCTGGGGAAGGAAATTCCCCGGGAAGGGGAGAAAATATTCCCCTATCCCCTGGCGATCGTCCTTTACCATGGGGAAAGGCCCTGGAAGGAGCCGCTGAGGATTTGGGACATGATTCATAGCGTGCCGGGTCTCCCCGGGGGCCTCCTGGACATCCCGATTTACCTGGTGGATCTGGCCGATTCGCCGGCCGGGGAAATCAAGGGGAAGCCGGCCCTGCGGGCCTTGCTTTCGGCTTTGCGGGCGGGCTCCCACCGGGAATTGGAGGCCAGGATGGAAGACATCCTCCGGATGCTGGCCGGGGATCGGGAGGATCTCAGGTTTCCGGATTGGCTCCAGGCCTTGTCCCTCTATTACCTTTCCCTCGAGAATCCTCCGGATGGCCTGGAGGCGGCGACCCGGAAGTTGGCGGCGATCATGCCAGTTAAGGAGGCGGAAAAGATGACCACTTCATTGGCCGAGAAATTGGTTCTCCAAGGCGAGGAGAGAGGCCTGGAGAGAGGCCTGGAGAGAGGCCGGGCGGAAGGCCGGGCGGAAGGCGAGGCGAAAGGCGAGGCGAAAGGCGAGGCGAAGGGCGAGGCGAAAGGCGTTATCCTGGTTTTGAGGACCCGATTCGATTCGGTTCCAGAAAAAATCCGGGAGCGGGTGGGGACTTGTTCCGACCCCGGACAGTTGGAAGCCTGGATTCGCCTGGCCGCTTCCTGCCGGTCGCTGGAGGAATTCGGCCAAAGCCTTGAATAAGGGCTCGTCCATAAAGGAAATCGAACGACGGTTGGTTTGACTTCCCTTAAAATCAACCCCAAGACCAGCCGGCGAATGGCCGGATCGTCCGGGGCGGAACGGAAAGAAGGGGCCGCATGTGGGCGGAATTGCTTGAAATCGGGATGCTGTTGGCTTTCGGCGCCGCCTGGCCGGCCTCAATCCTGAAAAGCTGGCGTTCCCGCACCTCCAGGGGGAAAAGCTTGGCCTTTCTCCTGATTGTCCAGGCCGGCTATGTTTGCGGGGTCGCCGCCAAATTCCTGGCCCCCCGCCCGAGCTTCGTGATCGCCTTTTACTTCCTCAACATGCTGGCGGTCGGGATTGACACCGCCCTCTATTTCCGCAACCGCCTTTTGGACGCCTCGCCCCGTCCGGAAAGCGGGGCTGGAATCCGGCTCCGGCCGGCGAAAGGAGCCCCCGAATGAAAATCGTCGTTGCCCCCAACGCCTTCAAGGACAGTCTCACCGCCGCCCAGGCGGCCGAGGCCATTTCCCGCGGCCTGCGAACCGTCCTTCCCGAAATCCGGATTGCGCGCGTACCCATCGCCGACGGCGGCGACGGGCTCTTCCAGGTTTTCCATTCGGTGTTCGGCGGCGAAATAATCGATCTGGCCGTCACCGGCCCACTGGGGGAGAAACGGGAGGCCCAATATCTTTTCATTCCGGAAAGCCGAACGGCGGTGATCGAAATGGCCCGGGCCAGCGGCCTGGCCCTGTTGAAGCCGGAGGAAAGAAACGCCAGGATGACCACCACCCGGGGAACCGGGGAGTTGATCCTGGCCGCCCTGGAACGGGGCGCCGGGCATGTGATTGTGGGCATCGGCGGCAGCGCCACCAACGACGGCGGCGTCGGCTTCGCCAGCGCCCTCGGGATCGGTTTTCTCGACGCCGCCGGCCGGCCGGTGCGGCCGGTGGGGGAGGACCTGGGGAAAATCCGGCGGATCGACCTCTCCGGCCGGCGGTTCGATCCGGCCGGGGTTGCCTTCGAGGCGGTTTGCGACGTCGACAATCCGCTGTGCGGCGAACGGGGGGCGGCGGCGGTCTACGGGCCCCAGAAGGGAGCCTCCCCGGAAGACGTCAAGTTCCTCGACGCCGGCCTGGCCGGCCTGGCGGAATTGGTGCGGGAGCAATTGGGGTTGGATCTAGCCGGCCGGCCGGGATCCGGGGCCGCCGGCGGCCTCGGTTTCGGCCTCGCCGCCTTCGCCGGCGCCCGCCTCCGCCCGGGGGTGGAGGTGGTGCTGGACATGGTGGGAATCGACCGGGAACTGGCCGACGCCGATCTCGCCCTCACCGCCGAGGGGCGAATCGATTTCCAAACCGCCTTCGGCAAGGGCCCGGCGGGGGTGGGGGGGCGGGCCAGGAAAAAGGGGGTGCCCTGCCTCGCCCTCGCCGGGGGGGTGGCGGGGAACATCGCCAATTTGCATGAAATCGGCATCGACGCCTGCTTTTCCCTCTGCCCCGGCCCCATGACCCTGGCCGAGGCGATGGCCGGCGCGGACGAACTGCTGGCCAACGCCGCCGCCCAGGCTTTCCGGTCATTCCTGGCCGGCCGCCGCGGCGCCTCCCGGGCCGGGCCGGAGGGCGGCCGGGGGGGTTGAACAGTTTTCGTTTCAATGGGTTGTTTTTCGTCAACCCGGCCCAAGCCGGCGACATCGCAAAAAAACGACTCTGAAACGAACTCCCTGAAACTTTGAAGGAAATCAAACGGCGGTTTGTTTGATTTCCTTCAAAAGTCCCCCCTAAGAACCCGCCCGGCCGCCGCCGGCCGGGGCGGAGGCGGGCGGCTCCGGCCGGGGGGGCCCTCCGTCCTGGCTGGCGTCGAACAATTTCAGCAGTTCCTCGACCCCGGACCTGGCCTCGTCGTATTCGAACACCAGGATGTTCTTGGAAACCTTCTCCAGCAGCCGGTGGAACTGGCTGCCGATTTTGCGGTTCTGCAGGGAGCCGATCAGCCGGTCGATCATCCCGATGTCGAAATTGTCGATGGCGGTCCCCAGCCTCGCCAGGTCCTCCCGCAGGTCGGGGGCGGCTATTTTCGCCAGCTGGAACAGGCTGGAGTCCTCGTTCTTCCACGGCTTGAGGTACTCCTCGATGTTCAGCAGCAGCTTTTCCATTTCCTCGATGAACGAGTTGATGTGCTTCTCGATGTGCTCCATGTCCTCCCGCTTCCCGGCCGTCTCCAGGGCGTCGGCCATGTTGGAAAGCGTGAAGGCCCCGATATTGGCGGTGGCGCTCCTCAGGCCGTGTACGCAGATGGTGAAGGAGTTCAAATCCTTCCTGGCCAGGGCGGCGCGGAGGGTGTCGATGCGGGGAAGGCCGTCCTCTTGGAAAAAGCCGAGGGTCTTGGTGAAGTTTTCCAGGGAGCCGCCGGAACGGGCGAGGCCCCGGGCGGCGTCAAGCCCCTCGATATGGACTTTGGCCGACAGGGCGCGGTCGATCTTGCCGGTTTCCGTCTTTTTCTGCTGCTTCTCCGGCTTGATCCAGCGCCGCAGGATGGCGTTGAGCTTGGCGGTCTCTATGGGCTTGGCCAGGAAATCGTTCATGCCGCTGGCCAGGAACATCTCCTGCATGCCCGACACCGCGTTGGCGGTCAGGGCGATGACGGGGAGCTTCCCGGCTTCCCGGCCCGGAATGCTCCGGATGCGCTCGGTGGCCTCGATCCCGTTCATCCCCGGCATCATGTGATCCATGAAGATCAGGTCGTACTCGTTTTCGCCGACCATCCGGATCGCCTCCTGGCCGTCCATGGCGAATTCCATCTGCATGCCGTAGGGGGCGAGGAGCCCCTCGGCCACGCTCAAATTGGTCTTGATGTCGTCGACCACCAGGATGCGCGCCTTCGGCGCCCGGAAGCTGGCCCAACTCTTGGTGTCCCGGTGGCTGTAGTTTTGCGAATCCATGTCGTTGTTGAAAAGGTTGGCCAGGGTCAGGGAATGGACGGGCAAGAGAAGGTAATGGATGTCCGGCCAGCCCCCGTAGGTGGTGTCCTCGGCGAGGAGGACCACCTTGGCGCCGCCGCCGCTCGTGTTCCTTATGCCGTCGTGCTCGTTTTCGTAGATGAACGAGGTGATCAAAATGTGGGTGTAGGCGGACGACTTGAGGGATTCGTGGAAGTCCGAGCGGCTGAAGACCGGGCGGCAGCCGATCCCCAGGTTGTCCATGGCTAGCTTGATGGAGTCGGCGTAGATTTTGCGCACCTCGAAAAGCAGGACGTTGAAGGACCGGGGATTGTCGACCTTGGCGAACCTCCCGTCGCCGAGGGCGGTTTGCGGCAGGGTCACGGTGAAGTCGCTCCCCTCCCCGTAGCGGCTTTCCACCCGGATGGACCCCTTCATCAGCCGGATCAGGCTGTTGGTGATGGCCAGCCCCAGCCCGGTCCCCTCCACCCCCCTGTGGACGGAGGCGTCGATCTGCACGAATTCCTGGAAGAGCTTGCCCAGGTCCTCCTCCTTGATCCCGATCCCGGTGTCGCTGATCCGGAAGCGCAGTTCGAACTGGCCGCCGTTCCTCGCCTCCTCGCCCGTCACGCTCAACGACACGTGCCCCTCCGAGGTGTATTTCACCGCGTTGGAGAGCAGGTTGAGGAGGATCTGCCGGATGCGCACCACGTCGCCCTCCAGCGAATCCGGGATTCGCGGGGAAATGTCGACGACGAACTGGAGCGACTTGTCCTGCGCCCGCATGCGGATGATGTTGATGACGTCGTACACCAGGGAGGAAAACTGGTAGCGGCCGGGGTCGAGGGTCAGCTTCCCCGACTCGATCTTGGAAAAGTCGAGGATGTCGTTGATGATGGAAAGCAGGTTGGAGCCGGCCTGGTTGATGGAGATCGCCTGTTCGACCGTCTTGTCGGGGAGCATCTCGCCGTCGCGCAGGATCAATTCCGACATGACGATGATGGCGTTCATGGGGGTGCGGATTTCGTGGCTCATGGTGGCGAGGAAGTTGGACTTGATCTGGCTTCTCTCGTCCGCCATCTCCTTCATGTAGCTCAGCCGGAACAGGATGCCGCACAGGGCCAGGGCCATGGCCGCGCTCAGGCCGGCGAGGAGGTACTGCATGGTCGTGACGCCCCGGAAAAAAATCGAGGTCCGGGTGACGAAGGACACGTACCAGCCGTTGAAGAGCCGGCGGACGAAGATGACGTTTTCCCGCTCCTCGTTGTCCAGGAAGGTGAAGCCCGAAAGGGCGCCCTCGGCGAGGATGCGGCTTTCCAATTCGGCGTAATGAGTCCCGATTTCGGAAATTTTCCGTCCCACCCGGGATCGGTCCCGGTGGGCCAGGACGACCATGTCGCCGTCGTAGACCGCCCCGAAGCCCCCGTCGTCCGAACTCAACTGACTCAGGTAGGAGCCGATGTCGATCAGGTCGATTTCCAGGGCGAGGACGTTCGGGCAACAGGAAAGCTTGTTCTCCGCCAGGGTCCAGGACACCGCCACCGTGCCGGTATTGGTCAGGGTGGACAGGTAGGGGCCGCTGTAGGTGGTTTTTCCGAACCTGTCCCGGGCGTTGAGGTACCAGGGCCTGGCCATGGGATCGAAATCGTCCGGCGCCTTCCAGTCCCGGCCGATGAGGAACTGGCCGTGGATCACCCCGAAAATTCCGCTGAACTTGACGCTTTTAGGGGAAAAAATCGAGGCCTGGGCCCAATCGGTGTATTCCCGGAAGGTGGGCCGTATCTGTTCCAGCGGCATACCCGCCCGCAGCAGGCGCTCGACGTAGAAGACGGTGCTCGCCAGGGTGGTCTCGGATTCGTCGAGCAGGGCCTGCACCTTGGCCTGGATGGCGTTGACCATCTCGACGCCGCGCTTTTCCGCCAAATCCCGGAGGAGGTCGGAGACGAAGTGGAAGCAGACCCCGGCCATGACGAGGAAGGAGAGGATGACGAAAACCATTTCCCACAGGTTGTTGCGCAGGATCCTGAGCGGTTTCACTCGCATCGCGGCGCCTCTTCGATCTTGTCGGACAGCTTCAGGAACAGATCGGTCAGCCAGGGGTCGAAGCTCGTCCCGCGGTCGCCCCGGATGATTTCCATCGCCTTGCCGTGGGTGAACGGCTCCTTGTAGGGCCGCTTGGAGATGAGGGCGTCGTAGACGTCGACCAGGGACATTATCCGGCCCTCCAGGGGGATGTCCTCGCCGGCCAGCCCCTGGGGATAGCCGCCGCCGGCCCACTTTTCGTGATGGCTGATCGCCATCCGCTTGGCGTGCCGGATGAAGGCGCTGTCGGTCATGTTCATTTCGACCCGCCCGATTATCTGCCCTCCGTAGACGGTGTGCTTCTTTATGACCTCGAACTCGTCCGGGGTCAGCCGCCCCGGTTTCTTGAGGATGCTGTCGCAGATGGCGATCTTGCCCACGTCGTGGAGCTGCGAGGAGATGGTGATGAGCTGGGTGTCCCAGCCGGAAATCTCCTCCCGGTAGATCCTCCCGCCCCGCATTCCCTCGAGCATGATCTGGAGATAGCGCCGGGTCCGGTCGACGTGGTGCCCGGTCACGTTGTCGCGGTATTCGACCACCTCGGCCAGCAGGTCGAACAGGGTGTTCTGCAGTTCCAGGACGCTTTTCGTCTTCGCGGTCACCATTTCCTGGAGGTGATCGGCGAAATTCTGCAGCTTGTTCCGCTGGGTCTGGACCAGCAGGTGCAATTCGATGCGGGCCAGGAGGAGGATCGGGGAAAAGGGCTTGGCGATGTAATCCACCGCCCCCAGGGAAAGCCCCTCGACTTCGCTCCCGGGGTCGGTCTTGACCGTGAGGAAAATCACCGGGATGTCGGCGGTCCTCTCGCTGCCCTTCAGCGCCCTTATGACCTCGTAGCCGTTCATCCCCGGCATCTCGACGTCCAGGAGAACGATGTCCGGCCTGACCCGCTCCAGCAGCCGGAACATTTTTTCCCCGGAATTGACCGTGTAGACCTCGTAGTTTCCGGAGAGGGCGTTTTTGCCCACCGACAGGTTGGTGATGTTGTCGTCGACCAGGAAAACCCTTTGCTTGCCGGCGGTCATTTAACTGTCCCTCGCCGTTCCGGCCCGCCCGGGCGATCCCTCCGGAAACCGGAGGCGCCAAAAGCCGCGCCCAAGTCAAGGCCCTGGGGAATCATGATTCCGCTCCGGGATCAGTATAGTCGACAAATTGTCGTCTTGCCGGATTATTCCGCGCCTTCGCCGAAATTCGGCTTGAGCCGGGAGTCGGCGGCGATTCGATAAGGACTTGTTTTTCGATGGATCCCAAGCGTCGACTTTTAGAGCGTGTCGTTAAATGCCGTCTCGTCGGGTTATACCGCGTCAAAAGCCGCTTCTCGGATGATTTTTACCCCTGACCGCCGGTCAAAAATCATCCCGCCGGCGACTTTTTCCTTGTCCAACCCGGGCGATCCGGTATTTAACAAC
>JAISYL010000076.1 GCA_031269935.1 Planctomycetota bacterium
GACACCCCGTTCATCCGCGAACTTTACCGCGACGATCGCTTCGAAGTCGTGGCGGTGAAGGCCAAGCGCGCCATCAACTCCGACCGCGCCGGGCGGGGCGAGGTGGGCGAGGTGCTGATCAAGAACTGGCGGTAGGGGCCATGGACGTTAACGGCACGAAAATCGACAGGGCTTGGGAGCGATTGTTTGCGCGGCATGACATTCTCGCGCGCATAAAGGCCGAAGGGTCCTTTCGTATCGCGTCCGCCCAGATAAACGAAGCGCAGGAAGCGCGATTGATGGCGAAGTTCGATCAGTCCATATATCTTCCCGACATATTTCGGGCGAATCGGTTATCCATTCTCCCGGTGACGCGGGGCGATTATCTTATCGGCCCGTTCGTAACCCATGAACCGGTTAACTACCAAACGGCACAGTGACGGACGAAATGATCGCCGAATATATTGCCCATCGGGACAAACCTTCCGATGAAGGATTTACCGTTTGGGATGATGGGCAATAAGCTTTAGCCGCGACTTCCAGCCGCTTTAGCGGGAGCGCGACTTCAGCCGCCAAGGGTCCGTCCATAAATAACTTATACATGTTTAGACCAGGAATCGAGTCGCGGCGGTAAATTTTCGCCCGTGGTTGGGCAAAAATTTACGAGAGCGACGTTGGCGACACGGTATAAACTTGTATAAGCTATTTATGGACGAGCCCTAAGATTAACCTGCCGATTTTTGCCGGTAGCCGTTAAATTTGAATTCATTGCTCTCGCGGTTTCCATTCCATCGTCATTCGTGTGGATTGCATTGCCCGGTGAATCCCTTGAATGTCGCGACCAACGATTGGACAATTTCCGCATCCGGATCGGGCAAGGCGGCGATCTCCTCGTTTGCCCGCTGCTGCGTCGCGTTCTTGGCGCCGACGATTACGCTTGTCACGCCTTCCGGAATCAGGGCGAACTTGACCGCCAGCTGTCCGACGCTTCCGTAGGCCGGCGGCATGAATTTCGCCTTTATCCTTTCCACCGCCGAAACGATGCCGTCGACGGCATCGTTCCAGCGCTGGCGGTGATCGTCATCCGGAAAACGGAAGCCGTCGCGGAATTTCCCGGTGAGAAACCCGCTTTCCATCGCAGTGCGCGCCACAATCGCCACCCCGCGCCCATGCGCGTACTCGATGGCCGCCAAATTCTTCTGGCGAAGAATGCTGTAGACCAGCTGGATAACGTCGACCCGCCCGGTGTCCACGTACTTTTTGCAGAGATCGACCGTTTCCGACGTGACCGCCGGTCCCTTGATGGAAGCGCCGACGCCGTGAATTTTTCCTTCGGCTCGCAGCTTTTCGCACTCGCCGAGCGCCGCGTCGATCACCGTGTCGTCTTCGGGAGGCATGTGCAGGTAGAAAATATCGACATAGTCCCGGCGGAGCTTGGCCAAGGAACGCTCCAGATCCCGGCGAATGCCCGGCAGAGTGTCGGCGAATTCCCCATTCTTCGTCTTGGTCGCGACATACACGCCGTCCTTCACCCCGCGGTCCGCGAGAGTCTTGCCGATGATCGCCTCGCTCTCGCCATACGCCGCCGCCGTGTCGATGAAATTGCCGCCCGCATCGAGATAGGCGCCGAGCGCCTCTTCTCCGCGAATCGGGGTGTCGGCACCCACCTTGAGGCCGCCAATTCCCCAGGCCCCGAAGCCAAGTTCGGTCACCGCGATATTCATTCGTTTGATCAAACGTGTTTTCCCGGTCAGTAAGGGCATGCGCGTCTTTCCTCAGGTTTGATTTCGATTCAATCATCGGACGGTGGTTTCACGTCGGCCCTGGCGAAAATTTCCCTTTCCGCCCTTGCCCGGCCGGCGTCGCCCTTCTTGAGCATGAAGATCAGGACAAACGTGAAGCAGATGATGGCTAGGCATATCGGCCGCGTGACAAATATACTCCACTCGCCTCCCGACATCGCCAGCGAGTTGCGCAGGTTCTCCTCGGCGATGGGGCCAAGAACCATGCCGAGCACGATGGGCACGGACGGCAAATCCAGTTTTTGCATGAAATAGGCGATGCAGCCGAAAATCAACATAACGTACACATCCAGGGTCATGTTGGCGACCGCGAACGCCCCGGCGCAGCACACGACCACCAGCAGCGCGGTCAACAAATCCGGCGGCACGCTGGTCACCTTGACAATGACCCGCAGCAGGTATTTGCCCTGCAAAAACAGGAAGAACTGGGCAATAACGCACCCGATCATCATGGCGTAGATGACCGGCCCGGAGGTGATGAACAGCTTCGGACCCACGACCAGGCCATGCATGGTGAACGCCCCCAGGAGCGTCGCCGCCACCGCGTCGCCGGGAATGCCTAGAGTCAAAAGAGGAATGAGAGTCGAGGCGGTGGCGCCGTTGTTCGCCGATTCGGGGGCGGCGATGCCCTTGAGCTCGCCTTCGCCGAAACGTTCGCCCGGCTTGGCGCAACGTTTGGCCTCGTTGTAGGCGATGAACGAAGCGATGGCCGCGCCCGGACCGGGTATGGCGCCGATAATGGCCCCCAGACACGACGATTTCACCATGGTGGGGATGGTTGACTTGAATTCCTTCATGGTCAGATGATCGTCGGAGGAGGTTCTCCCGAGCCGGGAGGCTCCTCCCTCTTCCCGATCACGTATGCGGTTGATCATTTGGGAGATGGCGAAGACGCCGAGCAGCACCGCCACCATTTTCACCCCGTTGTAGAGGGAAAGGCTGCCGAAGGTGAAGCGGGGAATGCCGCTGACGCCATCGACGCCGACGGTGGCGAGGAGAATGCCCAGCCCGCCGCTGATCAAACCTTTCAGGATGTTGCCGCCGCTGATGGAAGCGATTATCGACAAGCCGAAAATGGCCAGGGCGAAAAATTCCGGCGGTCCGAAGCGGAGCGCCACCTTGGTCACCTGCGGCGAGAAAAAGAGCAGGGAGAAGGCACTGACCAAGCCGCCGAAGGTCGATGCCGCCAAAGCCATGTCCAGCGCCTTCCCGGGATAGCCCTTCCTTGCCAGTGGGTAGCCGTCAAGCAAAGTGGCGGCGGCGTTGTTGGTGCCGGGGGTGTTTATGAGAATGGCGCTGATGGATCCGCCGAAGTTGGCGCCGAAAAACACGCCGGTCAAGGTGAAGAGGGCGGGAAGCACATCGAGCATGAAGGTGAAGGGCAGCATGACCGTGATGGCGAGCGTCGCATTGATTCCGGGAATCGCCCCGAAAACAATGCCGAGAAACACGCCGATGTTCATGAAAATGAAATTATTCGGAATGAACAGGTTGGACAGGGTCGGACCGATCAATTCGCTCATACGCATCATCCTCAGGGCAGCCTGACATACATGACTCTTGTGAACAGGAAATACAGCGGGACCACACAGGCGAAGACAATCACGTAGTACAAGGGCTTTCTGCATCCGGAAAAGGCGAGGCTGGAAAAACCGAGAAAGGTTGTCGAACCGATAAAGCTATACTTGAAAAACAGGGCATAGATCAGCATGGTGGCCATGTACGCGACGACCTTCAATTCCTCGAACAGAACCAGGATCTTTACCTTGTCCTGTTTGAATACCAGGCTTCGCGCCAACAGGCCGAGGCCCATAACGACAAACAGCGCGGCGATGGAGTAGGGGAGCGTTCGAGAGGTGATGATCGCGTCCAGGTCGTAGTCGGGTTTGATGTGCAGCGGGACGAGAATCCAGACAATTACGCCGGCAATAGCGCTGATTGCGCCGGATACCAGGTTGGAACGGTATTTGATGTTCATGGCGATCCCTCGATGTGGGAGGAAATTTCCGCTGCCCGATGAAGGATGGTGATTTCAATAACCGGAGTTTTGCAAAATGAAGTTCAAGTCGCGCATGGCAATGACAAGTTCCATGCTTCTCCTGAAAAGGCAAGGGGGTTTCCTTATGGATCCCGGAATCGTTACGGGAAAGGTGGGAATCGGGCGCCCCGGTGCGCGGCAGCGGAGCGCCCGGAAGTTCCTCTATCGCCTGGAATAATACTTTTCGTGAATCCACTTGCACAGTGCGGAACCGTCCCTGACCACCTTGAGTATTTCCTCCCCGCTCGATGTGTCGGGAGTATATCCGGCGGCGGCGGCCAGTGTCTTGAACTTCTCCGATTTATAGAACTCCTGGATATCGGCGTGGACTTGATCGACGATCGCCTGGTCGACGCCCTTTTTCATAAGCAGGAAGTTGTAAATCCGGAAGACGAGATCGTAGCCATAGCTTTTCACGGTGGGGACGGTGAATCCGGGGAAACCGGTGAACGGTTCCCCGGAAAACACCGCAATCGGCTTCAAAGTGCCCTCGTCGATGAAAACCTGCGCGACGCTGGTCGGCACGGCGGCGCAGATCACATTGCCGGCGACCACCGCCAGGGCGTCGAGATTGCTGCCGTTGGAAGTCACCGCCCGCGCCTCGATGCCCGCCTCGCCGAAAAGGGCGATGGGAAGCATGTGGGTGGAACCGCCGAGAGCGTTCGATCCGAACACGATTCGATTGGTTTTCCCGTACTCCATCAACTCCTCGAAACTGTTTATGCCGCTTTTCTCCGGACTGACCAACAGGATGACGTCCTGATTCATCAAGCCGGCGACAATGACGAAATCGTCGATATTGACGTTGATGTCGGGATTGAGCAACGGCATCATGGCGAAGAGCGGAATGCCGGCGCCGGACATTTCGCACGGCGAGGCCGGAAGGGCGAGCAGATCGTTGACCGCCAGAGCGCCGTTGGCGCCGACGATGTTGTTCACCACCACCGTCTGGCCGCAGGATTCCATAAGACCTTGCGCGAGAACGCGGAGCATGGTGTCCATTATGCCGCCGGCCGCGTTGGGAGCGCGGAGCGTCACGGTGGCGGGCGCTTTCCACGAATCGCGGGCTCCGGATTCGGAGCATTGGAACATAACGACCAGCGCGAGCGTCGACACGGCAATCGCTTTTTTTGTGCGCCTCATTCTTTTCTCCTTGAAAAATGACGAACCTCGAATCCCGCGAATCGATCGCGGACCCTTATGGGAACAGCCAACCGAATTTTCAAGGCGCTTCGGTATAAGCGCCTATGAGCGCCCCGATTCCAACTTGCTCCAGTCGTCGACATAGTCCTTGGCGAAATTCGACCGAGTGTCGGAGTATTGTACCTTGGCCCCATCGGGCGGAATCATCCGGCCATTGCGAATCGGATCGTCCGACTTCTCCAGCCAGCCATCCAGCCGATCGGACAGCTCCGATTTGACGACGGCAAGCGCGGGATCGCCGGCTAGATTTACCCGTTCGCAGGGATCGAGAAGCAGATCGAACAGCAATTCCCTCGGCATGACCCGCGTATATTGCCCCGCCCCCACGCGGAGATCCTTGTCCGGACAGCCGTCGATATTGCCCGGCATGGCGAACGGATATTGACTGTAGCGGCGAATGTATTTGTGGCGATCGGTCCGGACGCAGCGCTTTGGATCATAGGTGACGTGAAACGAGTTTTCGGCGAAAATCGCGTCTCGCACCGAGTCCCGCCCCTCCCGGAGCAGAGGCAGCAGGGAAACTCCCTGCAGCCACGCCGGTTTTTCCAGTTCAAGCGATTCGCAAAGGGTGGGGTAGATGTCGAGATGCGATACCAGGGCATCGGCGGCCCCGCCGGACATGACATTGCCCTTGATCTTGATGATGAGCGACACGCCTATACCGAAGTCATACATAGTACCTTTCATTTCCGGGAAAGCGGGGCCATGGTCGGTGGTGAAAATGACAATCGTTTTATCCTCGACGCCGCTTTCGCGAATCGCCCCGGCGACGAGGCCGACGCACTCGTCGACGATGCGGGCGGATTCGACGAACTCCGCCATGTCATGCCGATTCACCGGGATATCGGCGAGCGGTGCCGGCGGCATGACATAGTCGTCGGCGGCCGTTTTCGGCAACACCGGGAAATCGCGATGTGTGTTGAACATTCCGAATGCCAGAAAAAACGGCTTATCGTGCTTTTCCCTTATGAAGTCGGCGACACGTCCGGCGTTTTCGGTATCGAACCGGCGCCAGTCGCTTTTGAAATCGCGCATGGAATAATCCTGCGATCCCAGCATTCGGACATAGCCAAGCTCGGAAGCGTCGTTCGCCTCGTGCTGGATGCCGCACAGCACGGTCTCGTAGCCCCGTTCAGCTAGAAAACTCGCCAAATGCATCTTCGGATCGAGCATACTGAAGCCGCGATGGGTAAGTCCCCATAAGCCGTTGTTGTGCGGCATGCACCCGGTCAAAAGGCCGGATCGGCTGGGAGAGCAGGTCGGCGCCACGCAATAGGCTTTGCGGAATAGGGTTCCTTCTCTAGCCAATTGCATGAGGTGGGGCGTGGGTACCGGGTGCCCATAGGGTTGAATAAGCCTTCCCGTATCGTGGGTATGCATATAGACAACATTCATTCGATCCCTTTCTGCCGAGGATGAAAAGGCGAAATACCGTTTTCGCGATTTTCCCTGCCGGAAAAACGCGGGCGAAGACCGGATGTTGTTTGTATGGTTATTTTTCCAGCCGGATTTCCGGTTCTATTTCATAGAACATGCCATTTTTGCGTTTTCGTTTGCCCTTCACATCGGCGATCTTGCCGAAAAGGAGTTCGGACGCCGTGGTGCCGACCTTGTCCGGATTCTGCATGACGCAGGGGAAATGGAAGCCGAGCTTGGCGATAATGTTGCGCATGGCGAAACCGGCGATGTCGACACGCCGCGGCATGCCGTCCCCGCATTGGTTGAGGACGGTGATTGTGTCCTCCATAATGGATGAACCCAAGGCCATAATAACAGGGCGCTCCCCGTCGCGAATCCCGCCGGCAAACTCGCGGACCGCCTCGGAAACATTGACGAAACGGAAGCAGTCGTACACCAGCTTGACCTTGGCGAAGGATGCGCGCTTCTCCCGAAAGGCGTGTTTGATCCCCTTGAGGGCATCCCGCATATGGGCACCCTGTCCCCCCATGAGGAGCAAGACCCTGTCGCACGGATAGGTCGCTAGGACGTGGCGGGTGAGAATGAATGCGTTTTTTTCGAAATCCATCGCCACCATTTCGCAGCCGATATCCTCGCGCCGGTCCACAACCACAATATTCCGGTGCCGATCGACAATTTCCCGGAGGAATTCGCTGTTGTGCCCGGTTGGCGCGATAAGTAGGCCGGCCACGTGCAGATTCAGCAAAGCCTGCACGTAAAAGCGCTCCTTGTCGGGATCGTTGTCGCTCTCACAGATAAAGGCGCCGAATTTGCGCTCGTAGAAGAAATCGCTGACGGCGGCGCAGAATTTTCCGAAAAAGAAATCGGTGAAGGGAACGATGATGCCGATACCGTCCGAATGGCGTTTCTTGAGATTGCGCGCGAATGCGTTGGGTTCGAACTTCAACTCGCGAATGGCTTTTTTGATATTGTAGGCGGCCAGCGGCCGGATGCTCTGTGAGTCGGCAAGATACCGCGATACCGAACTGATGGAAACGCCCGCGCTTTTGGCCACATCCTTGATGGTGGCATTTTTTTTCTCGCTCATTGGCAATGCCGCTCCAGCCTCGCAATGACGATGAAAGTCGGTTCCAGAACCGTTGCGCTTCCGTAAGAATGGGGGGAAAACCAAGAGAGGGAGAACGTGCGACGATCATGTGATAATGTTTTCAATGATGTATCATTATATATCATAAAATGGGGTCCGTCAAACTATTTTTTTTATTTTAGGCGACGTCTGGTGATATATGTTTTAACTATTTAAAAACAAACAATTTAAAAATAAAAAACGATAAAAGTTCACCCGGGATATATAAGGATAGGGTTACGGGGAATTATATAAAATCGGATAAAAAGCGGCAGAAATAGGTGATTGAAACTGAAAATGTTTTCAGTTAATGATAATCAATGTTATTCCATTAAATACAATTTGTTATAAGAAAAATAAAGGTGATATGATTGATGATTTTTCTGAAATTTGGACTTGGCGGGGAACGCCCCCGGTTCACCCGGCTTCCGCCTCCGGTTAAGTGGATTCCTCCCTTCGGCGGCGGGGCCGGCTTCCGCTTCGCCCCCCCCCTCTTGACAGAACGGGGAGTTTCCCCGATCATGGACGGAGTGGAGGACAACGGGGCCATGCCCGAAAACGTCGTCAACGCTTCGACCGGGGTATACGCGATCCTGGGCGATCCTATAAGCCATTCGCTCTCGCCGGTAATCATGAACCGCATGTTTTCCCGCCTGGGGCTGGACAAGGTTTTTCTCGCCTTCCGGGTGGCCGCCGACTCCTTCGAACGGGTTTTTCCGGTCCTGAAATCCCTGGGGCTGGAGGGCTACGTCCTGACCATGCCGGTCAAGGAAAGGGCGGCCCCCCTGCTTGACGGCCTGGAGGCGGAGGCCGAAATCACCGGGGCGGTCAATTGCGTGGCCGTCCGGGAGGGGCGGCTGATCGGGCACAACACCGACAGCCTCGGCTTTTGGCGGGCGGCCCTGGAAAGGACCGGCGGCTCCGCCCCGGGGGAGGTCTTCATCCTGGGAAGCGGCGGCTTCGCCAAGGCCGCCGCCTGCCAGGCCGCCCTCCGGGGGGCCAAGCGGGTGACCGCCGCCTTCCGCCGGTCGGAAACCGCCCTGGCCGCCGGCTTCCGCCGGTTCGGGGAAAGGCTCGGGAGCCGCTTTCCCGGGGTCGAAATCGCCTGCCTGGACTGGCGGCCCGAGACTTGGGGCGGCTCCCTGGCCGCCGCCGACCTGATCGTCAACGCCACCCCGAACGGAATGGGCGGGATCGGGGATCTGGGGAGAATCTTCCCCTACGGCGCGGCCAAGCCCGGAGCCCTGTTCTTCGACGCCGTCTACCACCCCCTGGAGACGGAATTCCTCCGCCGGGCCGGGGAAAGGGGGCATCCGATCGCGGACGGGCTGGATTTGCTCGGCCACCAGGGGGCGGAATCCTTCCGGCTCTGGACCGGGGCGGAAGCCGATCCCGCCGCCATGCGGGCGGACGCGCTGGGCTTCCTGCGGGAACGGGGCCGGTGAGGCGGATCGCCCTGGTCGCCGACGATTACACCGGGGCCGCCGACGCCGGGGTGCACGCGCTGGCCGCCGCCCCGGCCGCCACCATCCTTCCCCCGGGCCCGGAGGCGGCCTTTCCCCCCCGGGGGGCGGCGATCATCGACACCGAATCGCGGGAGCTCCCGGCCGGGGCGGCGGGGAAATTGGTGCTCGAGGCCTTTTCCCGCTGCCGGCGGGAGGGGTTCGATTTTTTCTTCAAAAAAATCGATTCCACCCTTCGGGGCAACCCGGGGGCCGAAATCGCCGCCGCCCTGGCCGGAACCGGCCTTCCCGCCGCCCTGGTCTGCCCGGCCTTCCCCGATCTTGGCCGCGCCTGCCTCGATGGAAACCTGCTGGTGGAGGGCGTCCCCGTACAGGCTAGCGAATTCGGCCGGGATCCCTTCGGCCCGGTGGCCGATTCCCGGGTGGCCGCCGTCCTTGCCGGCCAAACCGGCTTGGCCGCCGTCCGCCTCCCCCTGGCGGTTGTCCGGGGCGATCCCGGGGCGGCGAGGCGGGAGGCGGACCGGCTTATGGGATTGGGCGGGGGGGTGTTGATCGCCGACGCCCAAACCGGCTCCGATCTCGACTCCCTGGCCGAACTGGCGCTCGGGGATCGCCGGCTGCTGCCGGCCGGCTCCGGCGGCTTGGCCCGGGCAATCTTTTCCCGGCTGGGCGGGGGGGCGCTTCCCCGGCCCGGGCCGATTCGCCCGCCCGGGAGAATCCTCGCGGTGATGGGGAGCCTGAATCCGGCCGCTTCCCGGCAAATCGACTTCGCCCTGGCCTCGGGAGCTTTTCTCCTGGCGGTCGTGGATCCCGATCCGGGAAAGTTGGAAGCCGGAATCGGCGAGGCGGTCCGCCGGGCGGAGGGGGCGGGGAATCAGCATTTGATCCTGAAAGCCGGCCCCTTCCGGCCCGGCCTGGGCGGGACGGCGGCGGCCGGGGCGCTCGCCCGGGCGGCGAAACGACTGTATGGCCTGGGCTTTTGCCGGACCCTGTTCGCCGCCGGCGGCGCCACCTCGGCCGGACTTTGCCGGGCCTTCGCCCCCTCCGGAATCGAGTTGGCGGGGGAGGTCCTTCCCGGCGCGGTGGCGGGACGCTTCCGGGGCGGGGAGGGGGAAGGCGTCCATTTTCTCAGCAAGGCGGGGGGATTCGGCGGCGCCTCCCTGCTGGTCGATTTGCTGGCGGCAATCGCTTGAAAGGAGCGTCCATGCCAACCGGGTTGATTTCGGATCCGCGGGATCGGGCCCGCGCCCTGGAGGTTTTCCGCCGCCACAACCAGTCGCCTTCCCTTTTCCGCCACGCCCTGGCGGTGGAGGCGGTCATGCGGCATTTCGCCGCCGGCCTGGGCGAGGACGAGGACTACTGGGGGGCGGTGGGCCTCCTTCACGACCTCGACTACGAGCTTTATCCCGACCGGCATTGCGCCAAAAGCGGGGAAATCCTGAGGGACGAGGGCTACGACGAGGCCTTCATCCGGGCCGTGATCAGCCACGGCTACGGGCTGGTGAACGAGGTGAAGCCCGAACTGCCCATGGAAAAGGTCCTGTACGCGGTCGACGAATTGACCGGGTTGATCGCGGCCGCGGCCCTGATGCGCCCGTCCCGCAAGCTGGCCGACCTGGAGGTGAAATCCCTCCGGAAAAAATGGCGGGACAAGCGCTTCGCCGCCGGAGTCGATCGCGGGGTGATCCTAAGGGGCTGCGAAATGCTGGGCCGGGAACTGGAGGAGGTGATGCGGGAAACCATGGCCGGGATGCTGAAGGCGGCGGCCGAGATCGGGCTGGACGGACGAGACGGCATTTAACAACACGCTCTAAATCGGGGATTCGGGCCGGGAGGACCGCTAATGGTCCGGCCGGCCCAGGGCCGCCATGATCTCGAAGGCGGCCGACAACAGGACGACGTCCGGGTTGACGTTGAGGACGATCCGTTCCCCCGCCCGCCACAGCGCCGCCAGCGCCTCGGCGTCGCCTTCCGGGTTCGCTTCCCGGCGAAGGCGCCGGCGCAGGGCGGCGGCCGTCAGTTCCAGGGCGGCCAGGGCGTTTTGGCGCCTTTTGCCGGCGTCCCGGCCGTCTTCCCCGTAGGCCCGCCAGGCGTCGGCCAGGCGCTTGGCGGCTTGGGGGCCGGTCCGGGCGAAAGCCTCCCCCTCCAGCCAGCGCCAAAGCGCGCCGGTCTTGTCCCCCGCCAGCGCCAGGGCCTTCCCCAGGGACCCTTCCGCCATTCCGGCCAATTCCGCCGCCGCCTCCCCCCGGGCGACGCCCCGGGCGGCCAATTCGGCCCGGATCGTCTCGGTCGGGAGCGGTCGCGTCGCCAGCCGCCGGCAGCGGCTGGCGATGGTCGGCGGCAGGCCGTCGCGAAAATCGACGGTCAGCAGGATCAGGGTTTTCCCCGGCGGCTCCTCCAGGGTCTTGAGCAGGGCGTTGGCCGACTCGGTCCGCAGGCGTTCGGCCGCCGGGATGACCGCCGCCCGCCAGCCGCCCTCCACCGGCTTCAGGCGCAGGAAGGGCAGGAGCGGCTGGTGATCGATTTCCTCCCCCCCGGGCCGTTCCAGGAACCGGCCCAGGCGCAGTTCGGCCGGCTCCCGCGGCAGTTCCAGATAGTCGGGGTGATTGCCGCGTCCAAGCAGCCCGCAGGCGCGGCAATTTCCGCAGGCCGCGCCGCCGGGGCCGGGGTTGGCGCAGAACAGCCGCGCCGCCATGCCCCTGGCCAGGGTGAGTTTGCCGGTCCCCTCCCGCCCTTCCAGCAGGTAGGCGCTCGCCAGGCGGCCGAGTTCGAATTCCCGGTTCAGGGTCCGGACGATTTCCTCCTGGCCCAGCAGATCGGCGAACGACCAGGGCATTTTCAGTCCTCCCGCCCGGAAACCGCCCCGAAGGACTCCCCCGCCCGGTAGCTGGAACGGGTGAAGGGGGAACAGGCCACCCCCGCGAAGCCGAGGCCGCGCAATTCCCTCTCCAGATCGGCGAACTCCTCCGGGGGTACGAAGCGTTCGACCGGAAGGGCCCTCCCCCCCGCCGGCCGCAGGTACTGCCCCACGGTGAGCATGTCCACCCCGGCCCGCCGCAGGGCCCCGGCCGCCTCCCGCACCTCCCGGAAATCCTCCCCCAGGCCCAGCATCAGGCCGCTCTTGGTCGTCACCCCGGGCCGGCGTCTCTTGGCGAATCCGAGCAGGGCCAGGCTGCGATCGAAATCCGCGCCCGGCCGCACCCCGGGGTAGAGCCTCGCCACCGTTTCCAGGTTGTGGTTGAACACCTCCGGCCGGCAGTCGGCTGCCGTCCTCCAGGCTTCCGGGTTCCCCGAAAAATCCGGGACCAGGATTTCCACCGCGACGCCGGGACAGCGCGAGCGGATGGCCGCCGCCGTCCGGGCGAAATGTCCGGCCCCCCCGTCGGAAAGATCGTCCCGGGTCACCGAGGTGATCACCGCGTGGGCGAGCCCCAGCCGCTTGACCGCCTCGGCCAGCCGGAACGGCTCCCCGGGATCCGGCGGCTCCGGATTTCCGGATTCCACGGCGCAAAAGCGGCAGGCGCGGGTACAGCGCGGCCCCAGGATGAGAAAGGCCGCCTGTCCCCGGCTCAGGCATTCGAGGCGGTTGGGGCAGCGGGCGCCCCGGCAGACCGTGTCCAGGCGAAGCTCGGCCAGGCAGTCGATTAGCGGCCGGCCGGTCTCGGCGGGAATGTTTTTCCCGAGCCAGGGCGGCAGCCGGCGGATTTTCGCGGCTTCCGTTCCGCTCATGGCCAGTTCCAGAGAATGGCCGCGATTATCCGGCCGGCCAGGAGGATTAGGCCAAGGACGGCGGTCGCCCGCGCCGGCGCCAGCCGATCCAGCCAGGCCGCCGGCCGTCCCCGGAGGAACGCCGGTTCGGGGGGGGAGCGGCGGAGCCCGTGGTTCAACCCGAACACCGTCGCCAGGATCGCCAGGCCGGGGATGTCGAAGAGCGGCCGGTCGCCCCAGGAGGAGCGCTCCTCGGAAAATGGCAGCCAGGCCCTTACTCCGTAGGGATTCGCGAGATCAAGAAGGATATGCGAATACAGGGCGAGAAGAATCAGGAGGGACCAGGCCGGCCAGCCATCCCGGCGACCGCTCCACCGCCAAGCCAGGTAGCCCAGGAGCGGGCTGGCCAGGGCGGCGAAGAAAAACGAATGGGTATAGGCCCGGTGGAACCGCCTGGTCAGGCCGGGGTCGATTAGGCCGAGATGGCGGCCGGTCCATTTCGGGGGAAAGGCGGCCAGGAACGCCGGCAAAAGATCCAAATCGGGGGCCAGGGCCGCCAGGGCCGCGATCCGGGCTCCCTCGGAGCCCAGCCGGCGGCCGAACCAGGCGTCGGCGATCGCCTGCCCGGCCAGGGCGTGCGTCAGGGGATCCATTCAGTTGGCCGCCAGGAAGGACAGTATGGTTTTGGCCATTTCGCCGATGGGGACCAGCCGCTCGGCCGCGCCGTTCCTGAAGGCCATGTCGGGCATGCCGAAAACCACCGAGGTGGCTTCGTCCTGGGCCAGGCAGCGGGCGCCGACCTCCCGCATGGCCTTGAGTCCGACCGCCCCGTCGGAACCCATGCCGGTCAGCACCACCCCGATTCCCTTGGAACCGGCCAGTTCGGCCGCGCTCAGCATCGCCACGTCGATGGAGGGCGCGTGCTTAGCCTGCCGGTCCTCTTCGTAAATCCCCACCCCGAACCCGCCGTGGGGATCCTTTTGCAGCCGCAGTTGCTTGCCGCCGGGCGCCACCAGGATGCGCCCGTTGATGATCCGGTCCCCGTTTTCCGCCTCCTTCACCTTCATGGCCGCCTCGGAATCGAGCCGGTTGGCGAAAAGCCGGGTGAACCCCGCCGGCATGTGCTGGACCACCACGATGCCGGGAGTGTTGCCGGGAAACCTGGTTATCACCTCCCGCACCGCCTCGGTCCCGCCGGTGGAGGCGCCGATTATTATCACCCGGAAGGAGGGCACGGCCTGCTTGGTCGCCCTTTCCTTCAGGGCCATGGCGGTTTCATGCCTGCTGTTTTCCCCGATCCCGCCGCTGGCGGGGCTCCGGAAACGGAGCAGTTTGGCGTTGGCCGCGGTTTTTATCTTGAGGACGAGTTCGTTGAGCAGGAGTTCCATTCCCCGCGCCAGATCCCCCTTGGGCTTGGCCACGAAGTCGACCGCCCCCAGGGCCAGGGCGTCGAAGGTGAGTTGCCGCCCCTTTTCGGTCAAGGCGCTCACCATCACCACCGGCAGGGGATATTGGGGCATGAGGCGGCGCAGGAATTCCAGGCCGTTCATGCGCGGCATCTCCACGTCGAGGGTCATCACGTCCGGGCGCAGGGTCGGGATGATTTCCCCCGCCTCGAAGGGGTCCTGGGCCGTACCGACGACCTCGATGTCGGGGTCGCGGGAAAGGCCGACCGCCAGAATGTCCCGCACCAGGGCCGAATCGTCGACTATGAGGACGCGTATTTTTGGCGCCATCGGCTGACATCTCCCGTTTCAGGCCGCGCCGGGGCTAGCGCCGGCGCATGTAGACGGCGGGGGCCACGTGATCGAATCCCTCCTGCGAACCGGTCAGCGATTCCGTGTGCCCGACGAAGAAGTATCCCTCCGGCCTCAGCCATTTCAGCATGTTGGCGAAAAGCTGGACGCGGAGGGAATGGGTGAAATAGATCATCACGTTCCGGCAGAATATTATGTCGAACGGCTGTTGGAAGGGATAATTTTCGCTTACCAGATTCAGCCGCCGGAAGGTGATTTCCTGGCGGTATTGCTTCTTGACCTCGAAGGAATCGTCGTCCACCTGGTCGAAGCAGCGGAGGAGCACCTCGGGCGGCACCGGTTTCAGTTGCTGGCGGCTGTACAGGCCCCGGGCCGCCTTGGCCAGGGCCTCGGCGGAGATGTCGGTGGCCAGGACGCCCGCCTTCCAGATCCCGTACTTGTCGTGGAAGAATTTTTGCAGGCAGAAAAGAAGCGTATAGGCCTCCTCGCCGGTGGCGCAGCCGGCGCACCAGACCCGCAGGTCGAAATCGCCCAGTTCGGTCTTGCGCCGCGTCAGTTCGGGGAGCGCCTTGTCCAGCAGGAGGTTGAAATGCGAATCCTCCCGGTAGAAGGAGGTGTAGTTGGTGGAAATCCGGTTCACCAGTTCCGAAAGGAGGCCGCCGGTGGCGTCGGCGTGAATGGCGTCGACAAGTTCGCGGTGGCCGGCGAAGGAATACCTGTCCAGCATCGGCCAGGTCCGCCCGGCCAGCATCGTCCGCTTGCTTTCGTCCAGGCTGATGCCGAAATTGTCGTAAATCAGGGCGGCCAGCTCGCGGAACTCGGCGAAGGGAATTTGATGGGTTTTCCCCTGATCCGAAGTCAGGGCCGGGTTCAGCATGTAAATGGTGTCGCGGCTCCGCGTTTTCGGACGGCGCCGATAGCGCGGATCCGTTTCCTGGAGATTCGGGTCCGGCGGCGGGGGGGGATAAGGGCGATCCTCGTTCATTTTCGAACCCCCTAATCCTGGCGGTGGGCAAGCGACGGGGAGGGATACCATTCCCATTCGTCGAACTCGGTGACCTTGGCCAGCATGCTCTCCCCGGTCCCGGTGTAAAAAACCAGCTTTCTGGCGAAACGTCCGCCGATATCCGAACCGGCCGGGGGCGCTCCCAGCCGCTTCAGGATGTCAAAACCGGCCCGGCAATTGGAACGGCCGCGCCAGGCGCGGAAACCGGGAGCGTGGGGATTGTCGGCCCCGCCGTACAAATAGATCTCCAAATCCCGGAGGTTGGAACCGGCGGATTGGAACATTTCGATCAGCCCCACCAGGGCCGGGGCGGCGAAGTCCGGGGTGGAACCCCGGGCCAGCCGGACGGGATGGGAATAGTGGCCAACCCCTCCGAAACATTGACTCCGGTCATAGACGGTGACGGCCACTCCGCTGGCTATCACCGTGCACAGGCGGGTGGGGGCCGCCGGCAGGAAAAGAAACCCCGGGCGCAGGAAAAGGGTCCGGTGCACTGGCGGCGGCATGGGCGGAAGCGTCCTCGTCTACGAAACTAAGAAACCCCCTCCCGTATGGCCGGGCGTCCTTTTCGCCAAAAACCTTTCCTCCAGGATGCCGCAGAGCAAATGCCCGGCGGCGATATGGCATTCCTGGATATGCGGGGTGGCCAAGGCCGGCGCTTGAAAGCATAAATCGCAAAGATTCGGTAGCTTGCCCCCGTTTTGGCCGGTGAACCCCAGGATTTTCAGGCCCTGTTCGCGGGCCTGGGCGCAGGCCTGAAGGATATTCGGGCTGTTGCCGGAGGTGGAAAACGCCCAAAACACATCCCCGGCCCGGCCCAGGGCCTCGATCTGGCGGCTGAAAACCGACTCGGAACCGTAATCGTTAAGTATCGCGGTGAGTACGGAAGTGTTGACCGTCAGGGAAATGCCGGGGAGGCCGGGGCGCTCCCGGAGGAATCTTCCCACCAATTCCCCGGCCAGGTGCTGGCAGTCGGCGGCCGAGCCCCCATTGCCGGCGAAGAGAATTTTCCCGCCGGAATCCAGGGGTTGCCAAAGCAGATCGGCGATCCGGAGCAAAAGCTCCTCCTGGCGCCGATCGGAGGCCAAACGCCGGAACATCTCCCCGGTTTCGGCGAAATAGGAAAAATCCACCTCGAACTCCCTCCCTCCGGGCCGGCTTTCAAGGATTCAACCGCTCCGGGCGATTCCCCTATAATTATATCCCCTCGAAAGAATCGGCAAACCTAATTTTTATGCCGGCCGGGATAAAAGCGCCGGGCTCAAGCGCGGTTATTATAACCGGGAGCCGGAGTAAAACAAGCGGCAATTCGCTGGCCTGGAATATGCGCGTTTTGCGCGGAAATGAAGGGAAATGCCTAGGTGCCGGGCGAACCGTAAACAACTTATACATGTTTATGCCGCCTCGCCAACGCCGCTCCCGCAAATTTTCGCCCAACCACGGGCGAAAATTTACCGCCGCGGCTCGGTTCCTTGTCTAAACATATATAAGTTGTTTATGGATATACCCTTGGCGGACGGGGGAGGAAAGCCGGGGTTTGGCCGAAGACCGGCCCCGCCGGAAATTTCGGGAGAATCCTCCCGCGTCCCGGGGCGGGAGGTTCAAGCCGCGTTGACGGTTTGGGATCGCGAACGTTCCAGAACGGCCGGGGGGACCGAGGCCCCGCCCACCAAGCCCCCCGCCAGGCTGAGGCCGGCCAGGGCGGCGGCGTGGAGTTCCCGGAATTGGCGATTTTCCGGACCGTTCAGGGCGGCCTCGATTTTTTCCCGGAGGGGATGCCCGGAGGTCAGGCGGAACCGGCCTTCGGCGTCCGCGTAAACCCGGATGAATTGGCTGTCGGCCACCCCCAGGCCGGAGATGATTTCGGAAAGCAGCTTTTGGACGCCGTTAAGGATGTCCTGGGATTCGGAAAGCGATTGCGAAACCAGTTCCCAATCCAGGAAGGGGTGGTTGGCCGGGGGAACGGGAGCCTGCCGGCGGGTCTCCTCCCCCAGATATTCGGCGTCGGCGCCCCGGAGCAGCTCGAGAAAGGATAGCAGGTTTTCCGGGGCCGCGGTGGCCGCTTCCCAGTTGGCGGCCATCACGTCCACCCGGTTAATCTCCCTTTCCCGGGCGGATTCGGCGTCGCCGGCGGATTCGGGACGGGCGAAAACCACTTCTGGAGCCAAGGCCGCTTCCAAGGTCGCGTTCATAGTTTGCCGTCCTTTCCGGTCCAGACAAGCTTTCCTTCGCCGCCGGGAGCGATCCCGGGACGGGATCAATATTATTATCGACCAGCGGGCGGATTTTATTTTCCCCGGTTCCTGCGCGGCACTTATCCGGAACGAGCCCTGCCCGTCCGGGAGAAAATCACAATTTCAAACTTCAGGCGGTATAACCACACCCTCTGGGACGGCTTCTCGGGAGGTTTCCTCCGGGCTGCCCTCTTCCCCGAAGCCGGTCCAACAAACTTCGGTCGAAGAGCCGGCGATCTCCAGTTCGAAGTCCCGCAGGAAACCGTAGGCGGTTTGGCTTTCCCCGGCCTGGACCCGGAATCCCAGCAGGCGCTGCTTGAGTTGGTCGAGGTTGTCCTTGATGGCGGCGAAGGGATCGGAGGCGTAGGCGCCCGGGAATCCCTCGATGGTGTCGGCGGCGTCGACCAGGGCGGCCCGGGCCGCCATCACCGCGAAGCGGCTGACCAGGGTCTGGTTCCGGTTGAAAAGGTTTTCCGCTTTGTCCGCCGATCCGGACGAATCCTCCCCCGTCACCGTCAGGCCGCCAACCCCGTTCAAGCCCATGGTGAGCGTCTGTCCGGCCTCCAGTCCGAGTTGGCCGGAGACGAGGCCGAAAGCCTCGGCGAAATGGTTGAAATCCGCCTGGAAATCGGCTTGCACCTCGGCCAGGGTCTTGACCTGGCGGCGGGGATCGGAATCCGGGAAAATCACCTTGAATACATCCAGTTCCCGGCAACGGGCGGCCATCTCCCGGGCGGCGGCGGAAATCTCGCCCGAGTCGGAAGCCGCCAAGGAACCGGAAACGGCCGCGCTTCCCTTAAGTTCCAGCCGGGAGACGGACAACTTGAGATTGAACTGAAGCGATTCGCTTCCGGCATAAGCCGCCGTGACGAAATTGACCGACATGATGGCTCCTCCTCGCGGCCGGGCGACGGGACCGCCCCTCGCCGCCTTCCCGTCGAACTCCCGGGAATCCCGTTAAACTTTCAACCGAATCGGGGCAATTCATTTGCCAAAAATAAAATCCCCCGCCCGGGACACAATTCCCGGGCAGGGGCGTGGGAGGAGGATATCTTTTGACCGTTTCCGGAATCGCGGGGAAGGGTTTATTCTCTCATAATTAAGGTATCGGCGTAACCCCGGGCGGAAATTCAGGAAAATTATTTTTTTTCCTCCCGCGCCGGGACGGCATCGGTCGAGACGGCCCAAGGCTCGCGCCGGCGGGAGGGAAAATCCCTCCGGGAGGGAGGATTTTTTTGCCGTTCGCCGGCCGGGGGAGCCACTTCCAGGGTAAACCAGCGATATTCGGAATCGCCGTCCGCCGGTCCGGGAGGCGGAACGGCCGGGAGCTTGCCTTCGCCCTTTTCGCTTGGCCGGGCGGCCGGCCGGGACGCCGGCTTCCCCGAGCCGGTTTTCCCGGGCGCCAGGGCGGGATTGGGCAGAATCGCCCGAATGCGGGTGATTTGATCGAATTGCGAATTGGACAACAGGACGATCGCCCCGTCCCGCTCGGCCAACAGGTGGATATACTCTTGGAGGGCCAGGAAATAGGCGGCTTGGCGGATTTGCCCGGGACTGGCCTTTGGATCGGCCAGGGCGGCGGCGTCCAGGGTTATTCCCCCCCGCCGGCCAACCAGCCTGAGCAAGCGGCGGGAAAGGCCGGCTTGGCCGGCTTGGCGATCTTTTCCCAGGCCAAGGCGGGCGAAAAATTCGGCCGGCATCGGTTTTCCTTTGGCGATTGGGGCGGGTCGGCTGGCCGCCCCGGGGGCGGCCACCTGCCTTTTATCGGATTTCGCCGGGTAAGGATTCAGGGTTTTCCGGCGGGGAGGGACGGGGGGGTTAATGCCGCTTGCCGTCAATCAGGCGAAACAATGATTAAACAAAAAAGGAAACCGGCGCCATGCGTTACAAGATTGGTGTCGTCTCCCCTTCCCTCCATGATCGAACGCTTCCAGGCGGAAGTCGAAAAGCGGGATCTTCGCAATTTCCTCCGATATGAAATCCGTCCTCTTTTATCAATGTTTTTCGTAAAACAAAATTGCCCCGGTGAAGAAAATTTTGTCTCCGCCCGCCGCCGCCGGCTTAAATTTGTGGTAATTTTCTATTGACACGGCGCCCGCTTATCGCTATTATTGTTAAACGTAGATCCAAAACTTTTTGGGCGGCGAACGCTTCGTTAATGGGAAATATACAATATGTATCACGAAATGAACGCAACATAAGACTTATTATCGGACTTTAGTCAAAATAGCATCAATTTATCTATAATTGTTCTCCGACTCTTGGTCTTGCGGTTATGTAACTGCAATAAATAATTATTGTTATATGGTTATAAACGCCGACGCCTTGAAAACGTAAAATTTCTCGCCAA
>JAISYL010000105.1 GCA_031269935.1 Planctomycetota bacterium
GCTTCCGATTATAATGAAAGTCGGGGCGATGGCAAGCCGGGAGGAACCGCCCCGGCCCGGACCATTCCCCGGCGTCGCCTTTTTCCGCCCATTCATCGCGCTCCGGCGGACTTTTAAAGTCAAGGCTTCGGGGAACGCGCATTTTGGCAAGCCCGTCTCCCTTACCGGATTTTCCGCCGGCAATTTTCCCCCGCCGCCCAAGCCGGGCGATCGGGGAAAATCACCTTGACGGAAGGAAAGATAATCGCATAATTAACTTCCGCGGATCCAGGCGAAGTCCGAATTTTAGCCCGGGTCGACGGGGGAACAAGTACATGAACCTTTATGCCAAGCTAATCATTTCGCTATCCCTGTTTTCGGGCGTCGCCGCGGGATTGCTTTCCCTCACTTTCGGCATCACCAAGCCCCTGATTGAGCGGCGGGATCGGGAGGATCGGCAGAATGCCCTGAAAAAGGTCTTTTTCCTGCAAAACGAAGGCGGCGACTTCAAGTTGCGGCCCCGGGAACTGGCCGACGGGGTCACCCTGCTTTTCGAGCCGGAGAAAACGGATCAGCCCCTCTATTATGCCGTCGCCGGGGAAGGCGGCGGCTACAACTCGTCCGTCCCGGTGACCCTGATGGTCGGCTTCACCGGTCCGGGGGGCGAAGCGGGTAAGCTGCTCCAGGGCTACGCGCCCCCGGAAAAACTCCCGCCGGCCGGCGCCAAGGGGCGTTACCTGGTCGGCTTTTCCGTGGTCAACAGCGAAGAAACTCCCGGGTTGGGGGAAAAGATCAAGGATTCCCGGCCCCCCTACACCTGGAAGCAATTCTTTTTCGGCGACCTGCCGCCGGCGAGTCCCGACACCTCGACCCCCTTCCAGCGCCAGTTCCGGGGGCGAACCGCGGAGAGTCTGCAACTTAAGAAAAACGGCGGCGATCTTGACGCCGTGACCGCCGCCACCATTACCACCAGGGGCGTACTGGCGGCCATCCGCGACGCGGAAGAAAAACTTGAAGCGACCCTGTCGGGTTCAAAACAATAATGCGAAAAGGCGTTCCGGCGGCAATCGCCCTGTTTTGCCTGCTCCAGTTCAAGACCCCGGGGGGAGAAACCTCCGGAAGTTTTTTCCCCGATCTTTTGCCCGCCAACACCATCGCCTGCCTGACCCCGCCGGATCGGGCCAGCCTGGAACAAGCCTATTCCGGCAGCCTGTTTTCCCATTTGCTTAAACTGCCGGAAATGGGAGCCTTTCTCAGGGATTTGGAGGAGTCGCGCCGGCTGCTGGCGAACGACCTGGCCCAGTCGGCCGGGGTATCGCCCCAATTCGCCGCCGAATTGCTGGAGGCGAAACTGGGGTTCGCCCTGATCAACGCCGGAATCGGCCGGGATGGCGGCTTGGCGATGGAGTACGCCGTCGTTCTGGCCCTCCGCGCCCCCCCGGACCGCGCCACCGTTTTCGCCGCCGTGATGGCCCTGCTGAATCGCCGGGAAATAATCGGCGCCATCCTTAAAAATCGCGGCCTCGATCCCAATCTGCCCCTGAAAACCCTGGCCCAGGAGGAAATCGTCTCGGGGTACCCCCCGATTTTGCGGGTGGGCCCGGATCTGCGGGTGGCGGCCCTGGGCAACCTGATCCTCGTCCACGGCGGCCGCGGGTCCGAAGGAATCACCCGGCTTTTCGACGCGGCCTCCCGCCCCGACTCCTCCCTGGCGCGCAACCCGCTGTTCCAGGCGGCTTGGCGGGGAAGCGAGGCCGGTCCCGGAACCTCCTTCGTCTATGTCAACCATCCCCGCCTCATGGCAATCCTCGATGCCTTGAACCTTGGCGGGGTCACCGGATTCCTCGACGCCCTGGGGTTTTCCCGGGTCCAGGCAATCGGCATTTCCGGAGCCTACCACCGGGAGGGCGTCCGCCACAACCTTTATCTCCACTCTCCCGGCGGGGGGGCGGACGGACTGTTGTCGGGGCTCCTGCCCATTCCCAGGGAATGGAGGGGGGTGGGAATGGAAGTCTATGGCCAGAGCATTCCCGACCGCGCCGATTCCTTCGCCGCCCTGAGAATGGATCCCCAGGTTTTCCTTTCCGAGGCCTCCCGCCTGGTGAAATCCCTGGCCTCGCCCCCTCCCCCGGGCGGCATGGCCAAGCTGGCGCTTAGCGAGTCCATCCTCGGCGTTCCCCTGTCCAGCCTCGCCAAGTCTCTTGGCAACGAGGTGATCCTCCTTCCCCAAGACGACACCCAGATAGTCATGTTCGGCAAAGTCAACATTCCCGCCTTCGAGGCGGCGGTCTCCCAAATGGAGCAAAACGCCGGAACCGGCTTCAGAACCCTGAACGCGGACGGCTACCCGGTCCGCTACTTCAACCGGGGATCCTCGCTCCAGGTTCCCCTGGCGCCCGCCTTTTGCCTGGCCCCGAGCGCCCCCGGCGGCCAGACCGGAGTTCTCTACGCGGCTTCGCATCCCCAGGCCCTGGCCTCATTCATCCGCGACACCCGGACCTCGGCGAAATCCCTCGCGGCCAGCCAGGATTTCCAAAAAGTCCTGACCGGCCTTTCCGAAAACTATTCCTTTTACTACTATAACCGGAATCTTGACGGCTATCGCCGCGTCTACAATTTCATCCTTCCGCTTTCCTCGCTCTGGGCCGGCGCCAGCCATTATCCCGTCGACACCGGGTTGTTGCCGATCGCCTCGGCGGTCGTCCGCGACCTCTTCGGCTGCGGAATCGGGATAAAAAACGTCCGGGACGGAATCGCCATCCAGGTTTTCAGCCCGGTGGGGGCCAATTTCATTCCCATCCTCTTGTTGGACAGACTGGTGATTTCCAATCCCCTGGTCCTTGGCTATCTTTATTCCTGGCTGGAGAATCCGCCGGCGACTCCCCCAATCCGGTGAAACAAGCATGCCCTATGATTCCGTCGCCCTGGTCGGCCGCCCCAATGTCGGAAAATCCACTCTTTTCAACGCCCTGGCGGGTTCGCGCATAGCCATCGAGGCCGACAGCCCCGGCGCCACCCGGGATCGTGTCCTTTTCCCAATTTCGCTGGAGGGGCGGACTTTCGATCTGGTCGACACCGGCGGCATCGGCGTCAGCGACAGCCAGCGCCTGGAGCGCCTGGTGGAACGCCAAATCGCCCTGGCCATCGAGGCGGCCAATCCGCTTCTCTTCCTGGTCGACGGTCGCGACGGGATCGTCCCCTATGATTACGAAGTCGCCGCCATCCTCCGGAGGTCGGGAAAAAAGGTCGTCCTGGCGGCCACCAAGATCGACACCCAGCGGCTGGAGGACGGTCTCCCCGATTACCGCCCCCTCGGCTTCGGCGCGGCCTTGCCGGTCAGCGCCAAGCAAAACCGCGGCCTCCACGATCTGAAGCGGGCCATACTCGCGGCCCTGCCGCCGGAGGATCCGGGAAAATCCGGGCCGGGGGAAGGGGGTGAACTTCCCCGGATCGCCCTGGTCGGCCGCCGCAACGTCGGCAAATCCACCTTGGTCAACCGGATCTGCCGGGCGGAGCGGGTAATAGTCTCCGAGGTTCCCGGGACCACCAGGGATTCGCTCGACATCACGGTCCGGAACGGCGGGGAGGCATTCATCCTGATTGACACGGCGGGGCTGCGCAAGCGGGGCCAAATGGACGACTCCCTGGAATTTTTCGGGCAAATGCGGACGGAAAGAGCCATTCGCCGGGCCGACGCGGCTATTCTCATGCTTGACGCCACCGACGAGATAGGCAAGGTGGACAAGCGCGTTTCCGCCCTCATCCTCGCCCGCCACAAGCCGTGCCTGATCGCCCTCAACAAGTGGGATCTGGTCCGGCAAAGCAATCCCGGCCTGACCCCGGGCGATTTTTCCCGGTATCTTGGCGATCGGCTGCCGGGAATGCATTTTTGCCGCCTCGCCGCCCTTTCGGCCAGGGAGGGCGAAAACGCCGACGAGGTCGTGGCCTCGACCCTGGAACTGATCCGGCAGGGCGCCGGCAGGACCGGGACCGCCGCCTTGAACGCCGCCCTGGCGGAAGCCCAAAAAAAGCGCGCCGCCCGGCCCAAGGGCGGCAAACCGGGGCGCATATACTACGGGACCCAGGTGGGCGTGTCGCCCCCCACCTTCCTGCTGTTCGTCAACAACCCCGCCCAATTCGACGAGGGTTACCTGCGCTACCTGGGCAATCAACTGCGCCGGAAGCTCGCCTATCCCGAGATCCCCCTGCGGATATTGCTCGAAGCCAGTTCGGAAAAGGAAATCGGACGCTATGGACCTCCCGCCAACCGCCAGCCCAAATGACCTTTCGGATCTTGCCCGGCCCGGGCCCGGTCCGGGGGATTTTCAATACCGGATATTGCTGCTGATTTGCCTCGCCCATTTCCTCAACGACGCCACCCAGTCGCTGCTGGCCCCCACCTATCCCCTTTTCAAGGACAGGTTCGGGCTCAGCTTCACCCAGATCGGCGTCATCACCCTGGTTTACAACATCACCGCCTCGCTTCTGCAGCCGCTGGTCGGCCGCATCACCGATCGGCATCCCTGGCCCTATCTCCTGCCGGTCGGGATGTGCCTGACCATGTCCGGCCTGCTGATGCTGTCCCAGGCATCTTCCTATTATTGGATTTTGGCCAGCGCCTCGATTTTGGGAAGCGGCTCCTCGGTCTTCCATCCCGAGGGGTCCCGGGTGGCGAGGCAGGCTTCGGGCGGGTTGTACGGTTCGGCGCAATCGATTTTCCAGGTCGGCGGCAACGCCGGATTCTCGGTGGGTCCGCTCCTGGCGGCGGCGGTGATTATCGCCAATGGACAGGGGAGCATGGCCTGGTTCTTCTTCCTGCCGCTGGCCGGGATCGCCGTCCTGACGAGGGTCAGCCTCTGGGCGGCGAAATTCGGGCGCTCCGCCGCCTCCGCTTCCGCCGCCCGGAAAACGAGGGCGGTGGCCCCGCCCCGCCGGGTGGTCGTCCGGGCCATGGCGGTGCTGCTGGCCCTGATCTTCTCCAAGTATTTTTACACCGCCAGCATCACCAGCTACTTCATATTCTACCTGACCAGCCGCTTCGGGCTCGACCCCCGGGCGGCGCAAATCCGCCTCTTCGTCTATCTTCTGGCGATGGCCATCGGCACCATCATGGGAGGGCCCATAGGCGACCGCATCGGCCGGAAAAAGGTGATCTGGGCGTCGATCCTCGGCATCGCCCCCTTGACCCTGGCCCTTCCCCAACTCGATCTTTTTTGGACCACGGCGACGATTTTCCTGGTGGGCCTGGTGCTCGCCTCGGCCTTTCCGGCCATAGTGGTGTTCGCGCAGGAGATGCTGCCCGGGCGGGTCGGTACGGTGGCGGGGCTGTTTTTCGGCCTCTCCTTCGGCATGGGGGGAATCGCCGCCGCCGTTCTCGGCCGCCTGGCCGACATCTACGGCATAGAGTTCGTCTACCGGCTGTGCAGCTTCCTCCCCCTTATCGGCCTGTTGACCGTTTTTCTTCCCGATTTGGAGGGGAAAAAGGGGAGAGTGGGCTGACCGCCGGAAGGGC
>JAISYL010000146.1 GCA_031269935.1 Planctomycetota bacterium
TATTCGTTGATGACAATACCGCGACAGGAACTCAAGAAGATGCTCCCAAAATATCATTACTGAAAACGAGAATGTAAATGCCGAGGAAACAAGAAAATGACCTTATTTCAGTGCCATTCTATGGTGTCCCTGTAATCCCCAAAGGGTAATTTAATCCATGACCACCCGGAAGCCGAAGCCGTGGTTGCGGTAGCCGGGATCGATCATGTAGCGGCTGGCGGAACGGCAGCTCCACGGAAAAGAGTGCCAGCCCCCGCCGCGGAGGACGCGGTAGGCGCCGCTTTCCGGACCCTTGGGATCGCTTGCCGAACCGGCTGGATAGCCGCCATACCAGTCGGAACACCACTCCCACACATTCCCGTGCATGTCATGCAGGCCCCAGGCATTGCCGGGGAAACTCCCGACTTCCGCGGTCTCCTGGCGATACGCGCCCTTCGCCCCCTCCCCGTAAACATGGTCCCCGTTGTAATTCGCCTGGTGCGGCCCAATCGTCTCCCCCGTGTTGAAGGCGGTCCCGGTCCCCGCCCGGCAGGCGTATTCCCACTCCGCCTCGGTCGGCAGCCGGACCCTTCTCCCCGTCAATTCCGAAACCCGGCGGCAAAAGGCCGTCGCGTCCTCCCAGGATACCTGCTCCACCGGAAGGCGATCCCCCTCGAACCGGCCGGGATTCGTTCCCATCACCGCCCGCCACTGGGCCTGGGTCACCTCGTGGACGCCCATATGAAACGGCCGGGATATGACCGCCTCGTGTTGAACCTCGTCGTCCCGGCGCCCGGATTCCGAGCCGGGGGACCCCATCGAAAAAGTTCCAGCCGGAATCGGGGCCAATTTCAAGGATTCCCCTCCCGGCAGGGGGATTTCCTCCCGGTTCCGGCCGGCCGGGGCATTCCCGGGGGAAGGCCAAGCCCCGGAATCGTTGGGGGCGTAACCGGCCGGCGGGTAACCGGCCAGGCGCAAACCGGAAAACAGGAAAAAGGAAATCAGCAAAAATATCCCCAGGTAAAAACCCAGGAAGTGCTTTTCCGAACGCCGGGACCAGTGACCGGTGGAGTTGCGCCCCGTCCCGGCCCGGGGATGGCCGCCTAGTTTGGCCGTGCCCGTCCCGACCCGGCCGCCGCCGCCCGCTCCCGTAGCCCCGGCCTCCCGCGAAACGGCCGGCCCTTCGGACCGGGCGGGCGGGGAAGGGATCAAGGGCGGCTGAACGGACGGGGGCCGGAGCCCGAATTCCGGCGATTCGGCGGCCGGCGCCAAAGCCATTTCGTCTTCCCGCCGGACCCTGACCGTGGCCGCCAATCTCCCGGAAAGGATTTGTTCCTTGAGCCAGGCAAGCGTGACCGGACCAAGCATCACGCCATCCAACTGATAAAACCAGACGTCGTCCCGCGGCATGACGCCGGATCTCCCTCCCTCACTCGCCCGCGGCAATCCCGGCCAGGGCTTTCTTGAGATCGCCGAATTTCAGTACGTATTTTCCCGTGCCGCCATCCCCCGGGGCCGGGGGGGGGAGGTTCGCCGGAGCCGGGACGGGGAGGTTCGCCGGGGCCGGGGGGGAATTCGGATCCTGAACATAGAACAGCTTCATTTGATTGGCGTCGCCCTTGTCCAAACCGGCCTGCGGAGACTGCCGGCGCGACGTCCAGACCGGATCGCGGCTGTCCCGCTTCCCCTTCAGGTAGGCGGAGATGGCCAGATTCACGTTGTAATGGATTTCCGAAAGCGACAGCGCACCGTCGAAGTCGGTATCGGCCGAATCCGCCTCCCTCCCCAGGGTTTCCAGAAGGAAGCGGGTGAAAAGGCCGTTCCCGCTTTCCTCGTCCTCCCACGACTTCTCGTTCGCCGCGCAGGAAACCAGCCAAGCCACCCGGCCCTCGTCCAAACCCGACGCCGACTTGCCGCCCGGGTTGCCGAGCGACTTCGCCACGCTGGCCGGAGTCAGGCCGCCGTCGTCCGCTCCCTTGCCGCCGCTGTGGCAGGCGTCCACGATCACCAATTTTTCCCGCGCCCGGCTGCGTCCCAATATCCCCCGCACCTCCGCCAGCGGCAGGATGCCCAGGGGATCCCGCAAATCGCGGCCGCCGTGGGCCACCAGCAGGGACGACTCGCCGTCCTCGGCCAGGAGGCCGTGACCGGAGAAGAAAAATACCAGCCGGTCGTTCGGTCCGGCCTCGCCCGCCAGGCAGGCCAAGCGGCGCTTGATGGCGGCGGGCGTCGGCTTGTCGCTCTTCGACTCGTCGTCGACCAGCGTCTCTATCCGGCAGGCCTTGCCGTCGAAGCCGCTGGCCAGGCGGAAGGCCTCGGCCGCCTGTTTCACGTCCTTGGTGGAGAAATCGAGGGAATCGCGGGTGCCGGGATAGCGGAGGCCGACGCACAGGGCCTTGAATCCGGAGCGGGAGGCCGGCGCCTCGGCGCCCGACTTGCCGGCCTCCCGCTCCCTCTCGATCCTCCTCTTCAGTTCGCGGGCGTCCAGAACGATTTCGGGATCGCCGTCCGGGCGATCCAGATAGGCCGAGAGCAATTCGAGCGCCTCCCCGTTCCTTCCCGTCCCGCTGAGGGAGAGGGCGTGGTAATATTCAATTTCCGCCGGCAGGCTCACGCCGCCCCGTTCCCGCAGATCCAGAAGCTGTTCGATGATTTCCACCACCTCGGCATACCGTTTTTCCGCGAACCGGTCCTTGAGCGACAGCAGGAGTTCCTCCACCCGGGAGCGAAGCGGCGACTCGCCGGCCTCCCGGGAACGGCCAGAAAAACCAGCGGCAACACGGCCAAGCGCAACGCCGCCATCCCGACGGCCTTCCTCGGCATGACCATCCTCCTTCCAAACGGGCCTGTTCACCTGATCTTGAAAATATTCCGCAGCAAATCATTGGATATGGTTATTCCGTCGCCGGATTGGCTGGGCGAACCCCCGGTCACCGTCATGCCGCCGGCGGCATGACGCCCGGCGGGGGCGGGGGCGGGGGCGGGGGCGGGGGCGGGGGAGGGGCCCGCTTCGCCGTCAGCCGGAGCGTCCCCAAGCGCCTCCAGCCTGGCCTTGGCGAATTCCACTCCCAGGGCGGCGGCCAATCGGTAGAGCCTGAGCGCCTCCTTCCGGTCGGTCTTGACTCCCCGGCCCTCTTCGTAGCATTGCCCCAGCCAACTCTGCGCCAGCCCGTTCCCGTCCCCGGCCGCCCGGGCGAACCATTTAGCCGCCGTCTCGTAATCCTTTTCGACGCCGTTGCCGTGGTAATGGCAGAGACCGAGGTTGGTCATGGCCGCGGCGTTCCCCCTTTCGGCGGCCAGGGTGAAGTATTTCACCGCCGCCTTCACGTCCTTGGCGGCGCCGGTCCCCTTTTCATGGCAGACCCCCAGCCAGTTGACGGCGTCGAGATCGCCTTTTTGCGCCGCCTTCCGAAACCATTCGACCGCGGCCGGGAAATTTTTCTCCACCCCCGCGCCTTCGTAATGGCAAACGCCCAGGCTTACCATCGACTTGACGTCGCCCTGTTCCGCCGCCAGGCGATACCAGTGGACGGCTTCCTCCTCGTACCGGCCCACGCCGATGCCGTTCGCATAGCAGTAGCCGAGATTGGCCTGGCCGGCCGGACTGCCCTGCTTGGCCGCCGCCAGATACCATTTGGCAGCCTCATTGGGATTAGCCAAAACACCCCGGCCCCATTCGAGACATTGGCCAAGCCAGACCTGGGCGTCGGGATGGCCTTGTTCCGCGCCTTTCCGAAACCAGGCCGCGGCGAGGGCATCGTCGTTGGCGAGGCCGCCGCGGCCGAAAAAGTACAGTACGCCCAGGCTGTTCTGGGCGGCCGCGTGTCCCTGTTCCGCCGCCCGGCGCAGCCACCCGGCCGCGGCTTTCTCGTCCTTGGGCACGCCTTGGCCCGAACCGAGAATCCGGCCATAGGCGAATTGGGCCTGGACATTGCCCAATTTGGCCGCTGTGGCGAAAGCTTCGGCTACCTCCCGGGCATTGCCGCCGGCGGCGGAACGGGCCTGACCCAGCCTGAACCAGGCCTGGGCGCGAACCGACTCGGAGGCGTTCTCCTCCGCCGCCGCCATCCTGGCGAAATCGCCCGCCTTCCTGGCCTGTTCCGCGTTCGCCAGTTTCGGCAGGAGAACGGCGTATTGATCGAACATGGGATCGAGAAGAGCGGCCGCCTGATTCAATCGCTCCAGGGCAACCTGGTCCGGATCAATCCGCACCGGCTCGGCGGGCG
>JAISYL010000151.1 GCA_031269935.1 Planctomycetota bacterium
ATGGTCAGCGGATCGTAAAGATCGGCCAGGGAAGCGCCGGGGAACATCTCCCGGGCGTCCAACACCTCTTTGGCCGCCCCGGATATGCCGTCCTTTTGTTCCCGGCCGGTCTCGGGCCAGGGGAAATTGTTGTAGACAATATCCTTGGAATAACGGTAGTCGTTTTTCAGTCGACCGCAAACGACCCGAACCCAGGCCATATGGACGCCGGAGGTCAAAACGCCGAAATGGTAAAGAGTGGCGTTGGGGATGATATGGGCTGAATCGCTGGTCAATATATTCGGCCTTATGAACCCGATGGGAATGTAATTGCGTAGCTCCGACGACACCCTCGGCATTAAAACATAAGTTTTTCCCGGCATGTTTTCCACATGAAACCGCGTCGGCGTGTCGGCGAGTTTCCGGGTTCCCTCGCTTTTGCTGGCCAGCCGGTAGCGCCGCACCGCTTCAACCCGTTTCAAGACTTCCGGCAGCCGGCGCAGTTCCACCGGCGGGCAGTCCCCCAGCCACAGGCAGTAACGCCGATAGCGGTTGATGAATTCATCCGAGCCAATCCAGGGGCGGAACCATTTTTTGGCCCCTGGCTCCCGGCCGATGAAATCGCGCTTCTCCTCTTCCGTAAACAGATAATGCCCGCCGTCAATGGGTTTGTTGCCAATGCCGATTTCCGGAACGTCGCACAAGGGCCGGCTTCGGCCCTTGATGAAAACCGTTGGCGCGTCCACCAGGTAGGGATTGATGTTTTTGGCCTTCCTTCCCTTGCCGTCGCCGGCGAAAATAGTCTTCCCGCCGCCGTTGGACGCCTGGCTGAAGCCGATGACGACGCAATGCACCGCCGCCTTTCCCCTGGCTTCGTTGCTCCATTTGAAGGTGCGGCGGGCGAAATCGATTTTTATCCCGCGCCGGGCGAAAAGCGGTTCCCACAACAGGGCGGGCTGTTCCCCCTGCGAGATGGAATTGGTGGAGACAAAGGCGGCGCGGGTCTTGGCGCCGTCCATGAAATCGGCCGCCTTTTTATACCAGGCGGTCACGTAATCCAGGTTGCCCGCCCCCCTCTGTTCGCCGAAAACCCTCCTCATATCGCTTTTTTGCGGGGCGCCCATGATCCTGGCCCCGCTGAAGGGGGGGTTCCCCAAGATATAGCTTAACCCTCCCTTCGGCGCGACGCCTTCCCAATCCAGGGCCAGGGCGTTGGCGTGGACGATATTCGCCGATTTGAGCAGGGGCAGGCGAACATAGTTCATGCCGAAGTGCCCGGAAACCAGGAGATTCATCTGGTGATCCGTCAGCCACATGCCGGTTTGGGCGATTTGACAGGGGAAATCCTCTATTTCAATGCCGCTGAATTGTTCAACCCCCACCCGGAGCAGGGTGGAAATATCCAGTTTCCTCTGGCCGCCGCCGACTTTCATTTTGAGGATTTCCAACTCCAGCAGCCTCAGCTCCCGATAGGCGATAATGAGGAAATTCCCGCAGCCGCAGGCCGGATCAAGAAAACGCAAGCCGGCGATTTTATGGTGGAACTCGTCAAGTTTGCCGGGGTTGACCTTCACCCGCTCGAATTCGGCCCAAAGCCCGTCCATGAAAAGCGGGTTGATGAGCTTCAGGATGTTTTCCTCGCTGGTGTAATGCGCCCCCAGTTCCCGCCGCCGCTCCCGATCCATGACGCCCTGGAACATGGCCCCGAAAACGGCGGGGGAAATTCCGCTCCAATCAAACCGGCAACAGTCGAGCAGCAATTCCCGCATGGCGGCGTTGAAATCGGCGCCGGGAAGACGGCCGGCGAACAAATTGCCGTTCACATAGTTCAGCTGCCTGAGTTCGGGAGCCAGCAAGTCCCGTTTCGCCCGCGCCTCCGCCGGCTGATCCAGCGTCTCGAACCATTGAGCGAGCCGTTGCGTCAAGTCGCGGCCGTCGGGGCGCGAATTTTCCAGGTAGTTGGCGAAGCTGCCCCTCGGGAAAATGCCGGTGTCGTCGGCGAACAGGCAGAAAAGCAGCCGCACCAGGTAAACCTCAAGGTCATGCCCGCCGTAGCCGTGCTCCTTGAGGGCATCATGAAGCTGCGCCATTTTTTCGGCCGCCTTGACGTTGACCTCGATTTGGTTTTCCCGAAGCCGGACGGTTTCGTATCCGGCTATCTCGGCGAAGCGCCTTATTTGGCGGGAAAGGGATTTGGTTTTGAAGGAGGATTTTTCGCCGGTGGTCCGGCGGTAAAGGACCATGTTCTCAAAATCGCAGACCAGCAGCAGGTCGGGCATGTCGTTGGCTGGAAGGTGAAGCGCATAGCCCCGCAACTGGTCATAGGCTTTGTTCAGATCTTCGCCCCGCGTCTTCATTTCGACGGCGATCTTCCCTTTCCATAAATAGTCGATGTAGCCATGCCTGTCGCCAAGGGGAACCTTGAACTCGAAATCGCCGCTCCGCTCCGGATCCTCCACGCCGAAAACCCGGAGGAAATCGATTATAAAGGGCTGCGACTGCGCCTTTTCCCTGGCCGCCGCCTTCCAGCGCTCGGCGAAATTCAACGCCTTTGCC
>JAISYL010000154.1 GCA_031269935.1 Planctomycetota bacterium
CCGGAGGTTCGATTGATTTCCTTCAAAGTCCGCCTTAGGAGGCGTTAACTGAAACCGCCTTGATTTTTTTGGCCGAAGTGTAGGAAAACGAGTTTTTCCCGTGCTTCTTCACCTCATACATGGCCTCGTCGGCGAGACCGAGAAGATCGGCGCCGTCCTTTCCGTGTTTGGGGAAAATGGAAATGCCGACGCTTACTCCCACCTGGCACTCAATCCTCCCTATCGGCACCGGCCGGCAAACTTGCTGGATGATGTTTCCGGCCACCAATCCGGCATCGTCGACATTCTGGATCTGGGAAAGGGCGACGATGAACTCGTCCCCGCCAATCCGGCCCACCAGATCGGATTCCCGGACGCAGCACTTGATCCTGTCCGCGATGGCGTGCAGAACCATATTTCCGACCGCGTGCCCGTAGGTGTCGTTGATGGACTTGAAATTGTCCAGGTCGGCGAACATCACCGCCGCCATGTGATCATAGCGATCGGCCATGGAGATTATGCGGCGCAAGGCGTCCATCGCCCCCCTTGAATTCGGCAGTTCGGTGAGCGGGTCCAGGTTGGCCAGGTTCTCCGCCTGGCGCAGGCGGTGGTTGACCAGGGCGGCCATGAGATAGGTGGCCACCATTTGCATGGTCTCCACGTCGCTGGCTCCCAGCCGGGGATTTTGGGGATTCTGCTCGACCCGGCGCCCGCTTATCAGAACCGCCGCCACTTCGTTGTTGACATGCACCGGCACGGAAATCAGGAAGGGCAGGTTCAGCGCCTCCCGCACCTCCCGGTGGCGGGAGGCCGAATCGATTCCGGTTATCAGCACCGGGCGGAAGGCTTCCAGGAATTCCCCCTCCAGGGCGAATTTACGGCCGGCCAGGTTCCCGCTCTCCTCCCGGGAATAGCCCCTTAACACCGAGGGGACGAAGGCGCATCCCCCGTCCGGAACCAGTATCGCCGTCCGCTCCATGTTCAGGGTGGAATTGATGCGGCGGCTAATCGAGGAAAACAGGCTTTTCTGATCGATGTCGTTCATCATGGCCAGGGCGAGTTCCGACATCAGGCTGAAGCCGTGCCGCTTTTGTTCCAACTCGAAATTGAGGCGTTTGTTCTGGAGATCGGAACTTAAAATCCTGGCCAGGGATTTTTCCAGCAGCCGCCGGAGGAATTCCACTTTATTCGACAAATCAACCTGGGCGGGCGGAAGGACGGAGGGATCGTTCATGCCGGCACGCTAAGCAGGCAAAATACGCCTGTCCAATCGAAAGCGGTGGTCCGGCCGCGGATGGGGGAAATCTCCCCCCCGCTGTATATGCCCAAAAGCGGCGCCCGGCCGGCCACCGCCTTCTGCACAAAAACGGCGTCCTCGGCGTCCAGTTCGGCGTAACGGGCCGCCCGGCCGGCGCAATCGATATAAAAGGCGAACGCCGGCTTGCGTCCCCCCAGGCTGGTGAAGGCCCCGTCCACCCGGGTGGTTATGTAATTTAAATCCAGGCTGCGGTACATGATCTGGAATCGGTCGCCGACGGCCATGTCGGAACCCAGCATGACGATGGCGCCGCTTTCCGATTCCACGGACAGGCACATATGATTGGCGATGTCGTCCTCCTCGATTGAACCCCGGCGCCCGCCCCCGCCAACCCCGAAAAGCAGGAAAAGCGGCCAGGATTCGACCGGAACCGGCGGACCCAGGATGTCCTGGACGAACTTCACGGCCGGCCGGCCGTTTATTTCAAAAATGGCTTGCCCCTCGGCCTTGGTCACGGTGAAGTAATCGGTCCCCGGATAACATCCGTGCATGACCACGCTGTCCAGGCGAAGCCCGCCGGTAAACGACAGGATTATCGCCCGCTGGCCGGCCAATCCCCGCCCGGTCCACTGGGGATAGGGCGAATGGACGTAATCCCCCATCAAGGCGGCGCCGCTGAGGCGCGGGAGAAAACCCAGCCCGGCCTCGATTCCCCGCAGCAGCGGGGTGCCGAAATTGACCCGGCGGCCTCCCCCCGCCGGGCGAATCGCGTCGTAAAACAGCAGCGACCGGGATTCGTTCCCGAAATCGTTCCGGCGCAGGCTCGAACCTAGCCGGCGGCCGGTCTCCTCCTCCCCCGAGTCCAGGCCGCCTTCCGAGACGATGTCGCACCCGGCGCCCTCGAAACGGAAAACCGCCAGCCCGACCTGATCTCCCCCGTAGCCGTAGCGGCGATTGGTCATGGCGCCCACGGCGCCGCCCCCCACCACCAGGGCCGAATTTCCGATAACCGAAAGCACCGCCTCCCGAAGAATCGCGGCGTCGTGCCGGGCCGTGGAAAACAGAAGCGCCAAATCGCAGGGGCCTTTTCCCCCCGCCTCCGCCAGAGCCGCCCGGCCCGCCTCGATTCCGGCGGTCCCGGTGTCCGGATTGTCGCTGAAACCCACTCCCGCCCGCATGCGTCGCTTCCCCAAAGGCGCGGAAATAAATGACATTTACGACTTCGGCGGGAAAACGCCGGGCGCGCGTTGAACCGCCGTGCCCCGAGGTAAACGTTATTTCCTTGCGCGATCCAATCAAGAACGGCCTTCAACAAAGCCGGGGAACAGCTTCTCCGCGTTCCCGGTGGTCAGGCGGGCGATATCCGCCGGGGAACGTTGCCGCAATTCCGCCACCGCCTCGGCAATCCTGGGCAGCCGCGCGGGTTCGTTGCGGGACGAAATTCGCGGCCGGGGCGGCAGATAGGGGGCGTCGGTCTCCAGCAGGAGCAATTCGTCCGGTATCCCGGGAAGGCACGCCCTGAGGGATTTCCTGTCCTCGAAGGTGACCAACCCGCCCGCCGCCATCCGAATGCCGTGGGCGACGGAAAAATCCAGGGCCGCCCGGATCTCGCCCCGCCCGGCGGAAAAGCAATGCCAGACCACCGCCAACCCGGAGGCCAGACAGGGCTCGAGCATGGCCAGGACCTCGCCGATGCTGTCCCGCGCGTGGACCAAAAGCGGTTTTTTCACCGCCAGGGCCAATTCGATATGCCGCTCGAACCAAAGTTTTTGAACCCCGGCCGGCACGTTTTTCCAGTGATGGTCCAAGCCGGTTTCGCCTATCGCCGACGCCAGGGGCGAAGCGGCCAATTCCCGCAGCCGGCGCCAATCGTCCCCGTTCAGGCCGCCGGCGTTGGTCGGGTGTATTCCCACCGCCGCCAAGACCCCGGAATGGCTCGCCGCCAATTCCAGGTTGAACCGGGAACTGGCCAAATCCACTCCCACGGCCAGCATCCCTATGCCCGCCGCCCGGGCGGCGGCGATAACCTCCCGGCGATCCCCCGCGAACCGTTCGTCGGCCAAATGGCAATGGGTGTCGACAAGAAACATGTTCACGGCCCGAGGGAATCAAAGGCCCTCATCCCCGGCCAGCCGGTGTTGTACACCCGGGGGCTTTCGCTGTTCATGGCGGCCTGGGCGGCGCAGGACAAATGGGGCGGGAAATCCGGCATGAGGACGCGGACATCGATATTGCGGCGGATGGAATTGTAATAACGGTCGGTTTCCTCTTCCCAAATCTCGGATTTCAACCTGCCCTCGATGTCCCGGCTGGCTTCGCCAAAGGGTATCCGGCGCTCGGCGCCAATGGAGACCAATTTGGCCAAATGGCAGCCGAACGGGCTTTCGAGGATGGGGGCGAGGGCTCCCGGCTCCTCTTCCCGCAAGGCCGTGCGCACATCGGAAAGCCAGGCCTCGCGCTCGGGGTCGCCGGCCTCCTCGCCGGTTTCCCGGCCGCCCCGCTCCCGGCTGATCGGGTCGTCCGAAAATTCCCGGACGGCGGTCTCGAAATCGATTTTCCCCTCTTCCAGATCCTGCCAAACCCCGATGGCCGCCTCCCGCGCCGAATCCGCCCCGCCGCGTTCGGCGTTCGAGAAGAAAATATGCTGGAAACGAACCAGGCCGGGCAGGGAAAATTCCTCCGGATGCCGGGCGTAGTATTCCTGAATCCGCCTGGGTCCGGGGTCCGGCGCCCGGGGATTGATTATCTGCCGGAGGTAGGATTGGGTGAACGCCTTTTTCCGCAACCGGTTGCGCCATTCGAGGAAAGTGACCCCCCTGTCCTCGAGCACCTTGCGGAGCTTGAGGCCGCCGCCCGACTCGCGGACCAGTTCGGAATTCAATTGGCGGAAGTAGCGATCCATGTCCTGGTTCAGCCGGCGTTTGATTTCGGAGGCGATCCGGCCGCGGGGACGGGGATCCCCCTGCCTGACGATATTGTCCACAATCCCGTTTATGTCGGAATTGAATTCGTATTCCGCCTCCTGGTAGAACACCTCGTCCTTGATCAACGCCTTCAGGGCCCGCCGCCACTCCCGGGACAGCCGATCATCCCCCTTCTCCGGATCAAGCTTGCCGTTGCGGACTTTGGCCAGGGTTTCGTACCATACCGGGGTCCAAAGCTCGAACACCTGATCGGCCCGGATGCGGACCGAACCCACCGCGGCGGCGATTTCGGCCGCGAGGCTATCCCCGGGGCCGCCGGGCGGCGGGGAAAGGGACGCGACTTCCCCGGCGTCCGCCGCCAACAAGGGGGAAAGCCGAAACATAAGGGCCGGCAAGAGAAGGAAACGCTTCATCACCCGCTCCGAAATGGGCATTCAGTCCGGATATTGGCGAAAGACAGCCAATTTATTATAGCACAACCAACCGAAATCCGCAACCGGGTAAGGCCGGCCGAATCAGCCGGCCGGCAAAAATTCGGCGATTTTCCGGGCCGCCAGCCGGGCCGCCGGCCGATCCCCCAATTTTTCCCGCAAACGGTTGAGGTTGCTCCGCATCCGGCGCCGGTATCGGCCGTCCGTCAGTATCCGGCCTATCTCGGCGGCCAGGTCTCCGGGCGTCGCCGCCGCCTGGATGAATTCGCGGACGATTTCCCGTCCCGCCAGGATATTCGGCAGCGACACGTGCGGCAGCTTGACGAAGGACTTGGCGATATTGTAGCTGACCGGGTGGCCGGCGAAGCAAACCGCCATGGGTTTCCCCAGAAGCGCCGCCTCCAGGGTGGTGGTGCCGCTTTTCGCCAGGACCGCGGTGGAGGCGGCGATAAGCTCCCGGGAATCGCCCGAGGTCGTCTCGACCCATTCCGGAATGGGAGCCAAGGCGGCCAAGCGCTCCCGGTCAAGGCCGGGAGCCAGGGCCAGGGCGGCCTTGAGTCCGGGAAAGCGCCGCCGCAGAAGCGCCAGCGCCGCCGCCTGCCGGGGCCAAATATACTTGATTTCCGAATTGCGGCTGCCGGGAAAAACCGCCAGCAAACCCTTGTCCGGATCGACCCGCCGCCAGTCCCCGCCCAAACCCAGGCGGATCGCCGCGGAATCCCCGGAAACTCCCCGAATTTGATCCAGGGTGGGGTTGCCGACATAAACGGCGGCGACCCCGCGGGAGAGGAAAAAATCCGGTTCAAAGGGGAATATGCACATGGTGAGGGCAATGTCGCGGCGGAGGTTCCTTACCCGCCACTCCTTCCAGGCCCAAAGCTTGGGGGCGATGTAATAGAGGATGGGAAGCCGGGGCAGGGCGGCATGGACCCCGCGGGCCAGCCACAGGTGGAAGCTGGGGGCGTCGACCAGCACCAGGGCGTCATGCCGCCCCTTTTGCAGGCGCGCGAGAATGGCCCTCCCGGCCTGGCGGTAGAAGGACAGCTGCCCCAGCGCCTCCCAGAATCCCATCACCGATCTTCCCGCCATGTCCACCGCGATTTCCGCCCCCGCCCCGGCCAACAGCGAACCGCCGGCCGCGGTTATTTCCAGGCCGGGAACCAGTTCCCGGAGGGATGAGGCCAGGCGCGAGGCATGGAGTTCGGCCGAAACCTCGGCGGTGGAAATGAACAATTTCGGCATGTTCCGCCCCGCCCTTTCAGCGACCGCGCCGCCAGCCGTCGATTTCCGCCGCCGCCCGGCCGTCCCCGGATTCCCGGGCGAGATAATTTTCCCCTTCCCGAACCGCCTCCGGGAACCGGCGGTTGGCCGCCAGGGCCCGCCCGACCAGGAGATGTCCGGCGGGATCGCCGGGGGAGGCGGCGAGGAACGCCCGGGCCGCCGCCAAGGCGCCGGAAAGGTTTCTTCCCCACCCCAGCCAGAACCCCACGTACCACTCCCGGACCTCCTGCTCCCCGAGGCGGTCGGCCCACGCCTCGCCAAAGGCCTTTTCCGCCTCTTCCAGGTTGCCGGCCAAAGCCCAGGCCTGGGCCTCGAGAACGGCCAGCCCCAACCGGCGCCGGTAATCGGCGGCATTGCCCAAGGCAACCGCCCGGCGGCTGGCGGCATGGGCCCGCAAGCGTCCGGCCAGGGCCGAGGCCGCCCTTCGATCCACCGGCAATTCCCGGCCCGAGGCCATGATCAGCGCCGAGGCGGCGCCCATGGGAGCCGCCGGGGCCAAGCCGTAATTCATTGACACCCCCCCGCCGCCGGCGGTCAGGACATAAAACCTCGGAATCGCCCCGTGATTCATTCCCAGGGATCGGAGGAACTCCTTCGCGGCCGGATCGTTCTCGTGGGCGCGCAAGGGCACGTAAAGCGAATTCACAAAATCGACGAAGGCCGGGTCGTCCAGGTGGCTTTCCTTGAAAGCCTGGCAGGGAGGGCAATTGTCCCCTTCCACGAACACGTAGATAAGTTTGCCCTCGTTTTCCGCCTGCCGCATGGCGGCGGGAAAATCCAGCGGCCGCCAGGCCACCCCGGCCGGAACCGCGCTCCCCGCCGCGGCCAGGAAACAAATCGGCGCCAACCAAACTCGACCAATGGACATGAATGCCCCATCTCGACAAAAAAGGGAATCGGCCGCGCGAAGCGGGCCGGCGATCAACCGGCGCGGACAGTATATCGTCCCCGCCGGGCAAAATCAACCGCCCCGCCCCCCCTCCTCCCGGATCCGCGAAAGCGCGGACGACGTCGCCGTCGTCCGCGCCGATGTTCCGGAAAAGCGGGGGGGTGAAGGGAACCGGGGGATTAGAAGGTGAAGCCGACGCCCACGTTCCAGTGATGTTCATAGGCCTTGTGGCGGAAATTGACGTCATAGTCAATATGCCCCGAGAGCGACTTGGTGATTTTCGCCTCCAGCCCCAAACCCAACAGGAAACCGTTCCGGGAGCGGCGGGGGGAGTCGGAGGAGTAGGGAATTAGTGAATCGAGCAAACTCCCGCTCACCCTGCCCCTTCTCCTGGCCAGTTCGGGAATCCAGGCCGCCTTGACCCGGGGCACGATCAAGGCCCCGCCGGCCTTGATGGCATAGCCCAGGTCGACTCCCAGCGGAAGTTCCAGGACATAGTAGTTTTCCTTGCCGGCGCCGAAGCTGATGTTGGTGAGCGGGGTTTCGGCAAACGCCCCCCGGCGATCATGAAAAAGCCTGATTCCGGCATGGGGATTCACCATGAAATCGCTGAAATTGAACTTCAGCCCGAATTCGCCCTCCAGATTCAGGGAATGGGAATGGTAGCTGGCGTACTGGGGAATCGCAGCCCACCGGTTCCCGGAATAGTGGTTGTAGCCGTAGCCGATCCCGGCCCTGGCGTAATACCTGTTCGTGTTGTATTGCCCGTAGGCGGCAATGTCCCAAGCCCGGGCCTTCAGGTTGTGGGAAATGTCCTTGCCGCGCAGCCGCCCCCAGTTGTAGGTGGTGGCGAGCCCGACGGTGAAGCTGCCGCTGGTCCAGTCGAAGCCGACGGCCGGGGCGGTGGCGGTGTAGCGGTAACCGGCGTTGTCGTCTTCGCTGCGCTGGCTGGCCCAGGTTTGGTAAATGTCCCCCCAGACCGTGAAGCCGCTGGTGTAGACGCAATCCAGTTGCCGCTGGGTGTACGAGCTTCTCACGCTCGAGGACCTCGAGGCCGGCGCCGCCATGGCCGAATCGGAGCGGATGAGGGGGGCGGCGGAGTATCCGGAATCCAATACCCCCAGGCGGATTGATTCCAGGCGCTGTTTGACGCTGTAATTGAACGAGTCGAAGCCAATCTGGGCGGCGTAGGGGGAATTCGAATAGTTTTCCCCATCCTCGGCCGGCGCGGATTGCGGCCATATCCCGCCCAAAACCACCAAGGGCAACCATAACATCAATTTCTTCAT
>JAISYL010000280.1 GCA_031269935.1 Planctomycetota bacterium
TACACCAGGATGGTGATGAGGTTGGCCATGAGTATGTCGGTTTTCAACAGCACCGTCCCGGTGTCGGCGTTGGAATAGCGGAAACCGATGAAGGAGGTGGCGTCCAGGAGGAACCCGAGCAGGCCCACGCAAACGAGTTTCCAGCCTTCTCCGCGCAGGCGGAACAATTCGCCGAAGCGACCGCTCCCCGCCGCCAGGGCGGTCAGGACGATCAGGGTTCCCAGGCGGATGACGAAGCCGATGGCGAAGGGGTTGATGGCCTTGCTTAAGGCGTTCGCCAACAGGAAATGCGCCGACCAGATTCCCGACACCAGGACAACCAGCAGGTGGCTTCCGTTCAAGCCCGGTCTCCCGCCAGGCCGCGGAACATGGCCAGAAGCCTTTCCCGGGTCAGTTCGACGGGATTGTTCAGAAGGTTCGGGTTGCGGCAGCCTTCGACCAGGCTTTCCAGCTCGTCAAGCCCGATGCCGGCCTCGGCCAGGGTGCGGCGCATTCCCATTTCCCTTTTCATTGTCCGGATGCGTCCGGCCATTTCCTTCGGGGAGGCGAAGCCGACCATGCGGGCAAGGGTGGCGATGCGCTCGCCGTCGGCCTCGCAATTTATTTCCACCAGGCTGTCGAGGGTGAAGGCGCAGGCTTCGCCGTGCGGCAGGCGGTATTTGTTGGTGAGAATGAAGGAACAGCCGTGCGATCCGGCGGTCTTGGGATGGGCGAAGGCCAAGCCGGCGACGACCGAGGCCACGCACATCCATTCGCGCGCCTCTAGGTCGCCGCCGTCCCGGTGGGCGGCGGGCAGGTGATCGAAAACCAGCTTGGCCGAATAGATGGCGGCGGCGTCGCATATGGGCTGGTGGTGTATGCTCCAAAAGCCCTCGAGCGCGTGGGAAAGGACGTCGAGCCCGGTGGAGGCGGTCACGATCGGCGGCACGCTCAGGGTGAGCAGAGGGTCGATTAGGGCTAGGCGGGCGTACATGTGATCCGACGCCATCGGCAGCTTGATGCCCTTGGCCGCGTCGGTGAGGACGGCGACGTTGGTGACCTCGCTTCCGGTGCCGGCGGTGGTCGGGACGACGATGAGCGGCAGGCCGGGCCCGGGGATGGGCTCCTTTTCGCTGTGGTACCGGCGCACCGGCAGGCCCGCGCCGGCCATGACCGAGGCCGCCTTGGCGCAGTCCATGGAACTGCCGCCGCCCAGGGCGACCAGGAAGCGGTGGCCGTTCGCCCGCACAATCTTGACGCATTCCTCCACCTCCGCCACGTCGGGGTTGGGCGATAGGGAGGAGAAAACGTCGGTGAGGCGTCCCTTCGATCCGGCCGCGATTCTTTCCGCCAGGCCGTTGGCGGCGAAGACGGGGTCGCTCACCAGGAGGCCGTTGTCCAGCCCCAGGCCGGCGCAGACGTCGCCTAGGTCATTCGCCTTGTCGCGCCCGAAGACGATCCTGACGGGCAGGGAATAGGTGAAGTTCATGCGGGGTTCCTTTTCAAAAATGCGTCCAATGCGGCGCGATCGGGGATGCCGGCCCGCCCTCCGGGGCGGGTGCACTTGAGGGCGGCGGCGCCGGAGGCGAAACGCAGTCCCTCCACGATTTCCATTCCCTCGGCCAAGGCGAGGGCGAAGGCTCCGTGGAAGACGTCGCCGGCGCCGGTGGTGTCGGCCGCCTCCACCTTGAAGGCGGGAAAGGCCCGGATCCTGCCCTTGTCCAGCCATAGACAACCCCTGTCGCCAAGGGTCACATAGGGGTTGACGCCGGGAAGCGACCCGGCGGCGAGCAGCCCGGCCTCCGGATTCATTTCGCCGGTCAACATCGCCAAGCCACCTTCGGAAAACACCGCGTGGGCCGCCAGCGGCGCCAGGGTTGCAAGAATCGAGGCGCCGGGAGCGCGATCGCCGTCCAAAACCGAGGGGACGCCCGCCGCCGCCGCCGCCCGGAGAACCGCCTCCGCCCCGGCCGGCCAGCGGATGTCCGCCAGGGCGGAGTCGAATTCCCCCACTTCGCCAAGGGGAAGCCAGTCGGCGTTTTGCGGGAACTTGGGATCGAGGTAGTTCACGATGATCCGCTCGCCTCCGGCGTCCACCCAAATCCCGGCCAGGGAGGAGGCGACGCCCTTGAGGCGCGAAATCGCCGGAAGCTCCACCCCGTATTCGGTCAGTTCGGCGGCGATGCGGTCTCCCGCCCCGTCGTCGCCGATGCGGCTCCACAGCTTGGCCTTGCCGCCCAGCCGGGAAATCGCGACGCTGGCGGTTCCGGCCGGCCCGCCGCCCGATTCGGAATAGGCATGGGAAAAATATTTCCCCGCTCCGGTCGGCAACGTCTCGAGCACGAAAATCTGATCCCAGGCGGCGTTGCCGACGCAAAGGATTCGTTTTTGCTCCATGCGCCTCAGACCTTTCCTTCCGAGCCGGCGAGGCCGATTTTCCAGGCGACGGTTTTGCGGATCTCCGCCTTGGCGGCCAGCATCGCCAGCCGGGGTTCGTATCCGCCGTCCTCGAAAAAGGCGATCAAGCCCCGCCGCCACGCCACTTTCAACTCGGTGCCGACGTTTATTTTCGCCATGCCGCCGCGAACGAGCCGGCGGATGCCGTCGTCGGAAATGCCGGTGCCGCCGTGCATGGCCAAGGGGATCGGCACGGCGGCGCGGACCCTGGCGAGAAGGGCGAAATCGAGCCGCGGTTCCCGCTTGGTAAGGCCATGGACGTTGCCGATGGCCGGCGCCAGGCAGTCGACGCCCGTGGTCTCGACAAATTCGGCGGCCCGCCCCGGATCCGCCAGGGCCAGTTTCCGCTCCCCCCCTTCCTCGTACACCGCGTCCTCCACCCCGCCCACCTCCCCGATTTCGGCCTCGACCGTGACGCCGCGCGGATGCGCCATGGCGACGACTTTTTTGGTCAGGGCGATATTTTCCGCCAGGGGCAGGCGCGAGCCGTCTATCATGACGGAGGTGAAGCCGGCGCGGACGCAAGCCTCGGCGAGTTCATAGCCGTCGCCGTGATCCAGGTGAAGGGCCACGGGCGTCGAGACTTTTTCGGCGGCCCGCCGTCCCATGGCGGCCGCGACTTCGACGCCGAGGGAGCGGGCGTAGACGCCGGAAATCATGAGAAAGACGGGCGAGCGCCGCGCCTCGGCCTCCTCCGCTATGCCTTCGGCGGACGACTGGTGGAAGAAATTGAAGCCGGGAATGGCATACCCACCCCCCATAGCCGCCAGCAACGGTTCTTTCATGGACGCAAGCACGGGCCATCCTCTCCTCGGGGAACCTTTAGGGCTCGCTTTTATACCGCGCCACGTCGTCGCTCCCGTAAATTTTTGCCCAACCCCGGGCGAAATTCAGGGCCGCGACTCGGTTCCTTGTCTAAACATGCAGTACTTATTTTTTACCAGACCCTTACAACCTCGACCCCGAGCAACCGCCCCAGGGTGGCCAGTTCCTCGCGCAGGTCGCCGTAACCCAACGCGATGTGATATTCCCACCCCTGGTTGGCGAGGCGGTCGAGGAAGCGCTTCGCGCCGCCGTCCATGGTCACCACCGCCGAGGTGCCGCTGAACTGGACGGGCGCGTCCCGGCAGTCGCCGGCCGCCACGAGCAGGCGGTAACGGCCGGCGGCGCCTTTGCCGAGCCGGCAGATGGTGACCCGGCCGGGCTTCAGGGAGAATTCGAAGCTGGGCGGCAGCTTGCGGTTGGGGTGGCCGACGACCTTGATCGGCTCCCGGGGGTTGGCGAGGGCGGGGGCGCCGTAGCCGCAATGCCAGAAGGTCATGGCGTCGGCCTTTTCGTCCAGCGACACCGGATCGGCGAGGTAGGCCGGCCCGCCGGAAAGCCACGACAGCATGGCGATGGAGACGGTGCCGCCCATGTCGGCTTCGCAGCCGACCGGCAGTTCGGCGCCGAACAGGCCGTAGATGCCGCAGAAGGCGATTCCCAGCCGTTCGAAACTGTCGGGCCAGCAGCGACCGCAGAGGGCGGTCAACCGGTTCTGGTCGATGAAGTCCCGCACAACCTTGCAGAAGCCGCCCATGACGAGTTGCTTGTCGCCGGGCATTTCCCGCAGGGCGGGAACCTTGGCCGCCGCCTTTTCGAATTCGGCCCGGCGCGCCGCCTCGCCGACCGATTCCATCCGGTGAAACAGTTTGTACATCTCGATGGGAAACACCTGCGGTCCCAGGCGGCTCCGGAGTTGCACCTCCTCCTCGAGGCTGAAGAAATAACCCGGGGGAATCGATCCGATCACCCCCAGGCGCATGTCGCGGATCCTGGCGGCGGCGGCCGCCGCCTTGGCCCAGCGGGCGACGGCCGTTTCCACCGCCTCCTCGCCGGGGTTGCCGTAGACGAATTCGAAGTCGCGGCCCAGTTGCCTGCTGATTTGGGTAAGGGCGATGGCGCCGGTGAGGGAGTTCAGGCGGATGCGGGTGCCGGCCGCGATGGAAGGCTCGCGCACGCCCCAAATCACCGTCGGGCAGTCCAGAAGCCGGAGGTATTCCAGGCCGAAGCGCGGATCCATGAAGGTCGACGCCTGGGCGACGACGAAATCGAAGGGACCGTTGGCCCCAATCCAGGCGATCATCTCGTCATAGCCGGTCAAATGCTTGTCCGGGCAGATGATTTCCGGCGCGACGCGGTTAAGCATGGCCTTGCTTTCGGCGAGGCAGGCCGCCGCCGCCTCCATGTCGAAGTTGACCCGGGCCAGGGGAAGAAAACCGGCGCGATAGTCTTGCATGCGATCTCCCAAAAAACGTTCCTTGCGCGTATTTGTCGAATCGGCGCCGGGAGTCATCCCTTCACGGCGCCGGCGGTCAGGCCCGCCACCAGATAGCGCTGCAGCAGGACGAAAAGAATGACGATGGGCAGGGTGGTGAGGAAACTGGTGGCCATCATCCCGCCCCAGTCGGCGCGAAACTGGCCCATGAAGGACAGAATCATCCCGGGCGGGAGCGTCTTCATTTCCAGTTCGTTGACGAGGGTGAGCGGAAAAAGGAGGTTGTTCCAGGCGTCGAGGAAGGCGAAGATGGCGGTCGCCGCAACGCCGGGGACGATCATCGGCAGCACCACCTTGAACAGCGCCCCGACGCGGCTGCAGCCGTCAATCATGGCCGCCTCCTCCATTTCCACCGGCACCGTGTCGATAAAGCCCTTGATCATCCACACCCCGAAGGGCAGGGCGAAGGAGGTGAAGGCGAGAACCAGCCCCACCCAGGTGTTTAGGAGATGCGCCTTGAGGTAGAGTATATAGAGCGGGATGAGGAGCACCACCATGGGGAACATCTGGGTGACGAGTATGCCGATTAGCAGCTTCTGGCGGAAGCGGAAACGGAGGCGCGAAAGGGCGTAGCCCGAGAAGGTGGCCAGCCCCACGGTCACGATGACCGTCGCCACGGACGATATGAGGGAATTGAGGAAGAAGCGCGGAATGAGCGAGTCCTCCCAGAAAAGCTTCCGCACATTGTCGAAGGTCAGATTTTTCGGCCAGAGATCCGGGGGGACCTTGTAGATGTCGAGGTCCGGCTTGAGGGCGGTGGAGAGCATCCAATAGAAGGGGAAAAACGTCCAGACCAGGGCGACGATCACCACCGCCCAGACGACGATTTTCCACCCCCCGCCGGTTTTGCGGATTTCGTTCATGGCTATCCCTATGATTCCTTGGTCAGGGCGCGAACGTAGAGCGCCGCCAAGATTGCCAGCACGATGCACCAAATGAAGCCGACCGCCCCGGCATAGCCCAGCTTGAAGCTGTCGAACGCGAGTCGGTAAATATAGATGACGAAGGTGGTGGTTTCGTAGGCGGGGCCGCCGCCGGTCATGGTGTAGACAATGGGGAAGTTGTTGAAATTGCGGATGATCATGAGAAGGCTGGTGATGACGATCAGGCCCCAAAGGAAGGGCAGGGTTACGTGGCGGAATTCCTGCCAGCGGGAGGCGCCCATCTCCACCGTCGCCTCGCGGATGTCCTGGGGGATGGTCTTGAGCCCGGCCGCAAACATGAGGATGTAGAAGGGCGTCTGGTTCCAGACATTGGCGATGATGCAGGCGGCCATCGCCAGATCGCCGCGCATCAACCAGGGGAGGCTTCGGTCGATTATCCCGAGCCGCATGAGCAGGTAGCTGGCCAGCCCCGCGTCGACATCGAAGATGAAGAGGAAAAGATAGCCGACCACCACCGTGGGAATCACCCACGGGAGCAACAGGACGCCGCGGAGCCAGCCGTGGCGTTCGGCCAAGTTGTTGAGCGCGAGCGCTCCGGCCAGGCCGAAGACCAGGCCGAAGGCGACCGAGGAGAGGCTGAAGACCAGGGTGTTCTTCAGAGCCCGCCAGAAGTTGGCGTCATTGGCGAGCCGGGTGAAATTGTCGACGCCGGCGAATCCCTGGCCTCTAGGGTTGGTCAGGTCGTAGTTGAAGAACCCGAGCGCGGCCGAACTGACGATGGGATAGAGGATCACCAGCGCCAGGACGATGAGGGTGGGGGCGAGAAGCACCGCGTGCAGGGGGAGGCTGAAGCCTCCCCCGAGGCGCACCCGCGGACATTCCACCGTGGATTTTCCGGCCCTCACTTAATTATGTCCTGAATCTTGGGTTGATAGGCGTCAAGAATGGCCTTGACCGGCTTGTCGGTGGTGATGATTTCCTGCACCGCGGTCATCACTTCCTGCGCGATGTCGACGTAGTTCGGGCCATAGGGCGGGATGACGACATTGGGAACCGCGAACTTGAGGGTGCCCTGGCGGCTGGCGTCCTCGAAGCAGCCCGGGGCCACCGCGCGGTAGTCCTTGATCGGAGGGAGGAAGCCGCAGGGATTGTGATACTTGGAAAGGGCCGAATTGGTGGTCGAAAGGAAGGCGACGAGCTTGGCGGCGGCCTCCTTGTTCCGGCTTTTCCTGGAGATGGCCAGGGAGTGGTCGTCCGGCGCGGCTAGGTGCTTGCCGTTCGGGCCGGCGGGGAGGGGGGACGCCTGGAACATGGCGTCGTAGTCGGCGTCGGTCAAGCTCTTGTTGAAAGCCTTCATCTGGCCCTTGTGGGATCCATCGAAGCAAAACAGCACCCGGCCGTTCGCGGCCATGGGCCGGAACTCGCCGAAGCGCTTGCCGGGAAGGGTGTAGCCGAGCTTCACCATGCGGCGGATCCATTCGCCGAACTCGACCATGGCGGGGCTGTTGAACTTGGAGACCTTACCCTTGATCACCTCGTACTCGAAGGCGTTCATGAAGGACCAGACGTGGGCGAAGCCGATGGTGCGGACGGTGGTGTCGAGCTGGAAGCCGATGAGGTCGGGAATGGTTTCCTTTCCCTTCTTCATCATCTCTTCCATCTCGATCAGGGTCTTTGGCGGCTCGCTGTAGCCGAGTTGCTTGAGAAGCTGAATGTTGCAGACGAAGGTCAGGGTTTGGGGACCCCAGAGGATGCCGGCGTGAACGTCGTCGGCCCTGGTCTCCTCGTAGAAGGTTTCTATGAACTTGTCGGTGAATGCCTTGTCGAATACCTCCTCGACGGGCAGGAGGGCGCCGGTGTGGTAGACATAGATGGCGTCGCCGCCGTGGAGTTGCACGACGTCGGGCGGATTGCCCCCGAGATCCATGACCATGAACTGGTTGCGGATGTCGCCGACGCCGATGGGGACGTTCTTGACCTTGATGCCGGGATTCTCCTTTTCGAAGTCCTTGATGACTTCGAGAATCGGACGCATCACCTCCTCGGTGGAGGACCAGTTCATGAAGGAAATCTCGACCTGGCCGGCCCGCGCCAGCCCCGTCCCGAGGAACAACCCGAGAACCGCAAGCGCCAAAAGGATCCTTTTCATCGCTCTTCTCCTTGTTTCTTGCCAAAAAACCCGAACTGTATGCGGATTACGCCGTCTTCGCCCCATAGGCTGAAAACGTTCCCGTCACGACGGGACACTCCATGTTTTCCCGCCGGCGAGGCGGGCGTCTTGCCGGTCCTGGCGTCGAAGGGATGCGCGCCGCATTCGCTTTCGCCCATCGGCTTGATATGGCCGCCGGGCTTCGGCGCCTCGATCCGGCTGGAGAAACTGAGCGGCATTGAATCGCACCCCCTTTCCCTTTTTCGTCCGTCAGCCGTAAATGAGGCGCGGCAGGAAGGTTGACAGGGACGGGAAGTAGATGAGCAACACCAGCACCGCGATATAGGTAAGGAGGAAAGGCAAAACCGCCTTGAAAATGACCTCCAGGCGAAGGCCGGTCAGTTGCACCGCCACGAACAGGTTGCATCCGAAGGGCGGGGTCAGGAAACCGATTACGCAACTGACGACGAAGATGACGCCGAAATGGATCGGATCGACTCCCAGGTTCACGACAATCGGCAGGAACACCGGGGTCAGAACGACAATCATCGAAAATGTCTCGGCCCAGGTGCCGACGAAAATGAGGATGGCCACGATGATGAGCAGCATCGCTTCGGGATTGCTCGTCACTTCGGACAAGGCCTTGCCCATGGCGTCGGGGATCTGGTACATGGTGATCAGGCGCCCGAAGGCGGTCGCTATCGCCACGAGGATGAGGAGCGTCCCGGACATGGACATGGTTTTCACCAACGCTTCCCAGATGTCGCGGACGGTCATGGCGCGGGTGACGAACAAGCCGATCACAATCGTATAGAAGACCGTCACCTCGGCCGCCTCGATGGGGGTGAAGAATCCGAGATAGATGCCGCCAAGCAGGGTGAATATCGCCAGAATCGCCCACTTGGAATTGTAGAACGCCCCGAAGGCGTAGATGGCGCCTTTCTTCCGCTTCGCAGATCCGGCCGGCGGCCCGTCGTCCTGTTCGTTCATGTTCTTGGCGTGCCGTTTGGTCAGTATGCTGGAGGTGAAAGAGAGCGCCACCGCCAGGACAAGCCCGGGGATCAGCCCGGAAATGAAAAGGGCGGCGATGGATTCCCTGGCGATGATGCCGTACATGAGGAAGGGGTTGCTGGGCGGAATGAGCACTCCCAGCCCGCCGCCGGCGGCCGATACTCCCCCGGCGAAGCTGGCGGGATAGCCGGCCTTGATCATGGCCGGAATCATCAACCCGCCGATGGTCGCCACCGTGGCGGGGCCCGATCCGGAGACCGCCGCGAAAATGGCGCAACTGGCGATGGTGATAATCGCCAGCCCCAGTTTCGAACGCCCCATGAAGCTGTGGGCGAGATTGATGACCTCGGAGGTGATGCCGGCCTTTTCGAAAAGGTTGCCGACCAGGATGAAGCCGGTGACCGCGATGAGGGGATACTGATCGGCGCCGGCGTACATCGCCTTGGCCACCAGGGCGGGATCCATTCCCCCCTGGATCATGAAGATCATGGTGGTCAGTCCGAGCGCGACATAAATGGGCATGCCCATGAGGAGGAGGACGACCAGCATGATAATCAGGAGCATGGGATCCCCTTTTTGTCGTTTTCGCCGATGCTCCGCCGCCAGAAGTTCACGATCAGCCTGCAGGTCTGGAGCAGGGTCAGGACCGGAACTATGGCGAAGGGAATCCGGAGATCCAGGCTCAGATAGGCGGAGTAGGCGACGAAGCTGCTCATGGGGCCGAACAGGCTCTTCGCCGCATACCAGACGACCAGGATGTTGAAGGCGATCCAGGCGAGATCGTTGACGGCGTCAAGCCGCCGCCGCCACGCCTCCGGCAGAAGGTTTTGCAGCAGGGTGACCCTGAGATGCTCGTTGCGGCGCGCACCGTGACTCGCGCCCACATAGATGACAAAAACGAAAAGTACGCGGGACAGCTCCTCCTGCCACGGCAGGCCGGAGTTGAACAGTATCCGTATCGTCACGCCGATGAAGATGAGCGCGACCACAATGCCCAGGCACACTCCGCCGACGACGCGTTCGAAATTTTCATCAATCAGCCGCAGAATTCGCATGGTACGCTCCCTTTGTCGGGAATCGCTCGCGGACCGCTCCGGAAACGCCGGCCCCGGGCACTCTGGAGCGGTCGTAAAAATGACCGGGATCCCGGTGCCCCCCTACTTGCCCCGCGAAGCCGCGAAGACCTTGTCCACCAATTCCTTGCCGGCGGCCTCGTTGCCGTCGCCGATGCGGCCGTAGAACTTGGGCCAGGTGGAGCGGCCGGCCTTTTCCCATTCGGGGAAGTCGTCGGGCTTGCCGAGGAACCTCACCTTGACGCTGACCGTGGCCGCCTGCTTGCTGATTTCCTCGCCCTTGCCGCGCATATGCCGGTTGAGCTCGCCGGTCGCCTGATCGATGGCCTTCTTGTGGGCCGGGCTCAGCCGCCCATAGGTGTCGTTGGACATGACCAGCAGGGAGATCTGGGCGACATAATTGATGTCGGTCACGTATTTGACCACCTCGTTGTAGCGGGCGGAAACGAGAACGGAAACGTCGCACTCGAAGGCGTCGACCACCCCGGTTTGCAGGGCGTTGAACAGTTCGCCCCAGGCGATGGGGGTGGGGGTGATGCCGAAGGCCTGGAAGGTGGCCGTCATAACCGGGTTGGCGGGAACGCGCACCTTGAGCCGGCGCAGATCGGCGAGGTTTTTAACCGGCTGGAGGGACAAAACCTGCCGGTAGCCGTAGTCGCCGCCGGTGATGTAGCCGGCGATGCGCATGTTGGCCCGCCTGGGCAGATACTCGTTGAAATAGTCGGCCGTGCCGTCCAAGGTCCGGTACATCGATTCGGTGTCCGGGAACATATAGGGAAGGAACAGGGCTTCCAGGCCGGGCGCGTGGTTCGACACCTGGTTCAGGCTGGCGACGGCGAAGTCGATGCTGCCCTCCTTGGCGTAGCTGACCAATTCCTCCTCGCCGCCGAGCTGGCCGGAAGGGAAGATGGCGACGGTCATTTCGCCGTTGGAATATTTTTCAACCAGTTCCTTGTACTTCAGGCCGACCACCTGATACATGCTGTCCTCGGTGGGGGCGTTGGCATGGGCGAGGCGCAATTGCACCGTGCCGGCGCGGGCCGCCTGTCCGGCCAGGGCGAGAGAGAGAAGGAACATGGCCGTCACCCATATCACGACATTCTGTTTCATGCTTTTCTCCTTTTCTATTGCGAAAGTACAACCCATTGATATGCCGCATCAGCCGAGCGCCGGCGAAATTTCCCCATATAACCCTACGAGACGGCAATTTTACCCCAAGCCCTCGCTTGATCGGGATACAGTTCCGGAGTTCCCGGCGCCAATTACCAATTTATCAGATATGAATTATATAATAACGTAATAACGACGATCAAGAATTTTCCCGCTAGGCGCCCTATGCCCAAGAGCGTATGGATTTCGGTTGTTTCTGTTTCATGGCCCTTGCCCGCGCTTGGGCGTATCCGAAAACCAAAACGCTTCCGGCATATATTGTTCACCACGTCAAGGGCTCGCGAAAAAATAAATGATCCATATTTCTTTACGCGATCTAAGTTTCGGTTCCATCGTCCCTCCACATTTCCCGGACTCCTTCCCAAAGGATCGCGGTGTCGTAGCCTCCCTTGCCCCGGATGAGGGCGAAGCGGTTGAGGAGATCCACGGCCCGGCCGACTATCGGGGCGCAGCCCGCCTTTTCCGCCATCTCGACCGCGAGCCGGATGTCCTTGGCCAGCATGGCGACGGTGAAGGTCGGATCGCCGTAGCGCTCCTCCCCGATTCTCGCGCCCAACTCCCGGAAGATGCCGCTGACGGTGGAAGCCTGGCTGCCCGCGATGATTTCGTGAACCCTGGCCGGCGGCACGCCGATCTTTTCGGCCACAGCCATCATTTCCGCCGTCATGGCGTTGATGGCGCCGAACATGAGTTGGTTGAGAAGCTTGACCGCGTGCCCGGTTCCCGGGCCGCCGACATGGATGATTTTCCCCGCCAGGGGTTCGAGGAAATCGCGGCATTGCTCCAGGACTCCGGCGTCGCCGCCGGCCAACAGGCACCAGTTGCCTATCGTGGACGGTCTTCCCAGTACCGGAACGTCCAGGTAGCCGACGCCGGCGGCGCCGGCGGCGGCGGCCATGGCGACGGTGTTGTCCGGTGAGCTGGTGGACATGTCGAGGATCGCTCCCCCCTTGGGAAGATGCGCCAGAAGCCCGTCCGCGCCGGTCACGCAGGCGCGGATTTCCGCCGGGCCGGGGAGAAAGAGAATGATCCTGGCTGCGTCCCCGGCCACCTCGGCGAGGCTGTTCCGCATTTCCAGGCCCGCCTGCCGGGCCTTCTCCGCGTTGGCGGGGAAGGCGTCGCGGCCAAAAACCCGGAAGCCCCTTTCCAGCAGCCTGCGGCCGACCCCCAGCCCCATAATGCCCGTGCCGATTATGCCTACCTCAGCCATTGCCGTCTCCAGCGAGTCTCATTTCGAAGGATTCCGCGGCCGATCGAATTCAACCGCCGAGGGGCGGAAATTAAGGCGCTTGACAAAGGCCAGGGCGTCCTTCGCCCCTTCCAGCCGATCCATGCCGTTGTCCTCCCATTCCACCGACAGGGGACCCTGGTAGCCGAAGGCGTTAAGCTCGCGGAAAATCTCCTCGAAATTCACCTGGCCATGCCCGGGCGAGCGGAAATCCCAGCCGCGCCGCCGATCGCCGAAGGGAAGGTGCGAGGCGAGGATGGAGGATCGCCCGTCCAGCCGTACCTGGACGTCCTTGACGTGAACGTGCGCCACCTCGCGGCCGAACTCCCGCAGGAACAGAACCGGATCCATCCCTTGCCATTCGAGATGGCTCGGATCGAAATTCAACTTGAGGGCGGGATGGCGGCGCAGGGCCTCGAAAAGCCGGCGGGTGGTGTAAAAGTCGTAGGCGATTTCCGTGGGATGGGCCTCGAAGGCGAGAAACACCCCCTGGCGGGAAAACTCGTCGAGAATGGGTTTCCACAATTCGGCCAGGCGGGCGAAGCCGTCGTCGACCAGCGTGTCCGGCAGCCTCGGGTAGGGATAGAAGTAACGCCATATGGGCGAGCCGAGGAAGCCCGGCACCGTCGGGCAGCCGAGCGCCTTGGCGACGGCGGGCACGGTCAGCATCGAGTCGATTGCCCACTTGCGGATGTCGTCCGGCTTTCCCCTGAGGCGCGGAGGCGCCAGGACGTCCACGAGGGGCGAGTGGCCATCGCCCACGCATTTTCCGATGGGCGAGGCGTTGACCGCCCGGCACAACAGGCCTTTTTCGCCGAGAAGCCGCTGAATCGAGTCGCGGTAGCCGGAGTCGGAGGCGGCCTTGTCCAAATCGATTACGCCCGGCTTGAAGGACAGTTCCACCCCGTCGTAGCCAATTTCCGCCGCGGTTTCGAGAAACTTCTCGAGGCCGAGGTCCGCCCAGGCTCCGACGAAAAGGGTGATTGGACGCATGCGGTTCTCCTTGACAAAATCGGTTGCGCTTCCCCTCGCCAAAAAACGCCGCCGGAGCGTCAAGGCCCGATGTCCTCCACCCGCTGCCGCATTCCCGTCTCCTCCGAGCGGCGGACCGCCTCGACGACCCGGAGGGCTTGATAGCCGTCCTCGAAGGTCGCCGCCTCCGGGCCCACCGGCCCGTCTTCGGCGATGCGGGCGAGGAGGTGCGCCGCCTCGTTGATGTGGGCGTGCTCCCAGCCGATGCCGTGGCCACGCGGCCACCAGATGTCCATGAAGGGGTGATTGCGATCCAATTGGGTCACGTTCACCCTGGTGAAGCCGCTCACTTCCTTGACCGGGGTGTCGCGGAGGAACACCTTGAGATAGTTGATCTCCTCCAGGTCGAAGAAAAGCGTCCCCCGCGAACCGGATATTTCCCATGACAGCCGATTCTTCCGGCCGGCGGCGACCGCCGCCGCCCGGATGGATCCGAGGGCGCCGTTCGCGAAGCCGACCACCGCCACTCCGTCCTCGTCGCTCCGGACGGCGATCTTCCCCGCCGCGGAATCGCGCCGCGTATTGTAGGTGCGCAGGCTCCCGGCGACGGTTTCTATCTCCCCCGCCAGGTAGCGGGCCTGGTCGATAAGATGGGTGCCGATGCCGTACATCACCCCGGAATTCTTGGGACCGCCCGGCGCGGCGTACCAGACCTTTTCCGCCGGGGTGTCCTCGAAGGCGCCGCTGTCCTGGAGATAGCAGCCGTTGAAGCTGTAGACGCGTCCGATGACGCCGCGTTCTATCAGGCGCTTGGCCAGGGCCACGGCGGGAACGAAGCGGTAGTTGAAGCCGCACACGGCCTTTACGCCGGACTTTTCCGCCCTGGCGGCGGCTTCGGCAAGGCGTTTGGCGTCGGCGAGGTTGTCGGCGAGGGGTTTTTCGCACAGCACATGCTTGCCCTTCGCGAGAGCGGCGAGGGCGACGGCGGCGTGCAGGCGATCGCCGTTGGCCACGTCGACCAGCTCGACCTCGGGATCGTCTATGAGGGCCGCGTGGCCGACCAGGGCTTTTTCGAAACCGTAGCGCCGGGCCGTCTCCTCCGCCCGTTCCAGGGAGGTGGAGGCCACCGCCGCCAGTCTCGGCCGAAGGGGAAGATCGGGGAACATGTAGGGGATGGTGTTGAAGGCGTTCGCGTGCGCCTTGGCCATGAAGCCGGTGCCGACGAGGCCGACTCCGATGCTTTTCCTTTCGCTGACCATGCTTGAGTCTCCCGTGAAAGAGGCGAAATCATTGAAAAGTATGCGGGGGCCGCGCAACCGTGTCGCGGCCCGCCGCCGGATGGATTTTACGAGCCGTTCAAACCGCCGGTGTCCACGAGGAAGCGTTTGACGGCGCAAGCGCCGCCGCCGATGTAGAGGCGGCGCGATTGGAAGGCGCTGCGCAGGAACATGCCATCGACGATGGTCTCGTTGATGGTTGGCAAGCTGCGCCTGAATCTTTCGTACAGGCCGTCGTTGGCGAACATTTCGCCGAAAAGGATGATTTTGTCGGGAGCGAGGATCTGGACGGCGTTGTTGACGGCGACCGCCAGCCGGAAGGAAATGTCGTCCAGATATTCGTCCAGCGGCGGAAAGGGAGTATCCAGATAGGCGTCGAGATTGTCGCGCCGGAGGGGGCCGATTCTTTCCGCCAGAATCCTCAGGGGGGTACGGCCGGGGAGGTTGGCGATCTGTTCCACCCTGGCGAGGATGGCGGCGACGGACACCTTCGTTTCCAGGCACCCCACTTTCCCGCAACGGCAGCGCGCGCCGGAGCCGTCGATGAAATTGTGGCCGAGTTCGGCGGTTTGGTGGTTGCGGCCCTTGAAGAGCTTTCCGCCGATTATGGTGGCGGAGCCGAGGCCGGGACCCCAATGCACCACCAGAATGTTCGGGGCGTCCCCCGCTTCCCCGTAGAGAAGAACGGCTTCCGCCAGGGCGCAGACGTTGCTCTCGACGTAAACGGGGATGCGCAGTTCGCTCTCCAATATGCTTTTGACCGGAACCGGCTGCCCCCATACCGAATAGGCTTTCAACGCCGTTCCCTCGCGGTTGTCCACCGGGCCCAGCACGGTCACCCCGGCTCCGAGGAGTTCCTTGCCGGCCAGGTCGCTGTCCCACAGCAGTTTGACGCAGCATTCGGCGACCTGGCGGAGAAAACGCTCCGGCGGGAGCGTGGGGTCGGTGGGGATGCCGATGCCGCGGAGGAGGTTGCCGGCCAGGTTGCAAATGGAAATGTCGGTGCCGGTGGTGTTGATGTTGATGGAGAGAACCAGCTTGTAGTCGTAATTGAGTTCGACCGGCAGTTTTCTTCTGCCGACCTTTCCGGGGGTGTCGCATTTCTGGCGCTGGACAAGGAGGTTCTTTTGGAAGAATTCGTTGCATATGGAGGTGATGGTGGCGGGAGTGATGCCAAGTTCGGCCGCGATGTCGCT
>JAISYL010000288.1 GCA_031269935.1 Planctomycetota bacterium
CAATGGCGAAACCGGTTTCGGGAATGAAGGCGATTCTGGCCAAATCCGGGCTGATGATGGCGGGTCTGTCGCCCATCCTGGGCGGTTGCCTGGACGGTCGTTCCGCCGTCCAGGGGCGGGCGCCGGTAATCGAGGCGGAGCCGGAGGATCATTGGCGGCGGCTTTACCTGAGGAACCGGCCGATTGCCCCGGCGGATTTTCAGGTCGCTCCCAAGGAATTGAGGAACAATAATTTCGGCGAGTTCGAGGAAGCGTTTTTCCAGGGCTTGGACGCCCAGCCGCCCCTGCCGGAATTGCCGTCCGCGCCCCTCCCGCGGGTCTTGCCGGACGATCCCCGGAGAGCGGCTTGGGAGGCCGGCATCGGTCCGGAAAAGGGGTCGGAAATTCCCCTGCCCGGACGCCGGAGGTTCCCCCAGGCCCCGGCTTTTCCCGTCGCCGGGCCGCCGATCCGGACTCCGGGCGCGGGGGCCGGAACCCATTTCTATCCGGTGGAACAGCTGGTTTACGGCGGCGATTATCCCGATTTGGACAAGCCGGAACTTTACCGCCTCATGCCCAAGGACGTGGTGACCGTCGCGATCAAGGACCATCCCGAATTTTCCGGCGAGCTGGAAATACAGCCGGACGGCACCGTGCGGCTGCCCAACACCCCCGACCTCGTCCGCCTGCGGGGCCTTACCGTGGAGGAGGCCGCCCAGGCCGTACAGGCGGCGGCGGCGGTGTACCTGAAGGGGCCGGCCCTGGCGCGGGTTCAGGCTAACCGGGCCCGGGGAGGCTATTATTTCGTCTTCGGCGAAGTGCTCCAGCCGGGCCGCTTTCCTCTGGGGATCGAACCGGTCAAGCTTTCCGAGGCAATCCTCGCCGCCAACTGGGAGGCCAATCCCTCCCGCCGGGATTTGGACGGCGACGAGCTGGGCCCCTCGTTTCCCGCCGCCCTTCCCCGGGGGCGCTACCTGGCCCCGCCGACCGCGGATTTGGCCAGGGTGGAACTGATCACTCCCCACCGCAGCCAGCCGGCGCGCAGCGTTCATGACGTGCGCTCCGCCCTGTTGGGAGTCACCGGCGACGATCCGGCGGTGCGCCCGGGACAAATCATCCTGGTCCGCTCGCTCCTGGCCAATCCGGCCGCCGCTCCCGCCGCCCCGCCGGGGGTTCCCCTTCCGGCCCCGGGCTTTTCCCGATCCGGCTCTTCCGGGCGTTTGCCCGATTTGCCCGGCGCCCCCTCCGGCCGGCCGGCGAGCGCGGCGGGAGCGGCGGCCGGAAAACCGTCGGCCGAGGACAACATGGGCGTCGCCTACGGGGCCGGCGACAATCCGGGTCCGGCCAGGGAAGCCGAATGGCCCGGCAATTACCTGCCGCCCGGGGCCAAAGCCGGCCGCCGGGGAGCCCGGGCCGGCAAGGCGAACCATCCGGGCTGGCGGCTGGGATTTTGAACCGGAAACCAATGTCAAGATCTTTGCGGCCGTCCAGGCTCAATCCCGTTTATCTGTTCCGGCGGCATGCCGGAACGCTTTTTCTTTTTTCCGCCCTTGGCCTTTTTCCGGGCCTGGTTTACCGGGATCTGTTCCAGCCGTCCCGGCAGACGGGCGCGGCCGGGCTTACCCTGTCCGTTGTTCCCGCCGGAGGGGGCTTCGCCTGGGACGCCGGATTGGCGAAATGGCGATCCCTGCCCGAAAGCGAGGCGGATCGCGGACTCCTGAACAACAACCTGCGGCGGCTGGTCAAGCTCTCCGCCGTTCCGGGCGCCATCCCGGAGGGCGGGGATTTTTCAACCCGGCTGTCCCGCTTCGAGGCGCCGGCCTCCTATTCCCGCTCCCTTCTTCCCGGCTGGCTAACGGCCCTGGCTGGTTGGGAGGCGGCCCCGGGGTTGCGCGATTTCGTCCTTAACCTGGATTTCCAGACCCTGGCCGCCGTAATCGGCGACCTGTCGCCGCCGGCCGGAATCGCCGCCTGGGATTTCCCCGGGCTTGAATCCCCGGAGCCGGAGGGCGGGCCGGCGGCGTCCTTGACGGTTGAAACGGGAGGCGGGGATCGCTCTTTCCAGGTTTTCCGCCGCCTTCATGAATACCTTTCGCCGGGGCGGGAGGAAGCCGGCGCCCGCGAAATTTGGCTTTTCGCCGCCGAGGAGGCGATCAGGCGGCTGGAGTTGGAAACGAGGATCCCCGGCGGGGGCGGCTTCGGCGCTTCGGCCAGGCGGGAGCTGATCCGGGAGTTCCTGGCCATGCCGGTTCTTATCGCCAACGGCCTGTATCTGGACGTCCCCCCCGGGCGGGAAAACGACGCCTTCCTCAAGAAATATCCCGAATGGGACAATCTGTGGCTTAACGGCGCCAGCCTGGAAATAATTCCCTCCCGGGCTTCCGGGCGGCTGATCGCCAGGGTGGAGCGGGAATTGCGTCCCTTGGCGCCGCCGAGGAACACCTCGGTCACCCGCCTGGCGCCCCTCGCCGCCGCCGTTCTCCTTTCCCATATTTCGGTTCGGGAAGTGAAAGCAAGGGAATCCGAGGGGGAAAACGAACCGCCGGCGGAACCGGTTGGCCAGGAAATCCCCGGGGGAGCCGGGGACGAGGCCGGATCGGCGCCCGGGGGGAAGGACGAAACCGCCCCGGCCGGGACCGAGACCGTCGATTCGGTTGATCGGCGGGAGGAGGAGGCGCGGGAGGCGGTTATTGAACTGGAGAAATCCCGCCGGCGAATCATGGGGACGAGGGACGCGGCCAGGCTAGGGCTAGGCGGCGCCCGGGAACGGGAGGGGAGGTTGACCGTCGAGTTGGCGACCGCCCGGGACAGGGCGGAACGCCTTGGGGAACGGTACGAAGCGGCCAGGCTGGAGGCCGAAACCCGTCGCCGGGGCGTTCCCCGGGAACCCGCCGGGCTGCTCCGGATCCGGAAGGCAGTTTTGGCCCGCCTGGGCCGATTGCTTGAATATTGTTCCGAGGAACATCCCTTCGTGAAGCGGTCCCGGCGCGAACTGGCGGCCGTTGACCTGCTTATCGCCGACCAGGTCCGGAGGGGGGGCGCCCCGGGCGAACCGGAGACGGAAGAAATCCGCCTGGCCGGCCTGAAAAGCGAACGGGAAGCCGCGGCCGGGATTGCGGCCGGGCTGGAGGAGCGCCGGCGCCGGAGCTCGGCCGAAATCGAATCCTTCCTGGCCGCCCTGGTTCCCCTGGAAAAAGAATTGGCCGATCTGGAGATAAAATTGATTTCCGCCAGGGAGGAGCTGGAGTTGTCGCGTTTCCGGCCCCGGGCGGCCGAAACCGCCGCCGCCCGGCCGCCGCCGGCGGAGGCTCCGGAGCCGGCTCCTCGCTCGGAGCCGCCCCCGATGCCGGAGGAAATCCCCGCCACGGCTGTTTTCCCTTCCGGTTTCCCGGAGATAATCGAGGACGGGCTAATCCGGCCGGATTGGCGCCTTCCCGGGCTGGGCCTGCTCCTGGGGGCGGCGCTGGGCGCGATCCTGGCGGGATTGCGGGAAATATGGCCGGTCCGGTTTTTCGATGTTTTTGAAGCCAGGCGCCTGCTGGAGGCGCCGGTTCAACTGGTTCTTCCCGCCTACGATCCCGGTTCCCTGCGGCGGGCGGCCAAAAGCATGGAGGGAATGCTTCGCGGGAGCGGAAACCAGCTGCTTTTCATTCCGGCCCCCATTGAAGTGGTCGAACCGAAGCCGATCGCCAAGCGCGGCCGTCTGGCCCGCAAACGGAGATTCCCCCGCCTCCTCCCCTGGCTGGCGGGATTGCTGGCCCTGGCCGCCGCCTTCCAGGCGCACCGGCTGGCCGATTCGGACTTCGCCCGGCTGGGGGGGGAACTTCCGGAATTCCGGGCGGTTCAGGCAACGGCGGAAGGGGGTTAGGCCCGGCATGAGCGCGGATCAGGCGTTTGCCAACCTTCTAAGCAGAAATTCCGTCGCCATACCGCCGGCGAAGGGGATCGAATCGTTCAATCCGGGGAAGCCGGCCCCGGCTCCCGGTTCCGACAGCGCCCTGGCCATGCAGGTGTCGTCGCTGCTTGACGACGAGAGGCCGGAAAGCCGAACCGCCTTTCCCGGCCGGGAGAATCCGGCGGCGGCCGGGCATCACAATCATCCCACCGAGGTCGACCTTTCGATCATCCGGGAAAAAACCCGCGATTTGGCCGAAGCGGGCCTGAGCGGGGCCAGGATCGTGGGGCGCGACGTCCGTTCCGGCGAGGGGGGGGATTCCGGTCTGGCGGAGGAATACCCCGAACGGGCCGGCGTCGGCGAAGATGCCGATTTTTCCCGGGGAGACGGCGATGCCGGTTCCGCCGGCCGGGACGGGGACGAATTGGGGCTGTCCCTGGCCCGAAAGGTTTTGCGGCTGTCCTATTTGCCCTTGTCCGGGATGGCCGAGTTCGAGGCCGGGGCCAGGACCCTGATGGCCGGCTTGGCGGCCAAACAGCCGGAGCGGCCGTCCCTGGCGGTGACCGGCGCCGTCCGGGGCGAGGGGCGCACCGAATTGGCCATACGTCTCGCCCTGTCCATGGCCAGAAAGGTCGAGGGCAGGATTCTTCTGGTCGATTTCGACGCGGAGAAGCCGGAAACGGCGACCCGCTTGGGGCTCGCGGCCGATTATTTCGCCCTGGCCGACGTTCTGGGCGGTTCCTGCCGGTTGGGCGAGGCCCTGATCCTGGGGGAGGAGGACAATTTGTACGTTCTTCCCGCCCGCCCCCCGGAAAGGGACGGGGACGACATCCTTGATCCCGGGGAAGCGAAAAGGCTTTTTGAGGAATTGCACCGGACGTTCAATTTCATCATAATCGATTGCGGTCCCGCCTTCCGGGCCGACGCGATTATCGCCTCCCGCCAGGCGGGCGCCGTCATTCTGGCGGGAAGGATCGGGATGAGCCGGATCGCCGACTTGAACCGGGCGGCGGAGGAACTGGCTTCCCTGGGCGCCAACGTGGCGGGCATGGCGATAATCGGGGCCTAAAAATCCACGGGGGGCGGGGCATTGATCTACTCGGAATTCTGGGACTTCGCCTTTCCCCCCTTCTCCGACGAGAATCGCCGGGAAAATTTCGTCCCGACCAGATCCGCCTCGCTGGTTTCGACCCGGTTGCGCTACGCCCTTGGGCATGGCGGCGGGGCGGCGGGGCTGTTCGGCGAACCGGGAGTCGGCAAAACCAGGATCGCCAAGTCGCTCCTGGACGAATTTTCGGCCGCCGGCTGGCTGGCCGGCTACCTGCCCAACCCGCTGGGGACGCCGGGCGACATTCTCGCCGCCCTGGAACCGTCGGCGGCGCCCCGATCCCCCGTCGGCGGATTGGCCGAACTTCAGGCTTTCGCCGCCGCCCGCGCCCGGAGCGGCCAGCCGGCCGTTTTGGCGGTGGATGACGTCCAGGCGGCCCGGGGAACCGATTTTCTGGAGATTGTCCGCACCCTTTTGAACATCGAGTACGGCGGGAGGCGCTCCTTGTCGCTGTTGCTGATTGGCCAGCCCGGCATGGAACGCCGCCTGGCGGCCGCCAGTTCCTTCAACACCCGGCTGGACGCCAGGGCGGTGCTTTCCCCCATGACGGACGAGGAGGCCCGCCTCTATATCCTGGCCCGGCTCAAGGCGGCCGGGAGCCGGCAGGGGATTTTCACCAGGCAGGCGGCGGAAAACCTGGTCCGGCTGGGCAAGGGCAATCCCCGCCAGTTGAACCGCCTTTGCGAACTGTCCCTGGTGGTGGCCTACGGGCTCGAATCGGAAAAGGTGGGCCCGGAAATTGTGGAAATGGCGGCCGGCGATCTCGACCTGCTGCCGGCCGGGGACGCCGGCTTTCTTCCCTGGCCGCACCCGGCCGGGGACGGGGACGGGGAAAAGGGCGAGGCGGAACCAGGGGAGGAGGACATCCTGGCGGCATTGCCCGGGGCGGATCGGGGGCTTGCCGGCCCGTCCCAAGGGAGAACGGCATGAGGGAAGGGAAGGGTTTGGACTACAAGGCCGCCGGAGTCGATATCGACGCGACGGATCGGCTGGAGGATGGATACTTCCGGATGATCGGGTCGACCATCGTCCCCGGGGCGATCCGGAACGACGGTGGCTACGGGGGCTTGTTCCGCCTCCAAGGGGCCTCCGGGCGGACGGGCGGGCGCTGGCGGGACCCGGTTCTGGTGTCGGGGACCGACGGGGTGGGCACCAAGCTGAAGATCGCCTTCGCGACGGGAAGGCACGACACGGTGGGGATCGATCTGGTGGCCATGAGCGTGAACGATATCCTGGTCCAGGGGGCCACCCCCCTGTTTTTCCTTGACTATATCGGGATCGGCAAGGCCGAGGGGAAGACGCTGCTCGCCATCGTCAAGGGAGTGGCGGAGGGTTGCCGCCAGGCCGGCTGCGCCCTTTTGGGCGGCGAAACCGCCGAGCTTCCCGGATTCTACGCCAGGGGGGAATACGATTTGGCCGGCTTCGCGGTCGGGGCGGTGGAAAGAAGGCGCCTGCTGGACGGTTCCCGGGTGGAGGCGGGCGACGTCCTGGTGGGGCTTCCCTCCTCGGGGCTCCATTCGAACGGCTATTCCCTGGCGAGGAAGGCGCTGCTGGAACGGGCGGGATTGAAGCTGGGCCGGAAAATCCCCTCCCTCGGCCGCACCCTTGGCGAGGAATTGCTTTGTCCCACCCGCATATACGTCAAGCCGGTCCTGAAATTAATCGAAGCCTTCAAGCGGACCAATCCGGTTCACGCCCTGGCCCATATCACCGGCGGGGGAATCGGGGGAAACCTTCCCCGGGTAATCCCGGCCGGCCGCGACGCGGTCATCAACCGGGACGCCTGGCCGGTCCCGCCGATTTTTCAACTGATTCGCGAAGCCGGTGGAATCAAGCCGGAGGAAATGTTCCGGGTTTTCAACATGGGCCTGGGCATGATTGCGGCGGCGGCCCCGGAATCGGTGGAAAAAATCCTGAAAATCCTGTCGGCGGCCGGTTGTCCCGGATATGTCGTCGGGAGAATCGTCAGGGGGACCGGGAAGGTCATAATGGCCTGAGCCCGGCCGCAAGGACGGGGGAGGGCCGAAATACGAAATAGTTTGAAAGGGAGCCGCGATGGACCGATAATATTATAGGGAGACGCCGGGAACCCGCCTTCGGTTTCCCGGCCGGGGCGGCGCTTTCCGTTCGAGGGTGTGGATGTTTCGCCGCCGAACCCATTTCCCCGCCCAAAGGGAATCCGGGCGCCGGCGCCGGGAGGAATTGACGATGCGGAATTTTTATTTGTTGTTGTCCCTGGTCTGGCTGGCCGGCCTGGCGGCCGGCGGCGACGCCTTCGATTTCGGCGAAATGCCGCCCCTTCCCCCGCCGTTTTTGGAGGAGGGGGCGGGGCAGCCTCCTTCCGCGCCGCCCCTCGGCGGCGCCTTGTCGCCCCTGGCCCGGCCAAATCCGGCCGCCGCGCCGGCCGCGATTATTCCTTCCGCTCCCGGCTTCGCGCCGCCGCCGCCCCCTCCCTTGACCCCTCCCCCGGTCCAGCCGACGGCGGGCTCCCTGCAACCTCCCCCGCCGCCGCCAATCGCTCCCCCCTCCGCCCCTCCGCCCGATGGCCTGTCCCGGGCGAGCCTCCCGGGGGAATTGCCCGCCGCCTCCGAAAGCGTTCCCCCGGTTGCGGAAAATCCTAGGCCGGGAAAGGTTTCCGGCGGCCGGGTCAATGTCCGGGCCGGTCCCAACACCCAATACGAATCCGTCGCGGTGTTGACCACCGGAAACCCGGTAACCGTTCTGGCCAGGCACGGCGAATGGTATAAAATCGTTTTTCCGGCCGACCAACTGGTCAGCATCCATAAAAACTACGTCGACGCCGAAATAACCGGGGATATCCCCGAAGCGGGCGTCCCCGGGGTGGTGAACCAGGACAAGGCGGACGTCCACGCCTTCTATTGGGACAGGTCAACCATGGTCGGGCAGCTTAACAAGGGGGACCCGGTGGTCATTCGCCAGGAAAGGGGGCAATGGTACCGGATAAACGCCCCGGACAACGCCCGGGCCTATATTTTCGCCGAATACGTGCGGGTGGACGGGGGGCGGGAAGTGGCGGCCGATTCGGCGCCGCCGCCCAACAATCCGGCCATCGACCTTTCCCAGGGCCAACCAGACGCCACCGGCCGGCTCAAACTCTCGGAGAACGACCGCCGGGCCGCCGCCCTCAAGGAATCCTATTTCAAGCGGGTGCGGGAGCAGCAACTCCGCGAGGAGGAGACGGTGAACCGGGCGGCCGAGCGGGTTTTCTCCGAACTGGAGGAATTGGAGCGGAAAATCAAGGAGATCGACTCCGAAGTCGCCAGCCAAATTTATGCCCCGGCCATCGCCACGGATTTGGGGTCGGCGGCCTGGGCGCCGCCGGATCCGGTTTACGGCGGCTACACCGGCTGGATTGAAAACATTGGCCGGATGGGGGGGGCGCCGACCAGTTTCCGGCTTTCCAAGGGGGGCGAGATCCGGTTCCATCTTCGGAGCGAGCATTTCAGCCTGGCCGATTTTTCCGGGCGCCGGGTCTGGCTGAACGGCGGCATCGAACCCTCGGCCGGCGGCAACATCCTCAATGTGGAGCAAATCCGCCCGCTTAGCGACCAGGAGATACTTGACAGCATGCGCCAGACCCTTCCCCCCCTTGCCGACGGAGGCGGCGCGGCCGGCTATGCCGATTCCGGCGGAAGCGGGTTCCCCGGCCAATTCCCGGCGAGTCCGGTGATTCCGAGCGATCCCGCCCTGCTTCCGGACGTGGTGGGGGTCGGCCAGCCGGGATCCAGCCAATATTCCCCCGCCCGGGCGGGGTTAGGATCCGGGGGGGAGGTGGAAAGCGATTATTACGAAAATCCGATAGTCTCCGACGTCGCTCCCTGATAGAATGTGCGCGAATCGCCAATTGGTCTCCGGGGGGACGCCCCCGGGACGGAGGAAAAACTTTTCGGGAGTTTGAAGGCGACCGGCGTGAACGGAGAACTACCATGGAATGGCGGGACGATTTGGAAACCGGGATATCGGTGGTGGACGAGCAGCACAAGGAACTTTTCCGGCAGGCGGACATCCTTTTGGATCGCAACAACGCCGCCCGGGTGAACGATACCCTGAAATTCCTCGAGGACTACGTGGTCAAGCATTTCGGCACCGAGGAGCTGATGCAGAACACCACCAAGTACCCCCGGCGGGACGAGCACAAGAAAATGCACGACGACTTCATAGTCACCTTCGGCAACCTGAAGCAAGAATTCCTTAACAGCGGCAGCGACATGCTTTTCATCATCAAAATGACCAAGATAGTCGTGGATTGGCTTAACACCCACATTGGAATACACGACAAGGACTTCGGCGTTTTTTTCAAAACCTGCTGGCAGTTGGGCCAGGAGGAAAGGGACGCCTGAGCCGCCTCCCCTCCGGGCCATTCCCGGCGGTCGTCAGGCGGGAAGCGGATTCAGGCTCCCCGCCTGGTAGCCGGCCAGATCCAACGCCACCCTCCGGTATCCCAGGCGGACGAATTCGTCCACGATCTCCTCGCGGCGCCCCCGGCCGGCCAGAAATTCAATCGATTCCGAATCGGTTTCTATGCGGGCGACTTCCCCGTGATGGCGCACCCGCACCTGCCGCAGGCCCAGGCGGCGGAGGAAAATTTCGGCCCGCTCCACCCGCCTGAGGGCCTCGTCGCTGAGCGGCACCCCGGGCGGGAAGCGGCTGGCGAGGCAGGCCGCGGCCGGCAGGTCGGCGGTGGGCAAGCCTAGTTCGGCCGACCAGCGGCGAATCCACAACTTGCCCAGGCCGGCCTCCCGCAAGGGGCCGCGCAGGCCCAGTTCCCGCATCGCCCTGACGCCCGGCCGGTAGTCGGCGGCGTCATCGGCGTTTTCCCCGTCGATGACCACCCCGTAGCCTTCGGCCCGAGCCAATTCCGCCAGCTTCCCCATGCCGCATTTGCGGCAATGGTAACAGCGATCGGCGGGATTGCGGCGAATTTCATCCACCGCCAGGGAATCCACGAACACCTCGTAATGCCTAATCCCCAGTTGCCGCGCCAAGCTCCGGGCCCGTTCCGTTTCCTCCGCCGCATACATGGACCCCCTCAGGGTGGCGGCCCCGCCCCCCCTCAAAGCCGCCCGGGCGGCCAGGAGGGCGCTGTCGACCCCGCCGGAAAGGGCCACCAGCGGCCTCTTCATGCCGGCCAGAATCGCGTCCAGGCGTTTTCTCGCCGCCAGCTCCTCCCCCCCGGCTTCTTCGCCGCCGGACTTTCCCCCGGTGAAATCCAGGTTCGTCGACATGTCAGCCTTTCAATCCGAACGCCCGCCCGGCTTGCCGGGTTTGCCGTTTCCCCTCCCCACCCGCCAGGCCTCGGCCCGGGCGGAATCAACCGGAGCGACTCCCCGGCGGACGATCTTCCCGCCCCGGGAGCCGCCGGACAGCACCGGGATCAATTCGAGATCGACGCCGGAAGCGCGCCTCCCTTCCCGGCAGTGGAGGGCCAGGAGGCCGCCGGCCGCCGCCAGCGGGTCCGAATCGGCATCGGGCGCCGCCCCGGCGGCGGCGCGGCAGAGGAGCACGGTCGGGCCGGAAACCTCCTCCGCCGGGGCAAGCAGCCAATCGCCCGGCCCGGCCGCGGCCTCCAGGCGGAGGTTTTCCCCCTGGTTTCTTCCCACCACCGCCTTGAGGTCCGGAGCCAGCCGAAAATGCCGGCCAAGGGACAGCAGTCGGACCGCCCGGAAATCGCAGCCGGGATCGTGTTCGAGAAGATCCCGCAACCGGGCCGCGAATTCGGGATCGGTCAACAGGCAGCCGCCGGCCGGGCAGGGATAGTCGTTCAAGTCGTAATTCCTGGCCAGGGAAATCTGATCCCGGCGGGAGCGGCCTTGGATGGCCAGCAGGCGCTCCCGATCCAGCCAGCCGTTTTGTTCCGGGAGGGAGGGGGGGAGAAGCCGGGCGGACAGGGGCCGGACCACCAGGCCGGCCAGCCCGGACTCCCTTTCGATCAGGCTCATGGCGTCGCCCCTCTGCGACATCGGCCTTTGCCCCAGCACCTCGCCGGTGGCCACGAAGTCGGAGCCGGTTTCCCCCAACAACTCCCGCGCCCGGCGGAAAGTGTAGATGCGGCAATCCAGGCAGGGGTTCATGCCGCGCCCCCGCCCATGGCGGGGATGTTTGACCACTTCCAGGTAGTCGTCGCCCTTGGCCAGGACCCGCACGGGGATGCCCAGGAAATCGGCCGCGCTCCTGGCCGCGAGGCAGCCGAACGATTTCGGGGTGCAGCGGCAAAAGGGCGAGGTGAAGTTGACCGCCTCCACCCTTACCCCCATTTCCAACAAAATTTTTCCGGCCAGGGTGCTGTCCAAGCCGCCGGAAAGAAGGAGGAGCGCTTTCGCCATATCCGTTCACGTCCCGGTCGCTCGGGGGGAGTCCCGAAACAAAAATTCCGTCCGCCCGGTATCGTAGGGTGTTATTTTTTGACGGACCCTGAATCAAGGATTTAGATTTTACGGAACACTAGGGGATCCCGTTTGGCCGATTTCAATCGATCATGGCCGCCGCTCGGCAGGGCGATCCCTCGCGATCCCGCAGCTTCAAGGGCATGGCGCAGATGATGAAATCCCGGTTTTCCGGAATCAGGTCAAGGTTCCTCAGGTTTTCCACCACTGGAAAGCCGTGGGAAAAGAAGCGCTTGTGGCGCGGGCTGTCGCGGCTCTCCTCCGGCTTGTCGATGGCGGTGGCGTCGGTCATGTAGGCGATGACGCCCTGCCGGACCAGCCAATCGAGAAGTTCGAGCGAGGGTACCGGGTACAGGTAATTGTAATCCCTCTGTTCGGCGTAAATCGAAATCCCGGTGTCCATCACGAAAATCCCGGCCCCGCCCGGGCTGAAGCCGGAATCCGCCACCTCCTTCAGGGTGATCTCCTGTCCGTTCGGCTTGGCCCGGCCGCGGAACAGCCGCGCCTTTCCCCAAAAATGCTCAAGCCCGATCCTGTCGACGGTTTGGCCGTCCATGAGGAAGTGGTGCGGCGAATCCACATGGGTCCCGGTATGGGCCTCCATGTCGAGGCGGGTGACGTTGACGTGCTCCGAATTGGCCCGGCATTTCCACTGGAAAATCGGCCGCTGATTCCCCGGCCAGACCACCATCCGATCAAAAACATCGTAAGTGAGATCGATTATTTTCATTTTCCTTCGGTCTCCCGTCATGTGGACCGGCGAGGATCCGCGTCGTGCTGCCCGCCCAACCCCAAGGGGAGGGGATGCCCCCGGCTTCAAAAAGAGCCGAAGCCGGCGGCTAGGTGGCCGCTTTTTTCTTCGACGCGGCGTCCAGGCGCTTCCGGTAATAAAAAGACATCAACATGATGATCACCAGGCCGTTCATTATTTTCCGGCCCGGTTCCTGCATGTTCAGGTTGGTCAGCAGGCTTTCGATAAGGCAGAGCAGGACGGCTCCGGCGGCGGCTCCGCCGTAGCCGCCCCGCCCCCCGGTCATGGCCACCCCCCCGATGACGGCGGCGGCGATGGATTGCATGGGGTAATCGCGCCCGGCGGCGACGAACGCCACCGAGGTGTAGCCGGCGATGATTATTCCGGTCAGGGCCGCGGTCAGGCCGGACAGGGCATAGACCGCCGTCTTGATGAAGTTGACGCGCAATCCGGAAAATCTGGCCGCGGTTTCGTTGGCGCCGAGGTAATATATCCCGCGCCCGAAGGTGGTGAACTTGAGAACCAGCGAAAGGATGGCTCCCAGGGCCAGCCAAATCAGCACCGAATTTGGGATCGACCAGGTGAAGCCCACCCCCACCGCCCGCAGGGCCGGGGAGGCGTTGCCGGTGGGAGCCCCCTGCGAATAAATCAGGACGGCGCCGGTGACGATCGCCCCGGTGGCCAGGGTCATCACCATGGGGGAAATGCCGAGGAGGGAGACCCCGACCCCGTTAAGGACGCCCGCCGCCACCCCAATCAGCAGAATGGCGCTTATGGCCCAGAGGTTGTTCTCGTCCCGGCCGGCCAGCATCAGGCAGCCGAAGACGCTTCCCAGGGATACCAGCGGGCCCACGGAGAGGTCGATGCCGCCGATGAGGATGGCCAGGGTCTGTCCCATGGCGACCAGCCCGATGAAGGAGGCGGAGCGGAAAATGGCTCCGGCCTGGCTGACGGAAAAAAAGCCGGGCGAAATCATTCCCCCGATTCCGAAAAGCAGCAGGATGGCCGCCCACAATCCCAGGAGCGAACGCCAGCCTTCCGGTATTTTCCGCCAGAGGCCCATCATTCGCTCCCCCTCCGGCCTAGACCCAGCCGTTGGAGAAGATCGGGAGCCGATACGGCCAGGGCGGCGATGAGGATGGCGCCCTTGGCGATGTACTGGTAGAAGGCGTTGATCCCCAGAAGATTCAGGATGTTGTTGATAAGGTAGAAGATGTAGGCGCCGCCGACGACGCCCAGGACTCCCCCTCTCCCCCCCATCAGGGAGGAGCCGCCGATGACCGCCACCGCGATGGAATTCATCACGTAGGGTTCCCCCACCAGGGGATCGCCGGCGAACATCCAGGCCGACAGGTAGGCTCCCGCGAGGCCGGAAAACAGGCCGGACAGGCTGTAGACGAAGAATTTGACCCGGTCCGGCCGGATGCCAGACTGGATCGCCAGGGTTTCGTTGCCGCCCAGGGCGTAGATGGAACGGCCGATCCGGGTCCGGCTCAACAGCAAATGGGCGGCGGCGACCGCCGCCAGCATGAGGAGGAGGGGAATGGGGATTCCCTGGATTTTGCCGGAGGAAACCAGGGTGGCGTCCAGGGACACCTCCCCTCCGGGTTCCCGCAGGATGTAGAGGGCGAGGCCGAGGTATACCGAACTCGAGGCCAGGGTGACTATGAAGGGCGGGAACGGCCATTTGGCGATGAGAAGGCCGTTCACCGCCCCCATGGCCAGCCCGGCCAGCGGGGGGATCAGGGTCCAGAGAACTAGGTTGGCCGGGGTGTCCACGTACGGCAGGGAGGCGGCGGTTACGCTGGCGACGCTGATCATCGATCCCACCGAGAGATCGATGCCGCCGGTGAGGATGACGACGGTTTGGGCCAGGCCGGCCAGGATAAGCGGGGTCACCCGGCCGAACAGGTTGACGTTGTTGTTCCAGGTGAAAAAACTGGCCGACCGCCAGCCGGCGAAAATGTACACCGCCAGGACGATGGCGTAAACCGGGAGATAGATCCGGAGGTCCCGCCCGCGTTCGCTCATGCCGCTCCTTCCCCTCCGGCCCGGCCCACCGAGATGCGCATGATGTTTTCCTCGGTCAGCTCGGATCCGGACAGTTCGCCGCCCACCCGGCCGCCGTACATCACCAGCACCCGATCGCAAAGCCCGATCAATTCAACCATGTCGCCGGTCAGGACGATGATTGCCACCCCCCCGGCGGCCAATTCCCGGATCAGCCGGTAAATCTGCTGTTTGGTGCCGACGTCGATGCCGCTGGTGGGCGAGAGCAGCACCATCGCCTTGGGGTCGGCCAGAAGCCAGCGGGCGAACACCGTTTTTTGTACATTGCCTCCGCTCAGAAACCTCACCTCCTGGGCCGGGGAGGTCATGCGGATTTGCAAAGCCTCGGCGATTTTACGGACCTCCCGTTTTTCCCGCCAGGTTTCGAGGAAGCCGGCGACGCTAAGCCGGGCGAGGGAGGCGGACGAGATGTTGTTCCTTATGGAAAGGATGGGGAAGGACGATTGGCCGTTCCGATCCTCCGGAATAAGGGTAACCCCGGCCCGCATGGCCTCGCGGGGCGATTTCACCCGGCGTCGGACGCCGCGGACGGAAATTTCCGCTCCCGGCCCCAGGCCGAAAAGGGTTTCCAGGAAGGGAACCTGGCCCTGCCCGTTAAGCCCCCCGATTCCCAACACTTCGCCCTCCCGCAGGGAAAGCTCGATTTTTTCCCCGCCCGGAGCGGGGGCGGAACAGGAGAAAACGATTCGATCCGGCAGCCGCTTCGGCTTGGGGGGGAATATCTGGGTGAGATCCCGGCCAATCATGTGGTAAATCAGCCTGTTCTCGGTGAAATCGGCCGCCGGGCCGGTGACGACCCGCTCCCCGTCCTTCATCACCGTAATCCGGTCGCAGGCCTCGAGGATTTCCTTGAGGCGGTGGGAAATGAAAATTATGCCCTTGCCTTGGCTTTTAAGTTCCCGCATCAGCCCGAACAGCCTGGCCGCCTCCTCCCCGGTCAGGGTGGTGGTGGGTTCGTCGAAAACCACCGCCCGGGGTTCGTACAGCAGCGCCTTGGCCACTTCGATTAGCTGGCGGGCGGCCATGGGGAGGGAGGACACCAGCCGGTTGACGTCCAAGCCGCCGAGGCCGACCTTTTCCAGGGCCAGCCCGGCTTCCCGCCGGATCCCGGACCAATCCACCAGGCCCGACCTCCCGCGCCGCCAGCGGCCCATGAAGATGTTTTCCGCCACCGACATTTGCGGCAGCAGGGACAGCTCCTGGTAGACCACGCAGACGCCGGCTTCCCGGGCCTCGCCGTAATTCCGGAAGCCGACTTCCCGGCCGTTTAGGATAATCCGGCCGGCGTCGGGCCGGTGGACGCCGGCGAGTATTTTCATGAGCGTACTTTTTCCGGCCCCGTTTTCCCCCACAAGGCCGTGGATTTCCCCCGCCCGGCAGGAGAAATCCACCTGGCGCACCACCGGGTTGCCGGCGAAGGCCTTGTCGACGCCGAACATTTCCAGAACCGGCGTCCCGGCCGTTTCCGCTTCCGGATTCATGCCGATTTCCCCTCCTCCTCGCGCGGAAACCCTTCCCCGGCGATTCCCGGACCGAACCGCCGGGGAACCGGGCGTCCGCCCGGCGCGATCGGGGATCGTCAAAAAACAAGTCCTATAGGTTTATACCACGTCACTTCGCCGCCCTCGTGAATTTTTGCCCGACCACGGGCGAAAATTCACCGCCGCGACTCGGTTCCTTGTCTAAACATGTATAAATTATTTATGGACAGACCCTTAGCGGCTGAACAACTTCTTGATGACGTCTTCCGGGAGCCGGGTGTTGCACCAAAAACTATTGGGGAGATCCGGGCGGAAGAGATCGTTGAAAGTGTCCTTGGTGGTGACGGGAATGGGAAGAACGGTTTCTTTTTCCACCTTTTTCCCCTTGAGGACGTCGATGCCGAGTTCCATGGCCGCCGCGCTCTGCCAAGTGGGGCAACTGAGAGCGATGGAATCGAAGGCGGGATTCTTTTCCTTGGCCCGGTTCCAGGCCTTGAAGAAGCCGTTGCCGTCCTC
>JAISYL010000070.1 GCA_031269935.1 Planctomycetota bacterium
TGCGTCAAAAGCCGCTTCTCGGATGATTTTTACCCCTGACCGCCGGCCAAAAATCATCCTGCCGGCGACTTTTTCCTTGTCTAACCCGGGCGATCCGGTATTTAACAACACGCTCTAAAAGTCGACTACTAGGTTCCTTGCCTAAACATGTATAAGTTATTTTTGGGCGGACCCTAAGTTCAACACGGTTGTATCAGGGATCATTCATGAAGTTTTTCCTCCCGCCAAGGGTTTGTACTTGCCCGACCGCCGGAGACGGTGTATAATTCCCTCAGTCAAGAAAATTTTCTCTATCCGGGAAGCCAAGTCGGCGGATCGACCCGATGGCGTTTGGTTCTTGGAATTGGAAAGACCGGAACGCCGGCGGTTCGGGGTTGCTTTACGAACCCGGCAATTGGGGCGATCTGCTGAAGCTGTCCTGGCTGGCGGCCATACTTCGCTGGAAGGGCCGTAAAGGGGTTTCCGTCTATTTCGATCCCTTCGCCGGCGACGTCGGGTATCCGCTGTCCGGGGCCGGCCGGGCCAGGTTCAACCAGGCCGGGGCGGACGAACTGGATTTGATTAAAAAGCCTTTTGTCGAAGCCGGAAATTGGCCTTCGGCCGCCACCTTGGCTGGACGCCTGCCGGTCGGCCGGCGGTTGCTGTTCGATTCGGATCCGGAAAAACGCGGACGCTGGGCGCGAACGCCGGGAGTGGAAGTTCTGGCGGGCGAATCGGGCTGGGCAATCGCGGCGGCGAGGCGGCCGGAAGCGGACGAATTGTGGCTGCTCGATCCCTACGATTTCCTGGCCGATTGGCAAAAGTTCCCGCCGCCGGCTCCGCCCGGATCCGGGGCGGCTTCGGTTTTGCTGTACCTTTACAACCGTTCGGCCGAAAATTCGGCGATTTTCTCCGCCTATCGGGAGTTTTGCCGGTGGCTGAAAAATTCCCCGGGCGGCCGGAAAAGCTTCCGGGGCCGCTTGGCGGCGGACGCCTTTTTGCCCCGGGCGCACCACGAAATGCATTTTCTCCCCGGCCGGGCCGATGCGGAAAGGAATGATTTTTCCGAACTATCCGCCGTCCTGAAGCGGCTTTCCCTGGCTTTGGCGGCAGCCCAGGCCGGGGAGGCGATTTTTACGGTTTTGTAGAGGGAAGGAGGGGGCCATGCCGGAAAACTCGGCTAGCATGACCGAAAAAATCCAGAAAATCGGAAGCGAACCGGATGTGGCCGCGGCAGTCCGCAAATGGAGAAAAAAGCGCGGATCGCTTATCATGGTCCTGCATGAAATCCAGAATTCCCGGGGCTATGTTCCCCGGGAGGTCGCCCTATACCTTTCACGGGAATTGGGAACGCCCCTGGCCAGCATTTACGAGGCCCTGACCTTCTATCATTACTTCAAGCTGGAGCCGCCCGGAAAGGCGGTCATCTCCGTGTGCACCGGAACCGCTTGCTATCTCAAGGGTTCCCAGGCGGTGGTCGACGAGTTCAGCCGGGAAATCGGCGCCGCCGTGGGCGCCTCCACCGAGGACAAAATGTTCCATCTCCAATGCGTCCGCTGCGTCGGCTGTTGCGGGCTTGCCCCGGTGGCCATAGTCAACGGCAAAACCTATGGCCGGCTCACCCCGGCCGACGTCAAGAAAATCGTTCAGGAATGGCGCGACCATTTCAAGGACGATCCGGCTTGACCCCCGGGGAAAAGCCGAACCATCCCAACCGATTCCGTCCGCCCGGGCGCCTTGCCGGGCCGGCCGTTCGAGGAGCCTGAAATGCCGAAAGTCAATCTGAATGAAATCCGGGAAAGGAAGCGGGCGGAGGCGGAAAGGTTCCAGGCCCGGCTCTTCGTCTGCGCCTCCACCGGCTGTATTGCCTCCGGCTGCAAGGCGGTGATGGCGGCCATCGAAAGCGGCCTCGCGAGCCATTCGCTGGACAAGGACATCCAGGTGGTCCCCACCGGCTGCATGGGTCTTTGCAGCCACGGGCCGCTCATCCGGGTCGAGGTCAAGGGCCGGCAGCCGGTCCTCTACGTCGAGATGAACGACATGCTGGCCCGGTTGGTGGTGGCCGAACACCTGGAACCGGCGATACGGCGCCCGGATTCCTTCCCCGGGGTGCCCGACTTCCTGCTTTCCCACACCATCAGCCTCGACACCCCCTTCTTCACCGAGCAGGTCAAGGTGGTTCTCGCCAATTCCGGTCGGATCGTCCCCGAATCCATCGACGACTACATCGCCGACGGGGGATACCAGGGGCTGGAACAGGCGCTTACCCGAATGAAGCCGGAGGAGGTGATCCGGGAAATCCTCCAGAGCGGCTTGCGCGGCCGGGGCGGCGGCGGTTTCCCCACCGGCCGCAAGTGGGAACTCACCTCCAAAATCCAGGGCCCGGAAAAATTCATCATCTGTAACGGCGACGAGGGGGATCCCGGGGCCTACATGGACAGATCGGTCCTGGAGGGCAATCCCCACGCGGTGATCGAGGGAATGCTTATCGCCGGCTACGCCATCGGGGCCACCTCGGGCTGGTTTTACGTCCGGGCCGAGTATCCCCTGGCGGTGGAGCGCTTGGACAAGGCGATCAAGGCCGCCCGCCGCTACAACCTGCTGGGCAAGGATATCATGGGGCGCGGGGTGGATCTGGATCTGGACATCCGCCTGGGGGCCGGCGCCTTCGTCTGCGGCGAGGAAACCGCGCTCATCGCCTCCATCGAGGGCAAGCGCGGCAATCCCACCCCCCGCCCCCCCTATCCGGCGGTCAAGGGGCTCTGGGGGATGCCGAGCTGCGTCAACAATGTCGAGACCCTGGCCAACGTTCCCACCATCATCAAGCGGGGAGGCGCCTGGTTCGCCTCCATGGGGACGGAAAAATCCAAGGGCACCAAGGTGTTCGCCCTCACCGGCAAGGTGAGGCATTCGGGGCTTATCGAAGTGCCGATGGGGATATCCCTCCGGCGCATCGTCGAATCGATCGGCGGCGGCACCGCCACCGGCAAAAAAATCAAGGCGGTGCAGACCGGCGGCCCCTCCGGCGGCGTCATTCCCGACCGGGAGCTGGATCTCCCGGTCTGCTACGACGAATTGAAGAAATTAGGCTCCATCATGGGCTCGGGCGGCATGATCGTCATGGACGAGGACGACGACATGGTCGACATCGCCAAATTCTACCTGGGCTTCACCGTGGACGAAAGCTGCGGCAAATGCTCGCCCTGCCGCATCGGCGGCAAGCAGCTCCTGATCCTGATGGAAAAGATAGCCGCCGGCCGGGGCGACCCCGAAGATCTGGAAAACCTGGGCCGCCTGGCGACCGCCATGAAACGGGCCTCCCTGTGCGGGCTGGGCCAGACCGCCCCCAACCCGGTACTCTCCACTCTCAATTTCTTCCTGGACGAATACCGGGCGCGGCTCAGGAAACCGGAGGAAATGGGGGCCTAGGGTTCCGCAAGAGTTCGTAAAGAAATAAAGTTTAAAGGAAACAGACATGATTACCGCCACCATAAACGGCATTCAGGTGAGCGCGGCCCCGGGAACCAGCATCCTCAAAGCCGCCCACCAGGCCCAGGTAAAGATTCCCACCCTCTGTCACCACCCGGATCTCCAGCCCACCGCCGCCTGCGGGATCTGCGTGGTCAAGGTCAAGGGCGCCCCCAACATGGCGCGATCCTGTTGCACTCCCCTGGCCGAGGGCATGGACATCGTCACCCAGGACCCCGAAATCGTCTCGGTCCGCCGCTCCATCCTGGAACTGATTCTCTCCAACCACCCAAACGAATGCCTGACCTGCCTCCGATCCGGCGAGTGCGAACTCCAGGGCCTGGCCCAGGATTTCGGCATCCTCCAATCCAAATTGCCCAAGATCGTCAACGAGCGCCCCCTCGACGATTCGACCAAATCCATCGTCCTGGATTCCCGCAAATGCATCCATTGCGGCCGCTGCACCCAGGTCTGCCAGCAAATCCAGAACGTCTGGGCCCTTTCGACCGAGCGGCGCGGCCTCGATTCGATAGTCGCCCCCGCCGGGGACATCCAGCTCTCGGAAAGCCCCTGCGTCCGCTGCGGCCAATGCTCGGCCCACTGCCCGGTCGGGGCGATTTACGAATACAGCGAAACCGAAACGGTGTGGAAGGGGCTGATGGATCCCGGCCGGCACTGCGTCGTCCAGATCGCCCCGGCCGTGCGGGTCTCCATCGGCGAATCCTTCGGCTTCCCGGCCGGCGCCAACCTGACCGGCAAGCTTTACGCCGCCCTCCGGCGCATGGGCTTCAAGCAGGTTTTCGACACCAACTTCGGGGCCGACGTGACCATCATGGAGGAGGCCTCGGAACTGGTGGATCGCCTGAAATCCGGCAAGGCCCCCATACCCCTCATCACCACCTGCTGCCCGGCCTGGGTCGATTTCATGGAAAAATTCGACAACGACATGATCGACCACTTTTCCAGCTGCAAATCGCCGCAGGCGATTGTCGGCGCCCTGTCGAAAAGCTATTACGCCGAAAAATACGGCATTCCGGCGGACAGGATATTCATGGTGTCCATCATGCCCTGCACCGCCAAGAAATACGAAATCGTCAGGGCCAAGGACATGTTCTCCTCCGGCCACCAGGACATCGACGTCTCCATCACCACCCGCGAACTCGCCCGGATGTTCAAGCAGGCCGGCATCCTCCTCCCCACCCTCCCGGACGAAGCGGCGGATTCGCCCCTCGGCTCCTATACCGGCGCCGCCACCATCTTCGGGGAAACCGGGGGGGTCATGGAAGCCGCCCTCCGGACCGCCCACCAGTTGCTAACCGGCCAGGAACCCGGCCAACTGGAATTCGAGAAGATTCATTCCCTGGAGGGGATCAAGGAAATGGCCCTCGAGGTGGGGGGAATCAAGCTGAGGGTCGCGGTGGCGCACGGGTTGGGGAACGTCCAACTGGTGATCGGCAAGGTCCGGGCCGCCTTGGCGGAGGGGAAGGAGCCGCCCTGGCACTTCATAGAGGTTATGGCCTGCCCCGGGGGCTGCGTCGGCGGAGGCGGCCAATTCTGGGGCGTGCACGACGGTTTGCGCAAGCTCAGGTCGAACGGGCTGACCGCCGACGATCGCGGCGCCAAGCTGCGTTGCAGCCACCAAAATCCCGACGTCCGGAAGCTTTACGCCGATTATATCGGCAACCCCCTCGGCGGCAGGGCGCACCAATTGTTTCACACCCATTACGTGGCGCGGAACCAATACGCCCGGTAGGGGTTTAAGCCCGGGTCTCCGGGGCGGGAAATCTGCCCCGCCAGACCACATCCCGGTAGATTTCCGGGGAGGTGTCACCCTCCGTACTAATCAGGAGGACGGTCGATCCGGAGTCCAGGCCAAGCTTTTTTCTCAGCGTTCCGGCTTCCGGACCGGAACAAATTCTTTCCAGGACCCCGCACCCCACCGCCCCGGATTCGCCCGAGACCACCCGCGGATCCCCGGGCAGGGGGGCGGCCAGGATGCGCATGCCGTTCGCGGCCAGATGATCGTCCACGGAAAGGGCGGCGGCGGCGTAGTCACGGATGATTTCCCAGCTCAGGGTGCTGGGTTCGCCGCAGGCCAGCCCGGCCATCATGGTGGTCAGGTCGCCCTTGACGGCGCGGGGCTCGCCGTCGCCGGCGGCCAGGGAACGGAAGTGGCAATCGGCGTTCCTGGGTTCCACGATGACGGCGGCCGGCGGCTTGCCGGCCGGGACGGCGGCGAAAAACCCCAGCGCCGCCCCGGCGAACGACCCCACCCCGGCCTGAAGGAACAGGTGGCTCGGGCTCTCCGCCCCCCGTTCGCGAAGCTGCTCCAGGGCTTCGCCCGCCAGGGTCGTATAGCCCTGCATGACCCAGCGGGGTATTTCCTCGTAATCCTTCCAGGCGGTGTCCTGGACCATTATCCAGCCGTTTTCCCCTGCCTGGCGGCCGGCCAGCCGGACGGTGTCGTCGTAATTGAGATCGGTAATCCGGCAATCGGCGCCGCAGGCCCGGATATTGTCGGCCCGGACGGCGGCCGAACCCCTGGGCATGAAAACATGGGCGGGGCAATGGAATTGCCGGGCGGTCCAGGCCACCCCCCGGCCGTGATTGCCGTCGGTGGCGGTGGCGAAGGCCAAACCCCTGGTTTTATCGGCGAAGGCCCCGTTCCTGATCCCCTCGACGTCAAGCTCCTCGATGGGCGTCCGCAAATGCCGGGCCAGGACGCGGCCGAGGGCGTAGGACCCCCCGAGAACCTTGAAGGCGTTCAACCCAAAGCGTTTCGACTCGTCCTTGACAAAGATGTTGGCTAGCCCGAGCGACTTGGCCAAATTGAGAAGGGACACCAGGGGAGTGGGGGAATATTCCCGGAATTTCCGGTGATAGTCCCGAACCCGCCTTGATTCCTCCCGGGTGAAATCGGCGAGTTTCGCCCCCTCGCCCACGGGCTTGCGTTGCGGATTAAGCAGCAATTCCATTTCTTGCATGACAATCCTCCCGAGTGGCCTGACCGGTTTATACCGTGTCGACGGACGGCAATTCGTCAACCGGCTCCAGGATGCCCACGCCATACGACAACAATCACGACGCAATTTAATCGCTAAAATAATTAAAATTGGTGACTTAAATTATAATCGGTTGCAATATGATGGATAATAAATTTACGAAAACAATTCCCATTTATCAAAATGATTTTCTATCATTTCGATAAATGGGGAAATCAGGATTTTTATTATTTTGATACGACAAGGGGGGACTTTTAAAGGAAATCAAACAGTTTCAATATTGACTGTAACTAGGGCAGCGCATTATCAAGGTGAACTAATGAAGCGATTCGCGGAGAAACGCGACGGCCTTTTCCGCAAGCGTATCCGGCGAGGCCTCGGTGGCTCGCCACACGTTGTCCCGTGGCGAGACGCAGAAACTCTCCACCACCACGGGACCGGCGTAGCCGATTTCCCGCAGGGCGGCAAAACTGCCCTTCCAGTCCACATGCCCGGTACCGGGGCAGCCGCGATCATTTTCGCTGGCATGGAAATGCCGGATATATTCCCCCGCCTGCCTGATGGCGGCCGGAATGCTCTTTTCCTCAATGCTGGCCTGGTAGGTGTCAAACAGGATCTTGAAGCAATTCTCGCCTATATCCTCGGCCATTTTCCGCGCCTGCCACGCTTGGTTCACCATATCGGTCTTGTAACGGTTGAGCGGTTCGATGCACATGGTCACGCCGTTATCCCGGGCAACCGGGGCGAGGGATCGTAGGCCGATCACAGCCAAATCCCATTCCGCCTTCCTTTGATTGGCGTCGAGAATCCTGGCCCGGCCGCCGCCCGAATACATGCCACCACCGATGCTTTTCGCGCCCATGACACCGGCGAATTCGATGCATCGGGTGAGATACTTTTTCGTCGCCTCGCGAAGGTCGGGATCCTCGTTCGATATGTCGCGCCCCTTGCGCGTCACCGCGCACAAGGTAATTTCCAGACCGTTGTCCCGCGCCGCGCCACCGGCCAGGGCGGGATCGAAATCCAAGTCGTCCAAGCCGAATTCGACGATGTCATAGCCGAGTTTTTTCACCTTGGGGAAGAGGGCAACGGCGCTATCATCGTAGCGCTCAATCCAGTTCCACAGGTTGAGCCCTAATTTGTTCATGTCGTTCCTTTTTGAGAAGTCAAAGCATTCCGCGCAAATCAATCGGGCGTCCGGTCTCGGCGGAGACATAGGCGGCGTAAATGACCGCGAGCGTTTCCCGGGCCAAGGCAAAACCGGAAACCGGCTCGCGATCGGCCGCCACCGCTTCCAGAAAGTCCTGGAGTTGCCCCTCGTAGCCGCGGAGGCATTCCTGCGCCACCAACGGCGACATCCAGCCCGCATTGTGGCTTGCCTTTTCCGTGATCTGGATGTCGTCGAACCCGTCGGCGTCGGGATAATAGGCTTCCAGCAGGTTGTTGGGCGTCATGTTGCAATAGTACGACGCGTCGTTGCCGTGGACCGCAAGCTGGTTGACGATGCCACCCATCAGTACGTCACCCGCCATGATGTCGGCCTTGGTCCCGTCGGAGAATGTGATCACCACCCTGGCCCAGTCCTCGACGTCGACCGGGCGGGCGGCGAAATGGAGCTTGTCGGGCAAGGTGTCGGTCAATCGCGCACAGTCGCACCAGACGCCGGCCACTGCATATTCGAGACCGATGGTTTCCCGCGCCCGACGCTTGAGGTGGAGCGCCGCCGCAACCGGATGGATGCCTTGGCGGATAAGCGCGCCGCCGCCGTTGAACTTCCAGTAATTGGCGTGTGGAGCGTGGGAACCGTTGTGGCCGGTCGCCCCTTCGATGAGAATGACTTGGGTTCGCTTGACGGCCAGCAGATCCAGCATCCTGACGAACGGCGGGCTGTACAGCCAATTCTCGGCGTAGCACAGCCGCCGGCCGGATTCGGCCAATATGTGGCCGATGGCGCCAGCCTCTTCCATGACCGCATCCAACATCCTTTTCGGCTTGTCCGGATTGTCGCCGTTCCTGTCGGCGAAAAAACCGGTGAGCGGCTTTTCGCAAATCACGTTCTTGCCCGCCCGCAGGGCGCGGCTGACCATGTCGGCGTGAAGGGAGGGCGGAGTGGTTACATCAATGATGTCGATTTCCGCGTCGCGCAGCAAATCGTCGAATTGATCGGTCGCGGCTTCAAAGCCGTGGCGCCGGGCGAATTCCTCCAGGTTGTCCTCGAGGGCGCACACTGTCTTCAGACGGCAGTCGAGGCCGTACACTTTGCGGTAGCTTCTAGCGTGCATGGCGCCAGCCCAGCCGGCGCCGGCCATGCCCACGGTCACTGTTTTCACCGTTGTGCGCCTCCCGCAACCGCGTTTATGGCGTCCAGCACCACGCGCACCCGTTCCATTTCCGGAAGCCCGGCGCGGGGAGTACGCCCGGTCAAGCAGTCTTCAAGAGTAATCCTGACGAATTCGGCGTAGTAGACGTCGCTGTCCGTGTTCATGGCGATGCGTTCCGTCGCGCGGTTGTACAACCGCTTTTCGAGAATGCCGCCGCCCAGGGTAAAATAACCGTCCTTGAGCGTGATATTCCAACGATTGTCGCGCCGGTCGCGCTCGTCCATGGGATAGGCGTACCCCGTTTCCATCTCCACGGTCGCGCCGCTCGACAGTCTGAGCAAGGCGGAGGCGTAGGTCTCGATGTTGTATTCCGAGGCGTGGTGGTAGGCGGCGCCCAGGACGCCGGCCCCGGCGGATTCGGTAAGGTTGAGGGCCAGATCGATGAAGTGGACGCCGAGGTTGGTCATGCAGCCACCGCCGCAACGCTTGGAGTCCAGCATCCAGGGCGAAGTGGCGACATAGCGATGGGGGGGGCCGGCCACAAATTTGAAGGACAGGTGCAGCACATCCTCGGGACGTACCGACTGCTTGAAGTCGGCGACAAATCCGCTGTAGCGCCAAATGAACGGAATGGCGCAGAAAACGCCGACTTTTTCCGCCGCCGCCCGCACCGCGGCGACGTCTTCGGTGTTCAGGCCGAGGGGCTTTTCGATGGCGAAGGGGATACCGCGCCGGATGAGTTCAAGGGCCAGTTCGACCATTTGATCGTGCGGGGCGAAAGCGAAAACGAAGTCGAGCTTGACTTCGTCGAGAAGGCGCAGGTGATCGGCGTAGGCGGCGCAGCGGCGCTCATGGGCGAATCGATCGACGATACCCCGATCCGGATCGCTCGCCGCCACTATGGACAGGCCATCGCTTTCCGCCTGGTACAGATAAAGCGGCACATGCCAATGGCTGACGCCGATGAAGGCCAGCCGGAGATCGCGTATGCATTTCATGTCGTTCTTTTCCAAGTGGACTTTTAGCGCGACACGACATCGCTCGGCCGCGTTAAAAGTCCACTATGAGTCCTCCCCTAGTACTTGACGCGGACCTTGATCAGCAAATCGTATAATTTCTTCTGTTCCTTGTCGGCCGACTTGAGGAAACCGTCGATCACCGGCCGCACCGCCTTGACGAAGGCGGGCTTGTCCACCTCGTTAATCCGGACTCCTTTTTCCCTCATGGTGTTCATGGCCCGGGCCATTGCGTTGGCCCAAATGTCATTGTTCCACGCGTCGGAGAACTTGCGGCCGGCTTCGAGCAGCGCCTCCTGATTCTCCCTGGACAGGCGGTTGAAGAAAAGTTTGCTGACGAAGGTGGGATCCGGAATCATGAACTGCTCGGTCAACGAGTAGAATTTGGCGACCTCCTCCATGCCGTTGGCGAGGATGACCGGGGCGGAATTCTCCAGACCCTGAATCGTTCCCTGCTGCAGGGCGGTGTAGACCTCGCTCCACGGCATGGGAGTGGCGCTGCCGCCCATGGCGTTGAGAGTGCCGGCGAGGACGGGATCCTCCATGACGCGGATACGCATGCCCTTCATGTCGGCAGGGGTGTTGACCGGGCGCTGGGTGTTCAGGACGCTGCGCGAGCCGAGATTGCACCAGGAAATGACAATGAAGCCGAGATCTGCCGCGTCGGCCTCAAGAACGGCGCGCACTTCCAGATCGGTGAGGGTGCCGATTGCCTGTTTCGGATTGTCCCATAGGTAAGGGAGGGAGAGAACCGACCACACCGGGCTGTAGTTGGACAAATCGGTGGCGGCGGTTTCCGTCATTTCGAGAGTGCCGGCGATGAGACCCTCCATGGAGGCGATTTTATCGCCCAATTGCGAACTGGGGTAGAATTCCATGACCATGCGCCCGTCCGAACATTCCTTGATGAGTTCTCCCAACTTCTTGGCGCCGTCGGCCTGGGTGCCGGTGGCGGGGAAGGTGACCGAATATTTGAGGACTATCGGCTTGATCTCGCCGGCGTCTGCCGGCCGGATCTGTAACAAAAACATACATACGAGACCGGCTACCGCACAAGAAAGGGCTATTTTGCGCAACATGTCAATATCCTCCAATTAAACAATTCCACGTTCGCGGTCACGGTGGGCGACAATGCAACCGTGCAACCGTTGATATCCGCCGCAGGCGCGACTGGCAACGCATCCGGAATTCCCGGATCAATACTTGGCCTTGATCTTGGCCAGCAGGTCGTACAGCGCCTTCTGTTCGGCGTTGGCGGTCTTGAGGAAGTTGTCCACCACCGGCCGCACCGCCCTGGCGAAGGCGGGCTTGTCCACCTCGTTGAATTTGACACCGGCCGCCTCCATGTTTTTGATGGCTTGGTCCATGGCGGGGCCGAAAATCTTCTCGTCCCATTCAATCATGACCTTTCGGCCCGCTTCACGCAGGGCATTTTGATCCTCCTTCGGCAGGCGGTCGAAAATGCGTCTGCTCACCAGGGTGACGTCGGGTATGGAGAACTGCTGGGTGAAAGACATGAATTTGGCCACTTCCTGCATGGCCGCGCCGGTGATGACCGGTTCGGTGTTCTCCAGACCCTGGATGGTCCCTTGCTGCAGGGCGGTGTAGACTTCGCTCCAGGGCATGGGAGTGGCGCTGCCGCCCATGGCGTTGATGGTGGCGGCCTGGACCGGATCCTCCATGACCCGGATGCGGAGGCCGTTCATGTCGGCCGGGGTGTACACGGGGCGGAGCGTGTTGATGACGCTGCGAGCGCCCAGTTTGTACCAGGCGATGACGACAAAACCTATGTCGGCCGCGTTGGCCTCGAGTACCCCGCGCACCTCGGGATCGGTCAGGGTCTTGATTGCTTGTTCCGGGCTGTCCCACAGATAGGGAAGAGAGAGGACGGACCAAAATGGATCGTAGTTGTTCAAGTCGGTCGAGGCGCATTCCATCATTTCGATGGTGCCTGCGGCCAGACCCTCCATGGAGGCGATTTTATCACCCAGTTGGGCGCTGGGATAGAATTCCGACACCAGCCTCCCCTGCGATTCCTCTTTGATGAGGCGGCCGAGGGCGCGGCAACCGTCGGCAAGAATGCCTTGGGACGGACAGGTGGCCGAATACTTGAGGACGACAGGACGCTTTTCGCCGGCCGGGAGCGCGCCTAGGCAGAAAAGGGACAGCAGGGCGGCACAGAGAAACGCGGTTCTTCCTGACTTTGTCATATTTGTTTCCTCCAGAATGGAAATGCCGGTTCACAACGGCGTTTTCATGAAACCATCCTTCTTTCAGCGAAGCCCGGCGGGCATTCGGTTAAACCGCATATCCCAGTAGGATGGGAACATAAGTCACGAGCGAAGGAATATAGGTGACCACGAAAAGGATGGCGATTTCTGTCATGACGTAGGGCAGAATCCCCCGCACGCCACGCTCGACCGAAATGTCGGCGATTTTACAGGCGATAAACAGGCAAACGCCTAGGGGCGGGGTGCCGGCGCCGATGACCAGATTGAGCACCATGACTAGGCCGAAGTGAATCTGGCTAATGCCCATGTTCTGGGCGATGGGCGTAAGGATGGGCGCCAGGACTATGACGGCGGCGGCGCCGTCCATGAACATGCCGACCAGGAGCAGCAGCAGGTTCACCAGCAATAGGAAGACCCACGGCGACCGGGTGATGGACAAAATCAGATCGCCCACGATGACCGACACCTGCAGGGCGGTGAGGCCGTAGCTGAAGATGCGGGCGCAACTGATGATCATCAGCACGGTGGACGACAGGGTGGCGGCGGTCCGCAGCATGCCGGGGATGTCGCGGAAGCGGAGGGTACGGCTGACGAACAGGCTGACGATGAGGCTGTACACCACGGCGGCGGCGCCCGCTTCGGTTGGGGTGAATACTCCGGACATGATGCCGCCGACGATGATGACGGGCATGCCCAGCGGCAGGACGGCCGAGATGATGATGCTTTTCTTCCGAGCCCAGGGAATGGTTCCGGTGCGGCGCGGATAATGGTGGAACTTGTCCATAATCGCCACCATGCCCATGAGGCCGAAACCGATCATGAGGCCGGGAATGACCCCGCCCATGAACAGGGCGCCGATGGAGGCGCCGACGGTGACGCCGTACACCACCATCATGATGCTGGGCGGAATGATCGGGCCGCAGGTGGAGGACGAGGCGGTGACGCCGACGGAGACTTCGGGGGTGTAGCCGTCCTTGATCATGGCCGGAATGAGGATGCCGCCGATGCAGGAGGTGTCGGCCTGGGCGCTGCCGGTTATGCCGCCGAAGAACATGCTGGCGACGATGTTGGCCTGAGCCAGGCTGGCCGGCATTCGGCCAATGATAAGCAGGGCGAAATCCACCAGTTTGTCGGTGATCTTGCCTCGATTCATGATCTCGCCCGCCAGCATGTAGAAGGGAATGGCGAGGAGGGGCGAATAGCCGATGCCGTTGTAGATTGACTGCGGGAGTACAATCCAAGCCATGGGCGTGCCTGAAACTTCGGCGTGGACCGCCAGGCTGCACAGGCCGACCAAACCGAGACTGACATAGACGGGCACTCCGACCAGGATGACGGCGAACACCAAGGCGACAAGGGAAACGATGAGGTAGTTGTTCATTGCGCGGCCTCCGAATTGTCGCGTTCAATCACGATTTCATCCTCTTTGGGGTCATGGATCACCCGGCGTTTGACGGTTTTGATGAACTCGTAGAGCATGAGCGCAGCCCCGGCTGGCATGGACATGTAGCAGTACATTCTGGGGATGCGCAGGATGACGGTACGAAGCCTTCCGGCGTTCTGGACGTGATCCACGGCGCCGACGAAGAACATGATGAAGAAGGCGACGCAGGCCAGCGCGATAAGGGAACGCAGAACCCAGCGTGGCTTTTCCGGCAACTTGTTGGCGAGCGAATTCAACTCGGTGTGCCCATTGGTGCGGATGGCGCGGGCGCTGCCGAACATGACCATGTAGACCAGAAGGATCTGGACTAGTTCGTCCGACCACAGCAGGCCGCTGAACAGGGCGTAGCGGAAAAACACGTGGGTCACCACGATGCAGACAATGGCCGCGTAGATGGCGGTGCAGCCGACATCCTCGACCCAGGCCATGGCCGTGTCGATGAATCCGAGGGCTTTCCTCACGACGCCTCCCTTCGTATGAAGTCAACCATGATAACGTTTACAAAATGGCGGACTGGCGGCGCTTGAATTGTAAACGTTGTCATTTTATCCGCAAAAAAACGGGCGCCTCGCCGGAGCGTTAGATTGTCATACGAGCCGTAAAAGGGCATAGGCAGCGGTGAGAGTCGGAAAGCGATTCCAGTCCATGGCATACCACAGGTCATTATAATATCACGGCGGGGATCCTAGTCAAACGGATTTTGCAAAATTCGCGCCGGGAGTCGTCCGATTATTCCCACTTAATCAACATGCCGAGCGATTCGAAATCATTTTCAAGCCGATCCGCGTAGGCCTTGGCCGAATCCGCTTTGTCCACCCGCTTGTCGATGATCGGTTCTACCGTGAACCGGCCGTCCAGGAGCAGGCGGTAGTAGGTCCGGGCGTCGTCGAGGTAGGTCCAGTGACAGGGATGGCTCCGCCCGATTGGAACCGAATCGACCGCGTGCGCACCTATGACAGTAATGGATTTCTTCTGCACGTCCCGGTAGAAGTTGAAGTCGGTGGTGCCGCGCGGGCAGCCCAGAATGCAGATGCGGGCGTAGTCCGCCGCCATGGCGCAGGCGGCGTTGGTCGCGGCCGGGACGCCCGTGTTGTCTATGACCACCGCCGGGCCTTTGCCATCGGTCGCGTCGAGAAGAATTTTCTCCCAGCCGCCGGCGCCGTTATCAATGGCGAGGGCGGCGCCACAGCGCTTGGCTATGTCCCGGCGCTTGGCGTTGCGGTCAATGCCGATGGCCGGGGCGGCGCCGTTCGCGTGGGCGAACTGCAGGGCTAGCAGACCGACGATGCCAAGACCAAGCGAGACGACGCTTTCGCCCAATTCGATGCGGCATTTGCGCACGCCCTGCAGCGATGTTTGAGCCAAACTGGTGAAGGCGGCCTGTTCGAACGATACCCCGTCCGGCACCTTGGCCGTCCAGTGCGCCTTGACATTGCCGATCTCGCGGTGACCGACGTCCAGCCCGTAGCAGGCTATTCTGTCGCCCGGCGCCAAGCCGGCAACCCCTTCGCCGCACTTGTCCACCCAGCCGGCGCAGCAATATCCTGGAACGTGCGGAAAAGTGGGAACGGCGTTGGGATAGCCCATCACCCAGGCCCGTTCGGTGCCGGTGCTGACCAGCGTCGTCGCCATGCGGATGCGCACTTCGCCCGATCCCGGCTCCGGCGCTTCCACCTCGGTCATTTCGACTAGACCCTTGTCAATCGCGACCAAACCTTTGCATTTCATTCCGTTCTCCTGAAGAATCCCGCCACGTTTCCCGTTCAAGCCAAATGTCCGCGGGATTGTTCGGCATCACCTCTTTCTCGCCCCGCAACTGTCGCGCACGATCAGTTCGAAATCAAGAATCTCCTGGGACATGTCGAGCTTGCGGCCGTTCATCAGCTTGATGAGTTTGCCCATGGCGCTGTAGCCAATGGAGTATTTCGGCTGGCGGATAGTGGTGAGGGACGGTTCGAAAATGGATGAGAATTCGATGTCGTCGAACCCCGCCACCGAGACGTCGCCGGGAACGCGCTTGCCCGCCTTCTGCAACGCTTTTATGGCGCCTATGGCCATGGTGTCGCCGGCGGCGAACACGGCGGTGACCGACTTGGTCAGGCGCAGCAATTCGTTCATTTGCCGGAAGCCGCCCTCGAATGACGGTTTGTCGCCGCGGATGATCTTCCGATCCAGGCCGATGCCGTGCTCGGAAAGCGCCGCCTTGTAGCCGGCGAGACGGTCGCGGTATAGCAGTTTTTCTGGATCGCTGGTCAGATGGGCGATGCGCCGGTGTCCAAGTCCAATCAGGTACTCGGTGACATACTTGGCGGCCCCGAGGTTGTCGATGGTGATGTTGGGGATGCGCTTGTTGTCCAGATACTGACAGGCGATGACGATCGGGTACCGTTTGGCGATGCGTTCCATCAGGTTCCTAGCCGCATTGGCGGAGAGGGAAATCACCCCGTCCATCTGCCGCTGCAGCAGGGCGTTGAAGTAGCGGTTCTCGATGTCCTGCTTGTTGTCCATGTTGGCGATGAGGGTCTGATAACCGTTCTCCTCGGCGCAGGTCTGGATGCCGACCAGGATTTCGTGGAAAAAAGTGTTGCCGATATCGGGGACTATGATAACCACGGTGCGGGTGGACTGTGCCCGCATCTGCCGGGCCAAGGCGTTCGGTTGGTAGTTCAACTCCTTGATCACCCGCCGGACATGTTCGCGCATTGTTGGCTTGACGATATCCTCGTTACGCGCCACCCTCGACACGGTGGCGATGGAAACACCGGCGGCCTTGGCTACATCCTTCACGGTAATCATGGCGAAAGCCTTTTCCCTGGCCGGACGAGTCATGTCGCGGAGGCGATCATGGCAAGGGTGTCGAGAATCCCCCTCACGTAGGCGCAGCCCTGGCGCATGCCGAGGCTGGCGTCGGGAATGTCCTCCGGGTGCCAACGTCTTTCGTATTCGAGCGAAAGCCAGCCCTCGTATCCTTCCTCGCGCGTCAGGCGGTCCAGGATGCGCGGCCAGGGCACGACGCCTGTCCCGGGGATGCGGCTGGCGATGGCGCGATCCTCCTTGTTTACGTCGGAGACGCGGGTGGCGACGAACCTGGCGCCCGGTTTCTTGAACACCAGATCCTTGACATGGACGTGCCGAATTAAGTTTTTTTGCAGATCCATGGCCGTTTGCCAGTCCTCCTCCTGGCCAAAGGTGAGGTTGGCCTGATCGTAGAGGGCGCCGACGGCGGGATGGTCGATTTTTTTCACAATCATGGCGGTTGCCGTGGCGGAAACGGTCATGGTGCTGAAATGGTTTTCCAGCGCCAGTGTGGCGCCGGCCGCCGCCGCCTCGTCGCCCATGCGGCGCATGGAATCGATCAGATTGTCCAGTTTTTGATCATACCCGCCGGTGTCGCCCGCGATAAGGGTGCCGCCGTAGATCCTGATGGCTGGGCTGCGGAGAATGCGGGCGTATTGGAGTACAATCCGCAGATCGCTTTCCGCCTTGGCGCGCTTGGCCGAATCGAGGGAGTTGAAGTCGCTGACATAGGGTGTGAGACAGCACGTTTCCAGCCTGAGATCGGCCAGCAATGCCGCGGTTTCCTCGGCGGCGGCCAGGTCGGCGGTCTGTGGCAGTGCGCTTTTGTACCCGTCCTCCACGACGATTTCGATGCCATCCATCCCAATCTCGCGGAACAACCGCGCCGCCTCGGGCAGGCTGTATTCCGGCGTCCCCATCGTATGACCCGCAATTTTCATGGTTTTTTCCCGAATTGCCGAAAATCCCCTCGTTCCGAATTCCCACCCGCCTCGGTTTACCCTCCCCTATGAGTCTGTCCATAAATAACTTATACATGTTTAGACAAGGAACCGAGTCGCGGCGGTAAATTTTCGCCCGTGGTTGGGCAAAAATTTACGAGAACGACGTTGGTGACGCAGTATAAACATGTATAAGTTATTTATGGACGAGCCTTAACCGATGCCAGGCAACCCGGCCTCACGCAGGATGGCATCGACCAATTCGTGCGTCTTGAGCGCGTCGGCGCCGTTGGTCAGCGGTTGCTTGCCCGTCCTTGCGCAGTCGATGAAATGCTCCACCTCCCGCTTGAATCCCATCTTGTCCGCCACATTGGCCCACCCCATGGCGAGCGGGGTCATGATGGTTTTCACCTCGGTCTCGGGATTGACGATAGTGACGTCGTCGGGACTGTTGACTCGGACTGTCTGGCCGCCGCCGTACAGATCCATCGTCTCGTACCACTGGCCGGCGGTACGGGCGGCCACAAGGATCCCGATAGCGCCGGAATCGAAGCGGATATGGGCAGTACAGACGTTCTCGCGGTCAATGTCGGTGTACTGACTGTAAGCTTGCACTTTGATCGCCTCGCCGCAGAAGAAACGCATCAGATCCACCATGTGGATGGCATTTTCCAGGGTGGCGCGGTATTCCGATCCATTGCGGCCCTTGCCGGCCACGCAGACGTCAAGGCGCCTGCCGGCGAAGGCTTCCTTGGCTTTACGATAGACGGGGGCGTAACGGCGGTTGAAGGCGACCATGAACAGGCGTGTCTTCTCCTCCGCCTTGGCGACCATCCGCCTACCCTCTCCCAGGGTGAGAGCGAGCGGCTTTTCGAGAAAAACGTGCTTGCCCGCGTCCAGCAGAGGCAGGACATACTCGGTATGATTCTCCTTTGGGGTGAGGACGAAGGCGCAGTCCATGTCCACTTTCATGAATTCATCGAAGGAGGGGCAGAGCTTTTCTATGTTGAACTTGGCGGCAGCCTTTTGCCGTTTATCCTCCGTGCGGGAGAAGCCGGCCACTATCCTAACCCCAGGGATTTCCGACAGGGCGGGAAGCTCGGCCACATGGGCAATCGCCCCCAGTCCGATGACGCCGACCTTAATCGTATCGCTCATCGCAATCTCCCTCCTCGTTATGATAACGTTTACAATTTATATCAAAATATCAAAAAATCCAGTTATGGCTCTCATATGGGCGCGCGGATGGCTGCTGTACCACAGCCACCGGGGATTATCACATGTATTCTCCCGACAATCAATTAGGTATAAAAAATGCGTCATGGTGATAACGTTTTCAGTGATAAGACAATGAAATATTTTATACCCTCGTTTCAACTTTGTCAAACGATAAATTCGAAGATCCAGGCTTGGCGCAGGGCCTACGCATGAAAATTTCCTTTGAGGAGTTCGAGGAGATAGTTTTCATCCCATCCGGCCACTTTGCGTCTGGTCTTTATTCCGCGTTTGATTCGAGTTCCTTGCTTCAGGAGGT
>JAISYL010000271.1 GCA_031269935.1 Planctomycetota bacterium
ACAAGGAAAAAGTCGCTGGCAGGATGATTTTTGGCCGGCGGTCAGGGGTAAAAATCATCCGAGAAGCGGCTTTTGACGCGGTATAACCCGACGAGACGGCATTTAACAACACGCTCTAAGTTATTTTTGGACGAGCCCCAAGGACGGACAAGCGGGACGCCGGGGGAATCGCCCGCCTCGTTTTCCCCGGGGTTCGCCCGGGTTGCGATCCCGGCCGGCGGAGTTTCCGGCCGGGTCGGTTTTCAATCGCCGGGGCGGAAAAAACTTGCGTAAACGCGGACAACCGCTTTTATTGGGGAGGAAGTTTTTTTCGCGACGGCGGGGCGGGCTTCGCCTCCATCGGCCGCGGACGGTTTTCCGGCGGTTTGTCCACCAATTCCAGGGGGAACAGGCATGGCGGTGTCCGTGCAAATGCCCAAGCAGGGCAATACCGTGGTTGAATGCCTGCTGGTCGAATGGAAGGTCGGGGAGGGGGATCGGGTCGAGGCGGGGGATGTCCTTTGCGCCATCGAGACCGACAAGGCGTCTTTCGAAATCCCGGCGCCCGAAGCGGGAACCGTGTTGAAACTGCTGGTTCGGGCGGGCGACCTGGTTCCGGTGCTTTCCGACATCGCCATCATCGGCGGCCCCGGCGAGGATCCGGGCCGGCCGGCTTCCCCCGCCCCCGTTCCCGAACCCGCCGCCCCGGCCCCGCCTCCTCCCGGCCCCGCCACCCCGGCCGGAATTGGAGCCCCTTCCGGAGTCCCGGCGGCCGGGGGCGCCCCGATCTCCCCGCGCGGGCGCAAACTTGCGGAAAAATTGGGGGTGGAGGCTTCCCGGCTTCCCGGCTCGGGTCCGGGCGGCCGGGTAACCTCCCGGGATGTCCGGGCCGCGGCCGAGAGCGGCCTGGCGGCGAGGACGAGCCGGCTGGCCGGGGAAATCATGGCGGCCGGGGGCCGGATCGCCGGGCCGCCCTCCGGCATCGGCGGCCTCTATCTCGCCCGGGATTTGGCGGCTCCCGGGGCCGAGGTTCCGCCGGCGTCCGGAGGGGAGGAGGCCGAGGCCGAGGCCGTTCCCTACAAGGGGGTTCGGAAGCTGGTCGGGGATCGCATGCGCCAGTCGCTGGAGGAGCACGCCCAGTTGACCCTCGATTCCTCGGCCGACGCCTCGGGCCTTTTGGCCCAGCACCAGTTCTTCAAGGAACACGGCGAGGCGGCGGGACTGCCCCGGATCACCCTTAACGACCTCCTTTGCTGGGTGACGGCCAGGACGCTTACGGGCTTTCCCGAGGTGAACGCGACCTTCGACCGGGCCGGCGGGGTCATTCTCCGGCGGACGCGGGTCAACCTGGCCGTCGCGGTCGACACTCCCCGCGGCCTCCTGGTGCCGGTGGTGGCCGACGCCCACCGCCTGTCGCTCTCCGGCCTGTCCCTCGCCCTGGCCAAGCTGGCGGACGACTGCCGGAAGGGGTCGATCAACCCCGATCTCCTGGCCGGGGGGACCTTCACCGTGTCCAATCTGGGCGGCTTGGGGGTGGAGCGTTTCACTCCCATAATAAATTCCCCCCAGGCGGCGATTCTGGGGATTTGCGCGGTTGGCCGGGTTCCCGCCCCGGGCGAGGGCGGCGGCCTGGTCCTGAAGCCCAGGATCGGGCTGTCCCTGACCATCGACCACCAACTGGTCGACGGCGCCCCGGCGGCCCGCTTTCTCCGGGAACTGGTCCGGGGAATCGAGAATGTCCAGGCGTCCCTGGCCTTGCGGGGGGCGCGGTGACCCCGGTCCGGCCCAAGCCGGCGGGGGAACCGATCCTGCGGCCGGGAGGTCCGGAGGATTATCAGGCCGTGCTGTCCATCCAGCGGCGGGCCTACGCGGGGAAGGAGGTTCCCCTCTACGGGCCCGATTTGTCCCCCCTCCGGGAAACTCCAGAAAGCCTGGCGGGCGAACTGGGGGAGGGCCGCTGGCTGCTGGTGGCCGAGGTGGACGGGCGGATTGCCGGTTCCATCCGCCTGGAAAGGCGGGGGGAGGACGGCATCCACCTGTACCGCCTTTCGGTCGATCCCGATCTCCAGGGGGGCGGTCTCGGCCAGCGCCTGGTCCGGGCGGCGGAGGAGGCCAATCCCCGGGCCGGCTTCTTCATCCTCGACTGCGGGGAAAAAAGCGAGGAGAACCTTTATATCTACCGCAAACTGGGCTTTCGGGAGACCGGGAGGGTAATCCAGGCGCCCGGGGGTCCGAGGTGCCTGGAAATGCGCAAGGAAAGGGAGCGGGTCCATGCCTGATTTGATCGTTCTGGGAGGCGGGCCGGCCGGATACGTGGCGGCCGAACACGCCGCCCGGCTGGGGAAGAGCGTCGTCCTGGTCGAGAGGGACCGCCTGGGGGGAACCTGCCTCAACCGGGGCTGCGTGCCCACCAAGGCCTATCTCCACGCCGCCAAGCTCTATCATCACGCCCTGAATTCCCAGGCTTTCGGGGTGACGGTCCGGGAGGCGGCCTTCGATTACGGAAGGCTCAAGGAGCGGACCGACAAGCTGAAGGAGACCCTGGGGGGCGGGATTGCCGGGCTGCTCCGGAAACGCCGGGTCGAACTGGCGGCGGGGGAGGGGGAAATCCTCGACAAGAACCGGGTCCGGGTCGGGGACAAGGTTTACGAGGGCGACAATTTGCTGATCGCCACCGGCTCCGCCCCGGCTTGGCCCCCCATCCCCGGGGTCCGGGACAATCCGGCGGTCGTCGATTCCACCGGCCTCCTGGAACTGTCCCGGCCGGCCGCCAGCCTGGTCGTGATCGGGGGAGGGGTCATCGGCACGGAATTCGCCTGCTTCCATTCTCTCCTGGGGATCAAGGCCGCGATTGTCGAAATGCTTCCCCGCCTTTGCGGCAACCTGGATTCGGAATTGGCCCAGGCCCTGCAGCGGAAACTCGAGTCCCGGGGGACGGAGATCCACCTGGATGCCAGGGTGGACCGCTTGGAGGGGGGGGAGGTTTTCTTCACCGACAGCCAGGGCCGGGCCCGATCGGTCGCGGGGGAGCGGATTTTGCTGGCGGCGGGAAGGGTTCCGATCCTGGGGGGCTTCGGCCTGGAAAACCTGAACCTTGACGTGGGCCGGGAGGGGATTCGGGTGAATGATCGGGCCGAAACCAGCCTCCCCGGGGTCTACGCCGCCGGGGACGTAACCGGGAAATTCCCCCTGGCCCATTTCGCCTCCCGCCAGGGGCTGGTCGCGGTGGAAAACCTGTCCGGCAAACCGGCCGTCTGCCGGGAAAGCGCCATTCCCGCGGTGGTTTACGGGGATCCCGAAATCGCCACGGTCGGCCTGACCCGGGAAGGGGCCGAGGCCCGGGGGATTTTCGGCCGGGCGGTGAAAATGCCCCTGGCCGCCTCCGGCCGCTTCCTCGCCGAAACCGAGGGGGAGCGGGGATTCGTCAAGGCGGTCCTGGGCCGGAGCGACGTCCTCCTGGGAATGCAGGTGATTGGCCCCTACGCCTCCGAAATGATCGGCGCCGCCGCCGTCATGATAGAAAATGAAATGCGGGCCGGGGACATCCGGGAACTGGTTTTCCCCCATCCCACCGTGGCGGAAATCCTTAGGGACGTGATGTCGGGCTGAGGCGAGAATATTCCCTCCCGCCGGAAATGCATGGGACCGCCCCTCTTTCATCCCCCGAAGGGATCGAATTCCCCGATTTCCTCTTCGAGATCGGACGGCTCCGCCGCCTGGCTGGCTCCGGTGGCGGCATCGGGCGAGGCTCCGGTGGCGGCGTCGGGCGAGGCTCCGGTGGCGGCGTCGGGCGGCGCTTTCTCCGGGATCTCCGCCCTCTCCGCCGCCGGAATGGCTTCGCCCCCGAAGGACGGCCGGAGCGGGAGACCGGCGGTTGCGATCAACGCCAGGATCAAAATGAGATTGCGCATGGGGAATCCTCCGCCGGCCCGCTTTCAACTCTAATTGAGCGAACCCGCCTGTCAAGGGAAAAGCGTCCCCGCCCCCTTCCTTTCCGGGCGGGGCGAAGGCCGGAAAAATTCCCTCCGCCGGCCTCCGGAAAATCCCCCGGCCCCGCCTTTCGGCGAAGGAAAAAGTTTGGCGCCCCTCCAGAGCTTTCCGGCCAGGCTTTTTGCTTGCTTTGCCGGCGCGGGTAAATACTATAATCGGTTTCCAAATGGAGGAATGGCGTTTTTCAGGAGACCCATGATGAGGAAATTCCCCTGGCGGGCGGTTGCGTCCTGTTCGGCTTGGCTGCTTTGCCTGTTCCCGGGCCTGGCCGCCGGCGAGGCGCCGCAAGCCCCGGAAACCCGGCGCATAGGCATCGTTTTCATGCAACAGGTGTTCAAGAACTACAATTACGCCCGCGACACCGAGGAGAGGATCAAGGCCGCCTTCACCCCGGAGCAGAACCGCATCGAGGATGAAATGAAGCGGGTGGAGGAACTGGAGCGGGCGCTCCAGAACAACCCGCTGAAGCCTCCGGGAACCGCCCAGTGGCGGAAATCCATGATGGAGATTGAAGCCGCCAAGGTGGAAATCCAGGCCATGCAGGAGGATTTCGGCAAGCGGGTGAAAAACGAGGAGGCCGCCTTCTGGGTCAACGTCTACAACGCCTTCCAGCGCTCCTGCCGGATCCTGGCCGAATATTACCAATACGACATGATTATCGCCGCCCCCGATCCGGCCATTTCCGAGGACGCGATCAAGGCCCAGGACCCGATGGCCATCCAGCAGGAAATACTCATGCGGCGCATCCAATACGTGCACGACCGGGCCAACCTCACCCAGGCCATAACCGAACTCATGAACCAGCGCTATCTCAAATACCAGCAGGATCCCCAGAAAAATCCCCTCTGAATTCGGGGCGGGAATTCCCGGCCGGGGACTTCGGCCGGCAGCCGGAAAGCCGAATCCATGCCCGAGATTCCTTTGGGCCTCCTGGCCCAACAACTGGAAGCGGTTATTCTGAAAGGGGATCCCGGGGCCAAGGTGGGCCGGTTGGCCGGGCTGGAGGAGGCCGGGCCGGGGGATCTTTCCTTTCTCGCCAACCCGGCCTACCGGAAGCTTTTGGCCGCCAGCCGGGCCGAGGCGGTGATTGTCGGCCCGGACTTGGCCGGGGCGGAGACCGCCGCCGCCCTGCTCCAGGCCGCCAATCCCGATCTCGCCTTCGCCCGGGCCGCCCTGATCCTGGCTCCGCCTCCGCCTCCGCCCGGCGTTCATCCGGCCGCCACGGTGTCGCCGGGAGCGGTTTTGGGCCGGGAGGTGTCCGTGGGCGCCGGGGCGGTGGTCGAGGACGGCGCCGTCCTGGGTGATCGGACGGTTCTTTTTCCCCAGACCTATGTGGGGGCCGGAGCCCGGCTGGGATCCGACTGCCTGCTCTATCCCGGGGTCAGGATTTGCCGCGGGGTGACGGTGGGTAGCCGGTGCATTTTCCAGGCCGGGGCGGTGATCGGATCCGACGGCTTCGGCTACGCCTGGACCGGGGAGGGATATTTCAAGATTCCCCAGGTGGGAACCGTGGTGATCGAGGACGAGGTGGAAATCGGGGCCAATTCCTGCGTGGATCGCGCCCGCTTCGGGGAAACCCGGATAGGCCGGGGGACCAAGCTGGACAACCTGGTGCAAATCGCCCACAATGTCCGCCTCGGGCCCCATTGCGCCTTCGCCGCCCAGGTGGGCATCGCCGGATCGGCCCGGGTGGGCGCCGGGGTCCAGATGGGGGGCCAGTCGGCGGCGGTGGGCCATATCCGCCTGGGGGACGGATTGACCATTGTCGGCCAGGCGGCGATTTCCAAGTCCATTCCCGGGCGGGAGGCTGGGGTGGGACGGGAGGGGCTGGTCTGGATCGATTCCCCCGCCAAGCCCATGCGGGAACACCTGGAGGAGGCCCGCAACCTCAAGGCCCTCGGCCGGTTGCGCCGGACGGTGAAGGAATTGGAGGCGCGGCTCGCCCGCCTGGAGGGCGGGCGGGCGGGTCCGGTCGCGGATGGCGACAATCCCCGGGGCTCGTAGGCCCCGACTGTCCAGTTTCAACGCGGAGGAAAAATCATGAAGAGATTTCTCATTCTGGCGCCGGCCCTGGCGCTGATCGCGGGGATGGCGGCGGCCGGCCAGTATCCGGCCAGGCAAATCGCCATCACCGTCCCCGCCGCTCCCGGCGGTGCGTCCGACATGACCACCCGCATCTTCACTTCCCAGATGGAAAAAATCCTCAACGTTCCCTTCCTGGTCGCCAACCGCCCGGGCGCCTCCTGTTCCATCGGGATGGAATACGTCAAGAACCGGGCTCCGGACGGTTACAACCTGTGTTACATCCCGGTGGAGTCGGTCATGATCCGGTCCCTCGGGATCACCGACATTTCCTCCAACGATTTCGCCTTCTTCGGCCGGGCCATGACCATCCCCGCCGCCCTCACCGTCCGCAAGGAGGCGCCCTGGAACACCTTCGACGAATTCGTGGCCCACGCCAAGGCCAATCCCCGGGCGATTCGGGTCGGCAATTCCGGGACCGGCTCCATCTGGCACATCGCCGCCGCCGCCATCGAGACCGCGACCGGGGTTAGCTTGACCCATGTGCCCTTCGAGGGCGGCGCCCCCGCAGTGGCCGCGCTCATGGGCGCCAATATCGACGCCGTCACCGTCAGCCCCTCCGAGGTGCAGGCCGGGGTGGACTCCGGCGAATTCAAGGTCCTGGCCATTCTCGGGGAAAAACGCTCCGGGGTGGTTCCCGAGGTCAAGACCGCCGCCGAGCTCGGCTACGACAACATCAAGGTGCTGGGCTGGGGCGCCTTCGCCGCTCCCCGGAACACCCCTCCGGAAATCATCGCCGTCCTGGAGAAGGCGGCCGCCCAGGCCATCAACTCGGACGAGGTGAAAAAATTCTTCAAGGAACGCGGCTTCGATCATTCCTATCTGGACGCCGCCGGAATGACCGCCTTCGCCAAGGAGCAGTTGGCGTTCTACGACGAAATGATTCCCAAGCTCGGCATCGCCCAGAAATAGCGGGGAGTCGGGAACATGCATAAAACCGACCTCGCTTCGGCCGGCGCCTTCATGGCCGTGGCGGCGATATTCATGATCGGGGCCTGGCGGTTCGGGATTTCCTCGCGGACCTCGGACGGCGTTCCCGGGGCGGGATTCTTCCCCTTCATAATCGGGCTGATTGTCCTGGGGTTGAATTCCGCCCAGGTGGTCCTCTGGTTGAAGGGGAAGGGGGAAGGTAAACCCTCCTTCGCCCTGGCGGATGAGCAGCGGGACAACCCCAGGGCGCTTTTCGTCACCATCGCCGCCCTGGTTGGCCTCCTGGTTCTCTGGCGGCTGATCTTTTTCGAGGCGGCGGCCTTGCTGTTCTGCCTGGCGATGAATCACTTCTACGGGCGCGGAAAGCTTTTCAACCTAGTGTTTTCCCTGCTCCTGGTGGGCCTTATCCACCTGTTTTTCGCGCGCTTCCTCTACATCCAGTTCACCCTGTAGTTCCGTTCTGGAGGCCTCCAACATGGCGGACTGGCTTAACGGCGTCTGGAACGTCCTGGACCCCGGCGTCTTCCTGTTCCTGACCCTGGGCGTCGTCGGCGGCGGCGTCATCGGCGCCCTGCCGGGGCTGACCGCCACCATGGGCATCGCCATCCTCACCCCCGTGACCTTCTGGTTCGAGCCCACCAAGGGCTTCGCTATGCTGATCGGCCTGTGGAATTCGGCCATTTTCGCCGGGGGTATCACCGCCATTCTCATCAACACCCCCGGCACCCCCGCCTCCATCGCCTCCACCTTCGACGGCTATCCCCTCTACAAGCAGGGGAAGGGTGGCCTGGCCCTGGGGATTAACGTCATCTATTCCGCCTTCGGCGGCATTTTCGGCACCCTGGTCCTCATGTTTTTTTCCTTTCCCCTGGCTCGCTTCACCATCGGCTTCGGGGCGACCGAATATTTCGCCCTGGCCCTTTTCGGGCTGACCATGATGGCGGCGGTCTCCACCGGCTCCATCCTCAAGGGGCTGATCTCCGGCTTCACCGGCATTCTCCTCTCGACCGTCGGGATCGACCCCATGCTGGCCATGAAGCGCTTCACCCTCGGGAGCGTCTACCTGATAGACGGGGTGCTGTTCCTGCCGGTGATGATCGGGATGTTCGGCTTGGGCGAGGTCCTCAACCAGATTTTCGAGCATCGCCCGTCGGTGGAGGCGGAGGAGCGTTCCCAGCGCCGGGTGAACCTGTCGCTCGGGCGGGTGATCCCGAACTGGGGCGAGATTCGCTCCTCGCTCAAGCTTACCGTTATCTGCGCCGCCATCGGGACCGTGGTCGGGGCGATACCGGCGGCCGGGGGGGACATCGCCTCCATCATTTCCTGGGGTCAGTCCCGGAAATGGTCCAAGCACCCGGAGGAATACGGCAAGGGATCGCTGGAGGGCCTGGCGGTGAGCACCGTCTCCAACAACAGCGTGCTGGGGGGGGCGCTCACCACCATGCTCACCCTGGGGATTCCCGGCGACGCGGCCACGGCCGTGCTTATCGGCTCCCTCATGATGTACGGCATGCAGCCCGGTCCCAAGATGTTCACCGAGTTCCGGCCCTTCGTAATCAACATCATCCTCCTGATGCTCCTGGCCAACCTGCTGTTCCTGGTCATCGGGCTGGTAACCGCCAAGGCCTCGGCCAAGGTGCTGGCCGTGAACCAGCGTACCGTCTGGGTGTCGGTCTGCGTTCTCTGCGTGGTCGGCTCCTTCGCCCTCAACAACAGCTATTTCGACGTCCTCCTGATGTTCGCCGCCGGCCTGATCGGATTCCTCTTCCGCCGCTGCGGCTACGCCCCCGGCCCCTTCATCCTGGGCCTCCTCCTGGGAGGGATGCTGGAGGCCAACCTCCGGAGGGCCCTGGTGATTTCGCAGGGTGACTACGCCATCTTCGTCCAGCGGCCGGTGTCCTGCGTTCTCCTGATCGTCACCGTCCTGACCCTGGCCTGGCCGCTGATCAAGGGCCGGCTTTTCCCGGCCGGCGGCAAATGAAATTTTCCCAAGCTTGGAGGCTGCCATGAAAAAATTCATTAACGAACCCGGGGCGTACGTGGAGGAAATGCTCGAGGGCATTCTCGCCGCCCACCCGGATCGGCTTTCCTTCGCGGCCGGCGACCGGCATTGCCTCGTCCGCGCCCGGCCGGGCCGGGACAAGGTGGCGCTGGTGACCGGCGGCGGCTCGGGACACCTTCCCCTGTTCCTGGGCTATGTCGGGGAGGGGCTTCTGGACGGCTGTGCCGTCGGCGGGGTCTTCCAGTCCCCGGCGGCCGAACAGTGGTGCGAGACCGCCAAGGCGGTCCACGCCGGCAAGGGCGTGCTTTTCATCTACGGGAACTACACCGGCGACATCATGAATTACGAGATGGCTAGGGAAATGCTGGAACTGGAGGGCATCCGGGCGGACGAGGTGCGCGGTTTCGACGACGTCGCCTCCGCCCCCCGGGAGGAGCGCCATAAGCGGCGGGGGGTGGCCGGCATTTTCTTCCTCTACAAATGCGCCGGGGCTCTGGCGGAGACCGGGGCGGATTTCGAGGCGGTCAAGGCGCTGGCCGAGAAAGTTGGCGGCCGGGTCGCCACCATGGGGGTGGCCCTCTCCCCCTGCGTCATCCCGGAGGTCGGCAAGCCCGGCTTCGCCATCGGCGGGGACGAGATGGAAATCGGCATGGGCATCCACGGCGAGCCCGGCATCCGCCGGGGAAAGCTCCAGCCGGCCGACCGGGTGGTCGACGAAATGCTTGATCCCATCCTCCGGGATCTGGAAATGGCTTCCGGCGACGAGGCGGCGGTGCTGATCAACGGACTCGGGGGAACCCCCCTGGACGAGCTCTACATCATTTACCGGCGGGTCAACCAGAGGCTGATCCAGGCCGGAATCGGGATTTTCCGGGTCTATGCGGGCGAGTTCGCCACCTCCATGGAAATGTCGGGTCTGTCAATCTCCCTGCTGAAGCTAGATCCCGAGATAAAGGGTCTTCTCGCCAAGCCGGCCCGGAGTCCCTTCTTCGAACAAGGACAGCTTTGAGGGGAACGGGCAGGCGGCGGGACGCGGGAGAGGGGCGGCGGGGAATTTCTCATGGTCCTGAAAAATTGTACTGGTCCGCGTTTTCATCCGGGACGAGAATCACTCGAAATCGCGGATAAGACCTGGGAGGGGGTATACTGTAAGAGGATGATGGACGGGAACGAGATTTATTTTCATGTCCCACTGTACACGAATATTTTGTGAAAAACGATCCATAACTGGAGATGTAATGAGGAAAACTAAACGCCGCATATTAAGGCGTGTTACGTTTCGCCGTCCATCTTTTCCGATGGGCATGGCGCGCGTGGTTGATTTTGGTGCGTGGTTGACTTGCTATAACCGCCATAATATCGCTTCGAACGATGCCGATTTAAGAGCGTGTTGTTAAATACCGGATCGCCCGGGTTAGACAAGGAAAAAGTCGCTGGCAGGATGATTTTTGGCCGGCAGTCAGGGGTAAAAATCATCCGAGAAGCGGCTTTTGACGCAGTATAACCCGACGAGACGACATTTAACAACACGCTCTAAAAGCGATTGCATCCGATTGGCAAGCCATGGGCGACGATATGCGAAAGGTTTTGGCGAACCAGAAATGAGTGGACGAAAGCCTAAAAAAAGTAAGCCGAGGCAATCACATCAGGTGAATCCTATCACCGCAAGAAATAATTGGACTTACATTCGGGTTCATAATAACTCTAATCGGATTTTACGCCGCATATAGAATAATTGAGCTTGGATATCCGACCGCCGGAACTGTATTTGGAGCCATTCCTATGGCTGCCCTAGTAGGAGTTTTTGTAAACTCCCACATCTTGCGCAACAAAGCTGATAGGGAAGACTTAAACGAGGAAAAATAACGTCGAAAATCGAAAGGACCCTCATCCGCGTCTACCTCGCCGCTTTCCCCTTCACCCGACTCGAACGAACGCGATCATGAAGATCGCCGGCAGTCCTTGCAAAGGAGATGGTCATGCAGTTCCCGGATAGTATTGATTACAAATTGGGCGGCGACGATTTCGATCTGCCCCGGGTTTTCAAGGCCCGGCAGCTGTTCGCCCGGGATCGAATCGAGGATATCGAGGCGGAGGTGGCCGGGCAGATGGACAAGCTGTCCCTGCCGGCCCTCGAGGGCAAGCGGGTAGCCCTCACCGCCGGCAGCCGGGGGGTGGCGGATCAAGCCAGGATCCTCAAGGCGGTGGCCGACCGCCTGAAGGGCAGGGGCGCCAGGCCCTTCATCGTTCCCGGGATGGGCAGCCACGCCGGCGCCACCGCCGAGGGACAGCGGGAATTCATCGCCGGCTACGGGATCACCGAGGAAAGCATGGGGGTTCCCATTCTTTCCTGCATGGACACGGTGCGGCTCGGGACCACCCCTTCCGGGGTCCCGGTCTACTGCGACCGGAACGCGGCCGAGGCCGATTACATCCTCCCGGTTCACCGGGTGAAGCCGCATACCGATTTCAAGGGGGAGGTGGAAAGCGGCCCCAGCAAGATGCTGGTGATTGGCCTGGGCAAGCACCTGGGAGCCACCTATATCCACAATTTGGGGTTCTCGGCGTTCGCCCGGCTGATTCCGGAGGCGGCCAGGGTCTTTTTCGCCACCGGCAAGATCCTCGCCGGAGTGGCGGTGGTGGAAAACGCCTACGACCAGACCATGATTATCGAGGCCATCCCCACCCCGGACATTCTCGAACGCGAGAAGATCCTCCTGGCCAAGTCCAAGGAGGTCATGGCCAAATTCCACCTGGATTCGATAGACGTCCTGGTCATCGAGGAAATCGGCAAGGACGTAAGCGGCGCCGGCATGGACTCGAACATCGTCGGCAATCCGGCCTCGGGCGAACCGGGGTTCGACGTCATTCCCATCCGGCGCATCGCCGTGCTGGGCATTTCCGAGCTTTCGCACGGCAACGGCATCGGCCTGGGGATGGCCCACCTGGTGACGGTGGATTTCATGAAGCAATTGGATATCGCCGCCACCTACATAAACAGCATCACCTCGCGGGTGATCGAGGGCGCCCGCATCCCCCTGGTGGCCAATTCCGACCTGGACGCCATAAAAATCGGGGTGTTCTGCGGCATGGGGGTGGAGCCGGCCCGGGCGAAAATCGTCCAGATAACCAACACCCTCGCCCTGGGGGATCTCGTCCTCTCCGAGCCGTATTTGCCGCTGATCCGGGATGACCGGCGCTTCGAGGTGCTTTCCGAGCCGGAGCCCATGCGTTTCGACGCCGGCGGCCGGCTGGCCCGGCTGCCCCGCCAGGCCCACTAGCGCTCCGCCGGGTCCGAATCGAAGATTCAGTCATTTATTTCCGCGCCCTTGCTTGGCGTCGGGTCCCAACCCGCCATGAAGCGCATCCCCGATTTCGGCAACGCGTCCCGGCGGGAAGGCGCGCCGGGCGCG
>JAISYL010000006.1 GCA_031269935.1 Planctomycetota bacterium
ATCGCCCGGGTTAGACAAGGAAAAAGTCGCCGGCGGGATGATTTTTGGCCGGCGGTCAGGGGTAAAAATCATCCGAGAAGCGGCTTTTGACGCGGTATAACCCGACGAGACGGCATTTAACAACACGCTCTGAATCGACTCGCGAAGGAAATCCGGTTTTCATCCTCTTGCGCGCGGGAGGCCCGTTTTGGAACAGTTCAATCCCATTTTGCGCGGCGAAGCCGGCGCCCTTAAGCGCGCCTTATACAAGTCCATGGGCTTCACGGACGCGGAACTCGCCCGGCCCGTGATCGGCATAGCCAACAGTTACAGCAACGCCACGCCCGGGCATTACAACCTGAACGAACTTGGCGGGCGGGTGAAGGCCGGGATAACGGAGGCCGGGGGCACTCCCATGGAATTCTCGACCGTGGCTCCCTGCGACGGCATCGCCGAAGGCCATTCCGGCATGCGCTATGTCCTGCCCGTCCGCGATCTGGTGGCCTCGAGCATAGAATGCATGGTGCGGGCGCACCGCTTCGACGGCCTGGTTTTGCTCGGTTCCTGCGACAAGATAGTGCCGGGCATGCTCATGGCGGCGGCGAGACTGGAAATGCCGGCCATTTTCCTGAGCGGGGGCCCCATGCTGCCGGCGCGTTACCGGGGCGGGGATTATGACGGCAATATCGTCACCGAAGCCATCGGCTGGCTGAAAAGAGGGGACATCGACGCGGACGAATTCAAGCGCATAGAAAATCTGGCCGAACCCTGCCCCGGCTCCTGCGCCATGCTGGGAACGGCCAACACCATGTGCGCCCTGTCGGAAAGCCTGGGCCTGTCCCTTCCGGGAAGCGGAGCCATTCCGGCGATCATGGCGGCGCGCCTGGCGGCCGGAGTCGAGACGGGGAGGCGAATCGTCGGGCTGGTGAAGGCGGGGACAACCTCGCGCGACATTCTGACCCCGCGGGCTTTCGACAACGCCATCCGGCATCTTCTCGCGATGGGGGGATCGACCAACGGCATCCTCCACCTGCAGGCCATTTACCACGAGGCCGGACTCGGGGACCTCCCGCTGGAGCGTTTCAACCGGCTCAGCCTGGAGACGCCGCAGGTGGCCTCGGTGTATCCGGCCTCGGAGTTCGACATGGCCGATTTCCACGCCGGAGGCGGCTCGCCGGCGGTACTGAAGGAAGTGGAGCACTTGTTGAACCTGGACGCCCTCACCGTCACCGGCCGGAGCCTTGGCGAAAACCTGGCCCTTTTCCCCCGCACGGCCAATCCGGGCATGATCCGCCCCGCCGGCGATCCTTTTTCCAAAGAGGGGGGCGTAGCGATTTTGCGCGGCAACATCGCCCCCGAGGGCTGCGTGATCAAGCCGGCGGCCGTCCCGGCCGCCATGTTCCGCTATACCGGCGCCGCCCGGGTTTTCACCGGCGAGGAAGCGTCCTACCAAGCGGTTCTGGAAGGAAGGATTAAACCTGGAACCTGTCTCGTTATCATGTACGAGGGACCCAGGGGCGGCCCCGGCATGCCGGAAATGTACAAGACCATGAAATACCTCGAAGGCATGAATTTGGCCAACAGTTGCGCGCTTATCACCGACGGCCGGTTTTCCGGCTCCAATCGTGGATTGTTTGTGGGGCACATCTCCCCCGAAGCGCGCGAGGGGGGCAATTTCGCCCTGATTCGCGACGGCGACATCATCGAAATCGACATCCCCAAACGGAGCCTCCACCTGCGCGTCGACGATCGCGAACTGGCCGAACGCGAAAAAAGCTTCGTTCCCGTTGAAAAAAATGCGCCCAGGGGTTATTTGCGCACCTATCGCCGCCTCGCCGCCTCGGCGGCGCGCGGCGCGATTGTGGAATAAGGGCTAGTCCAAAAAAACCGCGCAAAATGTTTTTTGGATTGACAAATGGGGTTTCGCCGATAACATACCATAAAAATCAGTTTCATTGATCGAAATTCATGGCGAAGCAATGGCGGCGAAAAAATCCCAGGACTATCACATAGCGGCGGTAATCCGCGCCTTCAAGGTTCTCAAGCTGTTTGATCGTGAACATCGCCGGATGTCGCTGACCGAGATCAGCCAGCGGATAGGGATCAACAGAAGCAGCGTCTTGCGCATTCTCGACAGCCTGGAGGCGGAAGGATTCGTGCGCCGATCCCACGAATCGAAAAAGTATACGCTGGGAATCGAGCTTTTCAAGCTGGGCAATGTCGGCTACGAGTTCGGCGATTTCCGGAATCTTGCCTATCCCTTCATCAAAAAAATGGTCGACGAGATCGGAATTATGGCGCATTTGGGGATACTCGACAACGATCAGGTCGTCGTCATCGCCAAGATTTGGCCCCAAAACGCCATCGACGCGATGGCGCTGGTTTCGGTGGTCGGCGGAGTGGTGCCGTCCCATTGCACGGGCGTCGGCAAGGTGCTGCTCGCCTTCTCCGACGACGAAACAACCGGGCGCGTCCTCGACTCGTGCCGCTTTGAAGCCTATACGCCGCGGACAATCACCTCGCGCGACGCGTTCGAGGCGCAACTCGCGGCGATTAGGAAGCGGGGGTATGCCCAAAACCTCGGAGAACACGAATCCTATATCCATTGCACGACCTATCCGATATTCAACGGCAAGGGCGATCTGCTTGCCGCCCTGAGCCTGACCGGGCTTGAGCAAATTGTCGAAGAGATCGATCCCGCCACCATCCACAAGGCGTTGCGCAAGGTGACAAGGGAGATCCAGGATGAAACGTATAGATACAACCTGTGATGGCGGCGGCGACATTTTTTTCCCCGATGTAAATCAAATTAAGTTTCGCTGAGTAAAATTTTAAGGTTTTTAGCCATTGCGCACATTGTTGACTTTCAGAGGCTGTTGTTAAATGCCGGATCGTCCGGGTTAGACAAGGAAAAAGGCGCTGGCAGGATGATTTTTGGCCGGAGGTCAAGGGCAAAAATCATCCGAGAAGCGGCTTTTGACGCAGTATAACCCAACGAGACGGCATTTAACAACACTCTCTAAGAAAGCGTTCTTAAAGGAAACCGGAGGTTCGATTGATTTCCTTCAAAGTCCGCCTTAGGAGGCGTTAACTGAAACCGCCTTGATTTTTTTGGCCGAAGTGTAGGAAAACGAGTTTTTCCCGTGCTTCTTCACCTCATAC
>JAISYL010000279.1 GCA_031269935.1 Planctomycetota bacterium
TGGCGAAAAACGGGATCACCGTCAACGCCATAGCCCCTACCTTCATCAAGACCGCCATCAACGCCCACCAACTGGACGATCCCCAATACCTGGCCGCCCTGGAGGCGCGGATACCGGTCGGGCGCATCGGCCAGTTCAAGGATCTCATGGGGTTGACCCTGCTTCTCGCCTCCGACGCCTCCGAATTCATCACCGGGCAAATTTTCCTGTTGGACGGCGGCATAGCGGCGAGGCAATGAAGCTTGGGCGCCCGCCGAATCTTTTCCCCAAGGAGTCCGCCGATGGATAAATGCTTTTTCCCGCAAATCGTCCATACCTGGATGTACGGGGACGTCGAATTCGAAAAGGTCGCGGCCAGCCTGAGGGAGGCGGGGGCCGACGGGGCCGATATCGGCATAACCCTCCAGGGCCGGAAAAACGGCCCCGAGGCCCTGGAAAGGACCGATCTCCGGGGAATTTTGGCCCGGGAAAACCTGAAGCCGCTTTGCGTGACCCCCCTTTGCAACCATCCGGAACTGGATCTTTCGCATCCGGACGATAAAATCCGGGATCACGCCCTGGGTTTCGCCGTCCGCGGCCTGGACATCGCCGTCCAGGCCGGAAGCGATCGCATGATGATCCCCCCGACCTGGTTTTCGGTCAGGCAGTCCCTCCATAAATCGTACGAGGAGGATTTCGCCCGGGCGACCGATTCGCTGGCCCGGCTGGCCGGCGAGGCCTCCCGGCGCCGGCTGCTCCTGTTGCTGGAGCCGATCAACCGCTTCCGGGTCTCCCTGGTCCACACCGTGGCCGAGGCCCGGCGGATGCTGGACGCCATCGGCATGGACAACCTGGGCATAGCCGGGGACACCTATCACATGAACATGGAGGAGGGGCAGGGGGTGCCCTCGGCCATCCTCGCCGCCGGCCCCCTGCTGCGATGCCTCCATATCGGCGAAAACAACCGGAAGCCTCCCGGTTTCGGTTCGCTGGACTGGAAGGCCGTCCTGGGGGCGTTGAAGGCGATCGGCTTTTCCGGGCCCCTGTCCCACGAACCGGTCTTCCTGTATTTCAGCGAGCAAAGGGTGGCTTCCGATCCGGAATATCACCGATACTTCCAGCGCCTTTTGGGGCATGGGATAAAGACCCTGCGGGGGATCATGGAGGCCTTGGACGACCTGCCCTGAAAGCCCGGGGGATCCCCTTTTCGAAAACCCGTTTGGACTAGGAGCGAGCGATGGCGAAAGGAAAAATGGTTGACGGGCGATACATGCGGGAAATGGCGGCCAAGGTCAAGAATTGGGGCAAGTGGGGGGACGACGACGAAATCGGGACGCTCAATTACGTCCAGCCCGACGACATCGTGAACGCCGCGACCCTAATCCGGAGGGGCAAGGTCTTTTCCCTGGGCATGAACTTCGATTTCCACGGCCCGCAGAGCGGCATTCGCGGCCGGGTCAATCCGGTGCACACCATGTCCTTCACCGGCACCGACGCGCTTTGCGGCGCCCAGGACGACATAAAAATCCATTTCGCCGACGACTACCTCACCATGCCGCTGCAGTGCGCCACCCATTGGGACGCGCTGGGGCATATTTTCTACAAGGATCCGGATACCGGCAAGCTTTACATGTACAACGGCTACAGCCCGGCCAAGGTTACGGCCCTGGCGGGCTGCACCGTCTGCGGCATCGAGAAAACGAGGGATAAAATGGTCGGGCGCGGGGTTCTTCTCGACATTCCGCGTTTTCGGAGGGTGGATTTTCTCCATCCCGACGAAGGAATCGACGGCGACGAGATGGAGGCTTGCGCCAAGGCCCAGGGGATCGAGGTTCGGGTCGGGGATTTTTTGCTGGTCAGGACCGGCGATTTGGGCCGGCGGCTGCGGGAGGGCGACTGGGGAACCTTCGACGCCAAGGACGCGCCCGGAGTCGAGTTCGAGAGCATTGAATGGCTGGTGGAAAGGAAGGTCGCCGCCATCGCCATGGACACCTGGGGCTGCGAGGTTCAACCCAATCGCAGCGTCGAATTCGTGCAGCCCTGGCACTGGCTTTGCATACCGATGGCCGGCCTGACCATGGGTGAAATGTTCAAATTGGACGAATTGGCCGACGATTGCGCCGCCGACGGCAGGTATGAATTCTTCTTCGCCGCCCCCCCCCTGGCCATAACCCACGGAACCGGATCGCCCCTGAATCCCCAGGCCATAAAATAGCCGCCCCGGGTTGGCCCTTCCCGCCCTCATTTCCAGGCGGAGGCCAGGGCTTCCAGCAGCAGCGCCACCGAGGTGGCGCCGGCGTCCTGGTGGCCAAGCGATCGTTCCCCGGCGTAGCGGCTGCGCCCCTGGCCCGCCAGCATCCCCTTGGTGGCCTCCACTCCTTGGCGGGCGGCCTCCAGGGCCTTGGCGGTTTGGCTCCCGAAGCCGGCGGCGGAGTTCTCCTCCAGGGCGCGCGCCGCCGGCTCCAGGGCGTCGACCATGGTCTTGTCGCCCGGCTTGGCCTTGCCCCGGGCCTGGACGGCGGCCAGGCCCGCCCGCCACCAGGCGGCCAGATCCGCCGGGCTTAGCGATTCCTTCCCGGCCGCGGTTTTCGCCCCTTCCCCGAAAAGGGCGCCGAAGAGCGCTCCCGAAGCCCCGCCCCCGCCCCCCATGACCCCGGAGGCGAAGGCCTTGATCAGGGCGGCGATGTCGGCCCCGGGGGGGACCGACTCCAGGCGCTCCCGGGCCTTGGCGAAGCTCTGGGCCATCCCGGAACCATGATCCGCGTCGCCGATCCCGGAGTCTATTTCATTCAGGCGGTCGCGGCCGGCGATGATTTTGTCGGCCATGAGAAGCAGGATTTTGCGCACCCCGCCCGCGTCAATCGTTTCAGGCACGAGTCACCCCTTTCATTGGCCTGGAGCCGGTTGATAAATCGCCGGAGTCAGGGCCGGAGCCGCCAGCAATTCCTCCAGTTCGGCGTCCAGCCGAAGCAAGGTGAGCGATGCCCCGGCCATTTCCAGGGAAGTCATGTAATTGCCAACCAGGGAATAGGATATGTTTAGTCCAGCCTGATCGGCGAGGCGGCGGGCGGCCCGGGCCAGGATATACAACTCCAGGGGAGGGGTTCCCCCCAGGCCGTTGACCAGTACCGCCACCTTGTCGCCGCTTTTCAAGCCCACGTCGTCCCTTATCCGGGCGAAGAGCTCCCCGGCAATCTCGTCGGCCGGAAGCACGGCGGTTTTCCTTGCCCCGGCCTCCCCGTGGATGCCCAGCCCGATTTCCATTTCGTTTTCGCCTAGGCTGAAGCCGGGCTTCCCCGCCTCGGGCACGATGCAGGGGGAAAGCGCCACCCCCATGCTCCCCATGCCGGCCACTGCCCTTTCCGCCAGCTCCCTGACTTCGGCCAGCCGCATCCCCTTCTCGGCGGCGGCGCCGGCGATTTTATGGACAAAAACCGTTCCGGCTATGCCCCGCCGCCAATCCGGCTTGTCCCGGCCGGCCAGGGCGACGTCGTCGTTTACCACCACTTTTTCGATTATCGCCCCCTTTTCGGCCGCCATCTCCGCCGCGATGCCGAAATTCATGACGTCCCCGGAATAATTCTTGATGATCATCAGGATTCCGGCCTGGTTTTTGAGTTCGTCCAGGGCGGCCAGCAACTGCTCGGGGTTGGGGGAGGCGAAGACGTTGCCGGCCACCGCGGCGTCCAGCATGCCGAAACCCACGTAGCCGGCGTGGGCCGGCTCATGGCCGCTGCCGCCGCCGCTGATCAGGGCGACCTTGCCGGGGGATTTCGGGATTCGCCGCAAAACCGCCCGCGCCTCCGGAAGCAGCCGCACCAGCCGGGAATGCGTGGCCTCGAACCCTTCCAGCATTTCCGGCACCACCCGATTCGCCTGGTTGATAATCTTCTTCACAAGCTCTCCTTTCGTCGATTTTTGAAGGAAATCGAACGGCGGTTTGTTTGATTTCCTTCAAAAATCCATCTTTCGCCCCTCCGAAAAACCACCCCCGCCTTCCGGATCGGCCGGGCGATCCCGCAGCCGCTTCCGCGCCGCCACCGCCAGCCGATCCGCCTCCTCGTTTTCCCGATGGCCGCCGTGCCCCCGTATCCAGCGCCACTCGACCCGGTGGCGCGAACTCAATTCCCGCAGCCGGAGCCATAAATCGACGTTTTTGACCGGGGTCTTGCCGGAGGTGCGCCACTGGTTCCTTTCCCACCCGGCCAGCCAGCCCTTGGCGAAGGCGTTGACGACGTAGGCGCTGTCGGTGACCACCCGGACCCGGCAGGGGCGGGAAAGGCTCGCCAAGGCCTGGATGACGGCGAGCAGCTCCATCCGGTTGTTGGTGGTCATCGCCTCGGCCCCGGAAAGCCGCCTCTCGGCGGCGGAGGGAAGGTGCCGGAGAAGCGCGCCCCAGCCACCCGGCCCGGGATTGCCGGAACAGGCCCCGTCCGCGAAGATCTCCACCTCGGGTTCGCCGGCGGCAACGCCATCCGTCATCGCCCCATCACTTCCCCAGGCAGAAACTGGAAAAAATGCGCGCCAAAACGGTCTCGGCGTACCCCTCGCCCAGGGCCCGGGAGAAGGACTCGGCGGCCCGGCGCAGGGAATCGGCCGCCAATTCCAGCCGTTCCGGCGCCGCCAATTCCCGCCCCGCCTCCCGGGAAAAGGCCAGGGCTGCCGCCAACTCCAGGCTTTCCCGCCGGCTCCATTGGGCCCGATTCCCGGTTCCGGCGGCCAGTTCCGCCAAAAACCGCCTGGCCTCCTCCAGCCCGGCGCCGGTCCGGGCGCTGACCCGGAAAATCGCCGCCGCCGCCAATCCCCGTCCGGCCAAGAGGTTCCCGATTTCCCCGGGGCCGGTCGCCTCGGGGAGATCGCGCTTGTTCAGCAGGACGACCGGATTCGCCCCCAATTCCCCGGCGAATTCGCCGGCGGCGGAATCGAGGGGAACGGAGGCGTCAAGCACCCAGCAAATAATGTCGTTCCCGGCCAGCCGCCGCCGCCCCAGATCGCTCGCCATTTTCTGGCCGGCGTCCCCTTCCGGATGGTAGCCGGGGTTGTCGGAGAGGGAAAGCCGCGTCCCCTCCCATTCAACCTCGCGAAGCAGGCTGTCCCGGGTCGTCGAGGCCGCCGGGGAGACCAGGGAGGCTTCGCTTCCCAGCAGCCGGTTGAAAAGCGAACTTTTCCCGGCGTTGGGGCGGCCGACCAGGGCCAGGCGCGGCCAGCCCGGAACCACCGCTTCGGGGAAATCCGCCGCCGCCGCGCCCGCGCGCTCCAAATCCGCCGCCAACCCGGAGAGTTCCCGGGCGAAATCCCCGGCCGGCTCCTCCTCGGGAAAATCGAGGCGGGCCTCGATCCTGGCGGCCAGGTCAAGCGCCGATTCGCGCCATTTCCCGATCGCCTCCCGGTTGGCGTCGCCCAGGCGGAAAAGGGCGGCGCGGCTTTGGCCGGCGCTCTCCGCCCGAATCACCGCCTCCACCGCCTCCGCCTGCCCCAGGCTCAATCTGCCGTTGCGGAAGGCCCTGAAGGTGAATTCCCCGGGGGCGGCTTCCCGCGCCCCGGCGGCGACCAGGGCCGCCAGCCCGGCGCCCAGCAGGGCCGGGGAGCCCGGCAACAGCAATTCCGCCATGTCCTCGCGGGTATAGCTGCGCGGGGCCGGGAAAAGCAGGACCCGGGCGGGACAGGAAAACGGCTCCCAATCCGTTCCCCTCCCGCCGCGATAGCGCCGGAGGGACAGCCGGAGGCCGCAGGAATGGATGCCGCGTCCGGGACGCCCGGCCAGGATTTCCTCCAGGCCGGCGGCGGCTTTGGCCAGGAGGGGAAAGACCCCGGGACCGGAAAGGCGCAGGACGCCTAGCAGGGCGGGGGCGGGGGCGGTTCCGATCTGGGCGATGTCGTCAAGGGAAAAATACGGCACGCGCCTAAAGTTCCCCGGCCATTACGGCTTCGATGGCCCGTTCGGGCCGGATCGGGCCGCGGTTCATCCCCGGGCAGCGGGCCGCCGCCTCGTCCCAACGCCTCCGGGAGGCGAGATTTTCGCCCCACCAGGGCCAGGTCCGGCATTGAAAGGGGCGCACCGGATAAACCCGGCAGCGCGAATCCGAATCCAGCAGGGGGCAGTCGCCCTTCCCGTCGTCGACCAGGGCCAGGCCGGAGATGGTCATCCGGAGCATTTTGGCGGCGAAAACCTCCGGCCGCAGGTCCAGGGCCGAGGCGATTTTCCCGGCCTCCTCCTCGCTCACCCAGACGTAACCTCCGGGGCCGCGGCAGCAATCCCCGCACCCCAGGCAGGAAAAAGCCAACCCTTCGGAATACCAGGCCGCTCCGACGCCGCCGGCGGCCATGTTCAGTCAACCTTCAGCTTGGCCGGCCGGCGCCCGTTCCATTCGACCTCGAGGCGTCCGCGCGCCTCGGGACCGGAAGGGCCGGCCGCCCGGAGCGGCAAGCTGGCGCGCCGGCCGGCGATGGGGCACTCCAGGCTGAAACGCCCCTCGGGATCGGTCGGGACCGGCTTTCCGGCCACCCGGAGCCGGGAACCGTCCCGGATTTTCCCCTCCAGCCTTAACGACAAGCCCGTGAATCTCACCCCCGCCCTGGCGAAAAGCCCGGCCTCCCTTCCTCCGGGCATCGGCTTCCCCTTCGCCGGGGCCGGAGCCATGCCCAGGGCGGCCAGGCGCCGCCGCAAAATCGCCGCGGCGGCGAAAACCGGAGCCGCCGATTCCGCCATTCGCTCCAGGCGCCCGCCTTCCGCCCCCAAAAAGCGGACCAGATCGGAATCGCGGCCGGCTCCCTCCCTTCGGGAGCGGGCGGGTTCCCCGGTTGGGAGATCCGGGCGGGCCGCCGAAGCGAAAAATCCCCGAATCCCCCGATCACCCCCCGGGCGCCGGGCGGTTTCGGGATGGGCGCGTACGCCCCGGAGGAGCGCGAGAAATTCCGGGGGGGGAACGGAAGCCCCGGCCAAGGGCTTGGCGGCCGGGGAGACCGCGGGGGGATGGGCCAGTTCCCGGGGCGAAACGGTTCCGCCGCCGTCCAGCCGCTCGGCCACCAGGCGGAAGGAGGGGAAGGGGAGGGCCGGGGAAGATCGGGAAAATCCGGATTCCCGGCCGCGGCGTTCGCGATATTCCCCGGCCAGCGCCTCCCGGCCGCGCCTGACCGGTTTGGGCGCACCCCTTAACGCCCTAGGCCCTTCCCGGAGATACCCGAGATAAAGCGCATGGATCGCCAATTCGGCCTGGAAGTCGCGTTCGGGGCAATCCGGCCTGGCCCCGACCCATTTCCGGACCTCCGCGTCGATAAGGGGAACCAGGCGCTCGGCCAGCTTTTCCCTCGGCGGCAGGGCGCGGACATGGACGCCCTCGCCGGCCTTGCCCTTTCCCTCGCGCGGAAGCCGGAGGGGATTGGCGGCGGCCAGGCGCTGAAACCTGCCGTCCAAATGCAGGTGGCCGACCTCGACCCGGTAGGATCGATCGGCGGCCCAGAAATCGACCGTCCTGCCTCCGGCGGCCAGCTCGATGTCGACATCGAACCGGCTGTTCCAACCGCCGGCCCCGGGCGGCAGGCCGGTGGTGTCGTAAAAACGAAGGACGGGGCGGGGTTTCCCCAGGCCGGCCAGCACATCCCGGGAGCCGCCGCCCCCGGCGTCTTCCAGGAGGAGGCAATCCCACCACACCCGGGCCGATCTGGGGCCGATCGCGGCCAGGCCCGCGCCGGTGAAGGGCAGGGGTTTCGCCTCAATCGAAGCGAGCGTTTCCCGAAGCGCCCCGGGAAATTGGGTCCAGGCGCCATCCCGGGCGTTCCTCAGGGTTTTCCTGGCCAGGCGGACAAATCCGGAGGAACTCGAGAGCCGGGAAAGCGAACCGTCGAGAAGAATGGAAAAGTTGTCCCGAAAATGCCGGGCCAGGCCGCCCCCGGCCTCCCCGATCCCGGCGGGAACCCCGAATCCCGCGTCCGGCGGAAATCCGGCCGGCCGCCTTGAAATACCCTGGGAAATTTCCGGCATTTCAGCCACCTGTAAACCGCCCGGCCCCTCCGCTCGCCGGGGGGGCGACCCCGCCCGGGGGGAGGAGCCGGGCGTTCATCCCCCGCCCGGCTTGTGGAATGTCCATTCCAGCCGGCAGTCCGAGCACTTGAGCGCGTTAAGCACGTTGTAATAACTGGTATAGCCGCTCGAAGTGTCGGTTTTGGCCAGGGTCAGCGCGTCATGGATATGGGCGTGGTCGTAACACACCGCCCGGCCGCAGGCCGCGCACACCCCTCTCGCCTCGTTGTCGCAGAACCAGCACTTCATGGCCGTCCCTTCCCGCCGCCTCAGCCGGCGGGCTGGCGCTTTTTGGCCGCCCTGTCCTTGGAATTGGCGGTGCGGATCTTTTTGGTCCCGCCGGTCCTTGTCCCTCTTTTCCGCTTGGCCGGGGCCTTTTTGGCCGCCGGTTCACTTTCCCCGGAGCCGGCTTTCCTCCCCGCCGGCCGGGGAGGCGCCACCCCCAGCCGCTTCAGGAGGGCGGCGACCGTGGCCGAGGGCTTGGCCCCGACCGACAGCCAGTATCGGGCCCGCTCCAAATCCATCCGGACCGGTTCCTTGTCCGACTCGGGATCGTAGAAGCCAAGCTGCTCGACCGGACGCCCGTCGCGGCGGGTTCGGCTGTCAAACACCCCGATGTGATAATACGGGAGGTGCACGCGTCCCGCCCGCGACAAACGAATGGCTACCGACACCTATCTCCTCCTTTTCTTCTTCGCCTTGCGGCGATCCTTCTTTTTTTGCTGGGCCCTCGAGCCCTTTTTCTTGGAACCGTAGAGCGAACGCCCGGCGGCGAGACCCATGAGATCGCCGGGATTCATGGCTCCCGGCGGCTTCGCGCCGCCGTCGAAGACGCCCAGCCGGCCCATGCGACCGGCGATTTTACGCATTTCCTGGAATTGTTTCAATAGATCCGCGACCTCGCGGAGCTCGCGCCCGGAACCGCCGGCTATCCTTTCGCGCCGCCGGCCGACGATGATTTCCGGATTTTTGCGCTCCGCCATGGTCATGGACTGGATGATGCTCTTGAAACCTTTTAGCCGCCCCTCCTCCGGATCGACGTCCTTGAGTCCGGAACCGATCCCGGGAATGTAGGAAAGGATGTCCTTGAGCGGCCCCATCCGGGCGAGGGAGTCGAGCTGGCCCAGGAAGTCGTCGAGATCATAGCGGTTTTCCGCCAGCTTGTCCCTTAGCGCCCGGGCCTCGTTCTCGTCCACGACCGCCTGGGCCCGTTCCACCAGGCTTACGACGTCGCCCATGCCGAGCAGGCGGGAGGCCAGGCGATCCGGGTGGAACTCCTCCAGGGCGTCGAGCTTTTCCCCGGCCGACACGAATTTGATCGGCACCCCGGTGGATTCCCGGAGCGACAGGGCTCCCCCCCCCCGGGCGTCCGAGTCCATCTTGGTCATCACCGCCCCGGTCAGGGGCAGCCGGCGCTTGAATTCCTCCGCCGTGTCGACGGCGCTCTGGCCGATCATGGCGTCGCAGACGAAAAGGATTTCGGCGGCGGCGACCGCCCGGTTGATCGCCTCCAGTTCGTCCATCAGAACCTGGTCGACGTGCAGGCGTCCGGCGGTGTCGAGAATGACGGCGTCGAGCCCCTCCAAGCCGGCGAAGGCGGCGGCGTCGCGGCAGATGGACACCGGATCCTGGCCGGCCCGGGTGAAAACCGGGATCCCGATTTGCCCGGCCAGGGTCTGGAGCTGGGCAATGGCCGCCGGCCGCTGGACGTCGGCGGCCACCAGCAGCGGGGAACGCCCCTCCTCCCTCCATTTGCGCGCCAGTTTGCCGGCCGTCGTGGTCTTGCCGGAACCCTGCAGTCCGCAAAGCATGATCACGGTCGGGCGTCCGGCCGCCGCCCAGGCGATTCCGGGGGTTTCCCCCCCCAGCAACGCCACCAGCTCGTCGTGGACCACCTTGATGAACATCTGCCCGGGATTGACTCCGGGGACCACCTCCATTCCCAGGGCGAGCCGGCCCACCCGGTCCACGAAGGCGTCGGCGACCTTTAAATTGACGTCCGCCTCCAGGAGGGCCTTGCGCACTTCGCCCACGGCTTCGGAGACGTTGGCCTCGGAAAGCCTTCCCTTGCCCAGAACCGAGCGGAACACCTTGCCCAGGCTTTCCGTGATGGATTCAAACATGCTCAGGCCTTGGACACTTCGGCGGCGCAAAGAAAAATGGTCTCGACGTCCAACTCGTCCACCTCCCGCGAATCGACTATGCGCTCGCGGAATTCGTCCTTGAGCCGGCGAACCGTATTGCCCTTCAGCATTGAACGCCACTTGAGGGAGGAGCGGCCGTCGCGCTCCGCCAGGACGTAATAGGCTTCCCTCCCCAGGGAATCGGTCTGGAGAAGGCAGAGAAGGACCGCCGGGGGACGGCCGGGGGTGTCGATGCCGACCAGTTTATACACCCGCCGGCCGCCGCCGGAATCGCCCGCGCTCATGGAATATCCCCCTTGGAGCCGACCACGGATATGGCGGATTTCTCCCGCCGCCCCCATAAAAAAAACCTACGCTCCGGTCACCTCATTTTCCGGGAACGTCCCGGCCGCCGGGCTTGGTCCCCGCCACCACCCTCTCCGTTCCGTCGTAGTCGCGGACAACGGATGTCCCGGCGTATCCGGCGGCCGCCAAAAGCTCCCGCACCTTGGGCGCCTGTCCGGCCCCGACCTCGAAAATAATCCTTCCCCCCGGCTCCAATCGGCCGGGGGAGCCGGGAATTATCCGCCGGAAACAATCCAGTCCGTCCCGGCCGGCGTAAAGGGCGGCCGGGGGATCGAAGAGGCTCACTTCCGGCCAGATGGACAGGTCCCCCTCCACCAGGTAAGGGGGATTGCACAGGATCAGGGCGAACCTTTCCCCCTCCCGGCAGCCTTCGAGCCAATCCCCCCGGCGAAAATCCAGCCGATCCGCCACCCCGGCCCCGGCCGCGTTCCTTTCCGCGACCGCCAGGGCCTTGGCCGAGGAATCGATCGCCACGATTCTGGCTCCCGGCAAATTCACGGCCAGGGCCACGGCGATGCAGCCGCTGCCGGTACCCAGATCCAGAATCCTCACGGCGTCCGTTATGACTTTTCTTCCCCTCCCGCCGCCCCCCGCCTCCATCCGTTTTCCGGCCGCCGGGGGAGGGCGGGGGGACGAATCCGGGGCCGGCCGGGGCGGTTCCGGTTCGGAGAGTTCGTCGCCGGCGGAATCCTCGGCGTATTCATCCATGAGGCGGTTCAATTCGTCGGGCGCGATTTCCCCCCCGGTTTCGAGGCCGGAGCGGTTTTCCCCGCTTCCGGCGCAGCCCCCCGGCGATTCCGTCCTCAGCGCCTCCAGGGCGGCCTCCACCAGCAATTCGGTTTCGGGCCGGGGCGACAAAACGTCGGGGGTCACCCGGAAGCCGATGCCCATGAAGTCCCGGCGCTTCAGGATGCGGCTGACCGGCTCGCGGGCGGCGCGCCTCTTGATTAATTCCCGGTAGGCCGCCAGCTCCTTTCCGGAAATCTCCCGCTCGAAGCCGGCGTACAAATCCACCCGCTGTTTAAGCCCCATCGCCCCCAAGAGGAGCAATTCGGCGTCCAGGCGCGGATTGGGGACCTGTTTCGACGCCAGGTAGTCCGCCGTGACCTTCACCAGTTCCAAGGGCTTCCAAATGCCGGGACCGGGCATGCCAATGGCACCTATTCCTTCAATTCTTCCTGCCTGGCGAATTCCAGCAGTTCCGAAATCAGCCGGTCGAGTTTGCCGTTTATGATTTCGGCCAAGGGAAAATTCCTTCCCAGCCGGTGATCGGTGCAGCGATCCTGGGGAAAATTATAGGTCCTTATCCGCTCCGAACGATCCCCCGAACCGGTCTGCCCCCGGCGTTCGGCCGCGCGCCTGGCGTCCTCCTCCGCCTTTTTCCGGTCATAAAGCCGCGATCGGAGGATCCGCATGGCCTTGGCCTTGTTCTTGTGCTGGCTCTTCTCCTCCTGCATGAACACCGTGATTCCAGTGGGGACATGGACTATCCGGACCGACGACTGGGTGGTGTTGACCGACTGTCCGCCCGGCCCCCCGGAACTTTGGATGGAAATCTGCAGTTCCTCGGGCTTGATCTCCACCTCGTATTCCTCCGCTTCGGGCATGATGGCCACCGTGGCGGCCGAGGTGTGCACGCGGCCCTGCGCCTCGGTCTCGGGAACCCTCTGCACCCGGTGGCCTCCCCCCTCCAGGCGGAGATCGCGGAAGGCGTTCGCGCCCTCCACCGAGACGATTACCTCCTTGAAGCCGCCGCGCTCCGACCCGGACATGGACATGATTTCGAATTTCCAGCCCCGGGCGTCGGCGTAATTGCGATACATCCGGTAGAGATCCCCGGCGAAAAGGGCGGCCTCGTCCCCGCCGGTGCCGGCCCTGATTTCCAGGATGGCGTTCCGCTGGCTCTCCGATCCCCGGCCGAGAAGCAGGCCGATGATTTCCGCTTCCAGGGCGGCGGCTTTTTCCCCGAGGGCCGGAACCTCCAATTCGGCCAATTCCCGAATCTCCCCGTCCTGGTTCCGGTCTCCGGCCAACTCCAGGTTGTCGGCCAACTCCCTCTCCGCCGCCAGGTAATCCCGGTAAAGCCGCATGGGCTTGGCCAGGGTTCCGCGCTCGCGCAGGTATTCGCCAATCTGGGGATCGGCGCCGACCGCCGGATCGGCGAGCCTCCGGTCAAGTTCCAGGAAACGTTCCCGAAGCGAATCGAGTTTGCCCCTCGCCTTCGGATCCAGCATGGCCGAAATCCCCCGCCCCCGCCGCCCCGGTCGAAACGCCGCCCGCCGGGGCGGAACCGGGCCTTCGCGGTTTTTCCCGGCCGCCCGGCCGCCGGGCATTCAACCCCGGCCGCGCTCATGCGCGCGCCAGCCGCCCGGAAATGACGGCTGGCGTCCCGGCGAACCGCGAAGGCCAAATCCCCGATTCAAGGGCGCGCAAATTAATTCCGCCTCAAACCCCCGCCGGGGCGGGCGAGGGGGCGGCGGCGGAAGTTTCGGCGGTTTTTCTGGCCGGCGCCCGCTTGGCGGCCTTCAACCGCTTCTCCGCCTGGATGGCGGCGGACTGGGTTTGCTTCTTGCTCGCGGCCTTTTTGGCCTTGACCACCTGGACGGTTCCGACCCCCTCGGCGAGATTGAACCGCTTCTTGAATTTTTCGATGCGGCCGGCCGTATCGACGAATTTCTGCTTCCCGGTGAAAAACGGATGGCATTCGTTGCAGAGCGACAGGCGGATTTCCGATTTGGTGGATCGGGTCCGAAATTCATTGCCGCAGGCGCAGCGCACCGTGACTTCCCCGTATTTCGGATGAATATCGGCTTTCATAAATCATTCCCTTTTTCCAAAATCTTTTCTCTATCGGTCCGAAAAGTCCAATCCTTCGGATGCCGAGGTCCGTTTGTCCGGGAACCGGCCGCCGCCGGCGGGGAAGCCGCTTCCCCGCCCGAAAGGCCCCTTTCAAGCCCTGGCCGAGGTCTTGCCGGCCTCCTGCATGGCCTTGGCCCTTTCCCGGACCTGCTGGGCGATGTTGGCCGGAACCGGCTCGTAATGCGACAACTGCATTGAATAGGATCCCTCCCCTTGGGTTATGGCCTTTATGGTCGAACCGTAGTCCATGACCTCGGCCAGGGGAACCTGGGCCTTAAGGACCTGCATCTCCCCCATTTGATCGGTCCCGGTGGGGCGGCCGCGCCGGCTGGAAATGTCGCCGGAAATGTCGCCGAAATACTGGGCGGGAAAAACGATTTCCAGGTCGACGATGGGTTCCAGCAAAACCGGTTTGCAGCCCTCGACGATTTCCTTGAAGCCCATTTCGCCGGCAATCTGGAAGGCGATGTCCTTGGAGTCGACCGGATGCTCCTTGCCGAAGAAGAGCTCCACCACCACGTCCACCATGGGAAAGCCGGCCACCGGCCCCCTGTCCAGGGCTTTTTTCACCCCCTTTTCCACCGAGGGGATGAAGGGGCCGGAAATGACCCCGCCGACGATCGCGTTGACGAATTCAAAGCCCTTGCCCCGGTCGTTGGGCTTGATCCGCAGGTGGACCTCGCCGAACTGCCCGGCCCCGCCGGATTGCTTCTTGTGCCGGTAGCTTCCCTCGGCCTCCCTGGTAACGGTTTCGAGATAGGGCACCTTGGGCGGCCGGGTTTCAAGCTCCATTCCATAGCGCGACTTGAGCCGGGAAAGCATGACGTCCAGGTGGACCTGGCCCAACCCGGAAATCACCTGTTCCCCGGTGCGTTCGCTTCTCTCGAAGACGAAGGTGGGGTCCTCCTCGCAGAGGCGATGCAGGTTCAGCCCCATTTTCTGTTCGTCGCCCCGGTTTTTGGGCGCCACCGCCAGGCCGGTCATGGGATGGGGAAAGGGCATTTTTTCGAACCGCCAATCGCCGGAGCCGTAGAGAGTGTCGCCGATGTGCAAATTGTCCACCTTGGAGACGCCGACGACCCCGCCGGCCGCGGCGTCGGGGACCTCCTCCCGCTTCTCGCCCTGGGCGGCGAACAATTGCGACAGCCTCTCCCCCCGGCCGGACGAGGAAAGGCTGATTTGCGACTTCGATTCCAGGTTGCCGCTGAACACCCGCAGGTAGCAGAGCCTGCCGACATGGGGGTCGGACACGACCTTGAACACCTGGGCCAGGACCGGGCCGTCCTCCTTGGCCTCCAGGACGGATTCCTCCCCGGTTTCCGGGTTTACCAGCCCGCGTTTGGACAAAAGCGGTCCCGGCGCGTAGGCGGCCACGAAATCAAGCAGTTCGGCCACCCCGAGGTCCTTTTCCCCCGAGGTCATGAATATGGGGACGACCGCCCCGGAAAGGATGGCCCGGGGCATCACCCCGAGCAACTGCTCCGGGGATATTTCCCCCGATTCAAGGTAATTCTCCATCAGGGCGTCGTCCGCCTCGACCGCGTTCTCGATGGCGATCTGGCGCGATTCGGCCGCCTTCCCCTCCGGAACCCCGGAGAGGATCGGGGTTACCCCGGAAAAAGAGGCGCCTTCCCCCGTGTTCAGCGTGAAGGGTACGCATTTGGGGCCGAAGGCTTTTTGAATGCCGGCCAGGATCTCCTGGCAATTGACGTTCTCGCCGTCCATCCGGGTGACGACGACAATCCGCCCCAGCCGGTAGCGGCCGGCCAAATCCCAGGCCTTCCTGGTCATGAGCTCGATCCCGCGCATGGCGTTGACGCAGATCAGGGCGCAGTCGGCGGCCGCCAGCCCGCCAATCAGGCCGCCCTGGAAATCCACCTGGCCGGGGGTGTCGACGATATTTATGAATTTGCCGGCATGCACCGCGTGCAGGACCGACGAATTGAGGGAATAGCGATGCTCCCTTTCCTCCTTTTCGTAATCGGAAACGGTGGATCCGTCGATTATCGATCCCAGCCTCCCGATCATTTTGGCCTTGAGCAGCATCGCTTCCGCAAGAATGGTTTTCCCGGCTCCGGAATGTCCGCAGAGGGCGATATTGCGAAGGTCCGAAGACTTGTACTTGGCCATGGCTCTTCCTCTTGAAAATCAAAAAATCCCCTGGACGGCATCGGCCATCCGCGGTTTCGAAGGCGGAACAATCGGGGTCGTCCAACGGTTCGATTCCCCCGGGATTATAACCGGCGCCCCTCCCCGGGCAAGTCTTTTCCCTTCAAAAAGGGGTTCTTCCTCCGGAGCTTTTCCCCTCCCGGCAAGGGAAAGGCCGCTTTCCGGGGCTTCCCCATCGCCATCGGGCTCCCGGCCCGCGCCTGAGCGCCTCCTCCCGGTTGCGGCCCATTGGCATAAATGCGGGTAAAGCCCCTCCGCCAACGGGTGGGGTTCCCGGAGGA
>JAISYL010000007.1 GCA_031269935.1 Planctomycetota bacterium
CGCTTTCCCCCTTCTTGAAGGACAGGGTTATCTCGTCCCCGTTCTTTATATTGGCGAAGGGCTGGACCCAGACATTGCCCTTGTAGTATTGAAGGTTGCCCAGGGGAGTGCTGAGCGAATCCGGGAACACCTCGTCCTTGTGGGGGAAAAAGGAATTGAGCGAGGTTATGGAACCGGCGACGTTCGTCCAGCGTTCGAAGGAATTGTTGAAGCCGTTGGGCCAGATGGCTTTCAGGACGTCGTCGGTGGTGTTGGGGGCGGCGCCTCCCAATCCCTCATACTGTTCGTTGGAAAGCGAGGCGGCCAAGGCGAAGTTTCCTCCGGTGGATTCGTAAAACCACTGGGGGAAGGTATATTTGTTGTTTATATTGTAGGTCACCCCGTCGTCGCCGGCATAGGTGGTCTGGGGCAAGGCACCCGGAGTGCCGTCGTCCAGGCCGTGGTATTCCAGGGTGGAGGGAACCTTGATCCCGTAGGCGGCCGAGGTCTGGACATTGCCGCCATTTATGGCATTCACTTCCTCGATCAGGGGGATTAAATTCGGATTGTCCGTCAAACCCGCCACATTCGCCATTCCATTGGCGACCGTAAGGGACGGGGTTATGGAGGCATCCCCGACATATTTCACTTTCCTGTCGTCGGTGTCGAGAACGTAGCTGAAACTCACGAGGGAGGTTCCGGTGTCCGGCCCGGGGGCGGGAAACGATCCGACCGTGAGGTTGTCGTAAACGCTGACGTTGGCCGGAAGGGTAACGCCCGCGGGCGCGTAAGTGTCGAGGGTCCCCCTCGACACCACAAAAGTCTGCTTTTCCAGAACGTTCCAGGTGGTGTCGACCGTGGGTTCGCTGACGGGATCGCCGCCGTTGAAATCCTTTTCCATCCACTGCTGGAGGCTGCTGATCGTGGGATAGGAAGTGCCGCCGAAAAGGCGGGTGCCGGTGGATATTTCCTGGCGGGAGTCGAGGTTGCCCATGAAGCTGACTTCGGAAGTCTGCGACTGGCCGCCGGTCTGGCCGATGGGGATGACGATGTTCTGCATCTTGGCGTCCTGGGGAATGGCGATGGCGCCGCCGGCGCTCTTCACCGCCATGGTCCCCTGGACGAACAGGCCGTTGGAAGCCATGAGGGAGCCGTCGTCTCCGCGATAAAATGATCCCGCCCGGGTGTAGACCAGGCTGTTTCCCTGGCGGAGGACGAAAAAGCCGTTCCCGTCGATGGCCATGTCGTTGGGGTTGCCGGTGTTCTCGATCGGCCCCTGGGTGAAAACCTTGTTTATGGAACCGGTCTGGGCTCCGAGGCCGAGGGAAAGGGGATTGACCGACCCCCGGCCGGTCTGGGCGTCGGCCGTCATCCCCCCCCGCAGGGTCTGCTCCAAAAGGGTGGTGAACTGGTACACCCCCTTCTTGAAGCCGATGGTGTTGACGTTAGCCAGATTGTTGCCGATGTTGTCCATGGACTTCTGGTGGGTCATCAGGCCGGTGATGCCGGTGGACAGAGCTTGACTGAGAGCCATTGTATTCTCCTGCCAGGGGGTTTCCGGCCAGGGCCGGCGGAGTTCCGCGTTTGCCCGGGAAACCGGTAAAAATCATCCTCCGTCATCCCGAGGGCGGGTAAATCACTCGCCCTGGGCGGTGTTTTCGGCCAGCCGGACGCGCTCGGCGTCGGTGGCGTCGCGGAGTTCGGACACCGAGTCGAAATAGAGTTCGCCGCCGTCGTCAAGGATCAGGGCTATGCCGTCGGCGCCCTCCCGGGCCCCCGCCACAATGCCGGCGACGTCCTGGCCGTTCCGGTCCAGGCCCGCCGCCCACAAGCCGTCCAGGCTCTTGGCCGCGTCGTCGGCCGTAGGCTGGCGGGGACCGTCGACAAGGCTGTCGATGTCCACCCGGGAGCCGTCGTAAAGCACCAGATAAACCTTGAGGGCGGCTTCGTCCAGCTCGGCCCCGGCCACAATCCCGTTGACCGGGTTCCCGTCCTTGTCCTTGCCGGTAATCCCCAAATCCAGCATGCCCTTGGCGGATTCGACCTTCTGGCGCAGCTCGTCGGGCAGCATGTAATAGGCTTCCTCGGAGGTGGGCGTCCGGAGTTCCGTCACTTGATCCCAGCCGATGGTCTGGCCGCCGTAGAGGGTAAGCTGCACCTTGCCCCCGACCACCTGGACCTTCTCGACAATGCCGCGAATCGGCTGCTGGGCCGAATCGTAGCCGGCCTCCACCCACATGCCGATGACGTTCCCGGAACTGGACAGTTCCTGGACCATGCTGACCGCGTCGTTCCAGACGTTGTTCACCGAGGTGACGGGAATGCGCTGCTTGTTGGCCAGTTCCACGTAAACATTGCCGTCCGCCTGGGCCACCCGGTTCACCATGCCGCTGGCGGAAACTCCGGCCTCGTCGGTGCCGGAAACGTACTTTCCAATCATGGCGGTCCCGGCCTGGAGCTGGGTGTCCACCCGCATGGCCTGCACCGACTTGGTCATGGCCATCTGCTCGTCCAGGGCCTGCAATTGGGCCAACTGGGCGGTGAAATCCAAATCTTGCATGGGATTCAGGGGGTCCTGGGTGGTGAGCTGGGCGGTCAGCAGCTTAAGAAAATCCGTATGGGTCACCTTGCCGCTGTTGGCCGAGCTTTTTTCCTCCTGTTCCCGCTGATAGACGGTGGAGGTGGTTATTCCGTAATCGCTTATGGCTGACATGAAGATCTCCTCCTCAGACGATCAAATTTAGCTTTCCGCTTCCGGCCGCCGAAGGCGGCGCCTCCGGCAAGGCCGACGATTCCCCGGCCCTCCCGGAAGGGAACGAAAGGCCGTCCGGCCGGTCCTCCCGCCCGTTCCCGGCCCCGGGCCGTTCGCGCCGCCCATGCCCGCCATCGCCCGCCGCCTGGTTTTGCCGCTCCGAATGCCGGCGAAGGTCAAGCTCGCCCAATTCGATTCCCTGATCCTTAAGGTTGTCCCGGAGCCCCCGCAACCCCTCGGCCAGCAAATCCAGGGTCTCCGGCTTTTCCACCCGGAGGAAAACGGACACCAGGCCTCGGCGCGACTCGACCCGGAGCATGACCTTGCCCAGTTCCGGGGGGGAAAGCTCCAGGGTCAGGCTTTTGCCCCCTCCCCGGCTGGCCGCCTTCACCGCCTCGGCCAGACGTTCGATATTCTCCAAGCGGGACAACAAACGGGAAGCGGACGGAGATTCCTCCGGCCTTGCCGTTTCCCCGTACCCGTCCCCCGGAATCGCCCCCGCCCGGGAAGCGTTCGGATTTGATTCGCCCATCCGGGCGGACGGTATTTCATCGTTTTGTTTTTGCAATTCCAATTCCAGTTCATTTCGGGCCAGGGGGCGATCTTCCGTTTCCGACTCGGAAACCGATTCATCAAAAAGGGGTTCCGCTTTTTTATCCTCAATGGTTTTTTCTTCCTTGTCCGATTCAACTTCAAACTTTGAATCGGCGGGTGGTTCCGTCGAATCAGGAATTATTTTCCGCTCCCCTTCCGATTCCGGGGCGGCCAAGCCCGCCTCCGGCGGGGAAAGGTTGCCCGGGTCTTCCCGGGAGGGCGGGATCGGCTCATAACCTTCCCCGGCCAATTCCAATTCCGCCAGAAGCAGGGCGGGATGCTCCGCCCCGGTTTCAAGGCGGCCTTGGACTTCCGTTCCCAGCGCTTCCAGCAGGGAGGCGAGGGGTCCCGTTTCCCCGGCGAAATCCGGCAATCCCCGGGCGCCGGCCGCCTTGAACAGGGCCGCTTCGAGGGCCGAACGCGGCAATCCGTCCAACACGCCCCGCAAGGCCTCCAGGACGGCGGCGTTATTCATTTCCGCGCTGGCATTGGCGCCTTCCAGCGATTCGGCGAAAAATCCGGACGCCAGGGCGGAATCGGCCGCGGGCCCTCCGCCGGAAAGGGAGTCGGGAGCCTGGTATAACAGGCTCCCGATGATCCGGGCGGCTTCCTCGGCCGCCTCCGCCAGGCCCAAGTCCGAAACCGCCGCTTCGGCCGCGGTTGAACCCGGCTCCGAATTTCCCCCCCGTTCCGCTTCCGCCGGGACCTGAACCGGCGCCGTCCAGCCGGGCGGCGCCGGCGTCCCGGGATCCGCTTCGCTCCCCGGAGCCGAAGCATCCGCCAAGGCTTGCCGAAGGGCCGGTTTTTCCGGCCGGCGCAAACGCGAAACCTTCCGCCCGACCGTACTTTTTTCCCGGACCGCCGCTTTCGATCGGCTATCCCCAACCTTTCCGCCCGTCTCTTTCGAATTGCCGAATAAAATGGGCTTGAACAAATCGCCGAAGCCGGTTTGGCGTCCGGAAGAATCGGCGCCCTTTCCGCTTCCGCCGGCTCCTCCCCTAGGCTCGTCCCTTTCCGACAAACCTAGTACGGCCAGGCTCGGCGCTCTCCACACCCCCAATTGTTCCGACAAGGTAATATCCTCAGGGTCTATCCATAAACAACTTATACATGTTTAGACAAGGAACCGAGTCGCGGCGGTAAATTTTCGCCCGTGGTTGGGCAAAAATTTACGAGAGCGACGTTGGTGACGCGGTATAAACTTGCATAAGTTATTTATGGACGAACCCTTATCCAAAGTTCGGCCCCGACCCGATTCCAGACAACCCAAAAAAATTCAGGGACCGTCCAATCCCTCCCCTTCGCCGCGGGCGGGACTGGGGGGCAGGGCGAATCCGGCCAATTCAAAGGAAAACGGCAAACGCTCCCGAATCATCCCGGCCTCTTCGGGCGACAGTTTGCCCGGCCCGGAGGCGTTCACGACCCCGCCGGCGTCCAGCGCCAGAATGGCGGACCCGGGAGATGGCCGGTATTCCACGCCTCCGCTCAGCGCCGCCCCGTTCCAGCCGCCGGAAGCGTTGAGCGAGACATCGCCCCGGAGCAACAGGAAATCCGCCCCGGAAAGCCGCGCCAACACCCCTTCCGGCCGATCCAGGTTCAGCCTGACCTGAATTCTCGCCTCTCCCTGGAGCAGCCGGAAACTCCGGCGGGATAAAACCGCGCCGCCGGGAAGCGGAATGCCCAGGGTTCCCTCCAAAACCAGCCGGGAATTCGGCCCGACCGTTATGACGGTGTTCCCTCCCGCTTTCCACTCCAGGCGACCGCCGGCGGGAACGGTCAACTCGTCGCCGGCTCGCAGGCGATCCGCCAAACCCGCCTCGACGGGTTTTTCCCTCCCCGATCCTCCGGCCCGGCCGATTTCGACTTTGCCCGCCAAGTCGGAAATCCGGCCGGCCTCGCCGGTCTCAACCACTCCCGGATCGCCGGGAGCGGACCAATGCTCGCCGCCGCCGGCGGCGTCCGGCCAAAACGGAAGGCAGCATCCCGCCACGATTAGGACCCGTCCAACAATAAGTCCGGCAAGTTTATGCCGCGTCGCCGACATCGTCATGCCGATCCCCCTCAACCCCGAATTCCCCGGGACGGCCCGGCGGGGTTCTTGCCGGGCGCGGCGGCGAAGGCGGATTTTACAAAGGCACTAAGGGCGCGATAAAATATGCAATTAAGCTGCCACAATTCCCAGGATTGTTTTGTGCCGACGCAACCGATTAACAATGGTTGAGTTATGGGTATTGGGAAAGGGGCCGCGATTATAGGGGGGATCGGAAGAGGGGAGGATTATGCCGGAGGAAGCGGACTTTTATATCGTTCACGGCGCGAAGTTGTGATTCCCCGGACTGCGCGCGGCAAGAAACGAGCCGGGAAAATAAAGGCGTAATGGGGCAACCCCTTTTCCCCATTTTCACGGTTTCGCGCCGCGCGCGGTATAGCTACGGCGGAATTGATCGGGCCGGCTTTAAGAGCGTGTTGTTAAATGCCGGAGGTTCGATTGATTTCCTTCAAAGTCCGCCTTAGGAGGCGTTAACTGAAACCGCCTTGATTTTTTTGGCCGAAGTGTAGGAAAACGAGTTTTTCCCGTGCTTCTTCACCTCATAC
>JAISYL010000157.1 GCA_031269935.1 Planctomycetota bacterium
CCCAAGCGTAAACGTTATTTCTTTACGCGATCCAAACAACCTTCACAACTTCGTCATCGCGGCCATGAGTTATAACAAACTCGCCTTGTCATTGCAACAGTCGCGCCAAAAAGAGGCAAACCCGGGGAACGCCGCCTCAAGGCAACGCCGCCGATCGGATTCGCGCGGTCGTTCCGGAAAGAGGTCCGGTTGGGCACGCTCCTCCTTGGGGTCTGTCCAAAAACAACAATCCGTCGCGCATGCCATATTTGTGGCGCGGTCCATCCCGAATATGGCGTTGGGGAGCTACGACGCCTCCGTATTTTCCCCTTCCCAGGGGTCGGGCCGGGGTTCGCGCTCGTCGTCCCGGAGGCCGGCCAGCCCGCCTTCCTCCTCCTCCCCGTCCCCGTCCCCGGAGCCTCCCCGGCCCAGGCCGCCGAACTTGTTCCGGAATTCCTCCAGGCTCAGGAGGATTTCCCTGGCCTTGCCGTCGCGGAAGGGGCCGAGGAGACCGACCGAGGCCAATTGGTCGATGATGCGGGAGGCCCGGCCGTAGCCGATGCCGAACTTGCGCTGGAGCAGGGACACGGAACCGCGCTGGTTTTCGATGATGGCCTCGCCCGATTCGATGAACAAATCGTCGAAGGAGGAGATGTCGAGCGAACCCGCCCCCCCCCCGATGACCGGCCCCAGGAGATCGGGATGGTATTTGGGGCCGGCCATCCCCTTGGTGTGGTCGACCACCCGGAAGAGCTCGTCGTCGGACACGAACACCCCCTGGGCCCGGATCAATTTCCCCACCCCCGGCGGCAGGTAGAGCATGTCCCCCTGCCCCAGCAGGGTTTCGGCCCCGTTCTGGTCGAGGATGGTCCGGCTGTCCACCCGGCAGGCCACCTGGAAGGCTATCCGGCAGGGCATGTTGGCCTTGATCAGGCCGGTGATGACGTCCACCGACGGCCGCTGGGTGGCCAGGATCAGGTGGATCCCGACCGCCCGGCTCTTGGCGGCCAGGCGGGTGATGTGGTGCTCGACCTCCTTCCCCGCCACCATCATCAGGTCGGCCAGTTCGTCGATAATCACCACCATGTACGGGAGTTTCTTGGGAAAGGCCTCGATTTCCTCCAGGCTGGCGAAGGCGTCGAGCCGGGTGCGGATTTCGGCCTCTCCCAGGGCATTGAACTTGGCGATGTTGTTCACCGACACCTGGGACATCTGTTCGTAGCGCTCGTCCATTTTTTGGCAAATCCAGTCCAGCACCGCCACCGCCCGCTTCATGTCGGTGATGACCGGGCACATCAGGTGGGGGATGTCCTTGAAGCGCGAAAGCTCCACCACCTTGGGATCCACCAGGATCAACTGGGCCTCGTCTGGGCGGCAGCACATCATCACCGACAGGATTATCGAGTTTATGCACACCGACTTGCCGCTGCCGGTGGCGCCGGCGATAAGCAGATGGGGCATGCGGGTGAGATCCGCCGCCAGCGCCAGGCCCGACACGTCCTTCCCGAGGCAGAGGGGGAGGGCGTGGCGGCGCTTGTCCCGGTTGATCGAGCCGACGATTTCCCGGAGATGGACCATCTCCTTGGAGGTGTTGGGGATTTCGATCCCGATGGTGTTCTTGCCCGGAATCGGGGCGATGATGCGGACCGATTCGGCCTGGAGCTGCATGGCCAGGTTGTCGGCGAGCGAGGTGACCTTGTTCAGGCGAATGCCGGGGGCCAGGCTGATTTCATACATGGTGACCCGGGGGCCGCGTTCGATATGCACCACCCGTCCCTCGATTTTGAACTCGCCCAGGGTACGCTCCAGGATCCGCGCCTTCGCCTCGCTCCCGGCCTGGTCCTCCACGATGGGGGGATCCGGCGGAACCAGGAGATCGAGCGGGGGCAGGCAATAGTTTTCAAAGGCGTTTTCATAATCCGGCTGGACTTCCGCCGCCGGCACCGGGGATTCCCGGACGGGGGCGGAGGGGGAAACCGCTTCCGGCCGGCCGCCGGCCGCTTCGCCGCCGGGACCGGCGGGAACCCGGGGTCCGGTAACGGGAGAGGCCGGGGACGGCGATTCCTCCCGGGTTGGGGCCGGCTGCGGCCGGGGCGCGAAGCCGGCGGCCTCCTCCGCGAGCGGAATTTCCGGGGAGATCCCGGCTTTTTCCCCGATCTCGGTAACGGGAGAGGCCGGGGACGGCGATTCCTCCCGGGTTGGGGCCGGCGGCGGCCAAGGCGCGAAGCCGGCGGCCTCCCCCGCGAACGGAATTCGCGGGGAAGTCCCGGCTTCACCCCGAAACTCGGTAACGGGAGAGGCCGGGGATGCCGATTCTTCCCCGGTTGGGGCCGGCGGCCGGCCGGGGAAGGGAATTTCAAGGTTTTCTCCCTCTCCGGATTCGGGATCGGGAGGGAGGAATCCGGAGACGAAGCGTTCCCGGACCCGCCAGCCGCGGGGCGGGGCTTGCCGTAAGCGTTCCGTTTCCGGGCAAGCCGGCGCCGCCGGAACCTCCGGCGGCGCCGGGACGGCGGCGGCTTGCCCTCCGGCGCCCGGACCGCCGGCCGGGGCCAGGCGGGGACTGAACAACAGGCCGGCCAGCCGGCCCAGCCGGGGCGCCAGCGAAGCCAAGCCC
>JAISYL010000194.1 GCA_031269935.1 Planctomycetota bacterium
CGCCGTGATCGCGGCGGTAAGCGTGGTCTTGCCGTGATCCACATGCCCAATGGTCCCCACATTGATGTGAGGCTTCTTCCGAACAAAATTCTCCTTGGCCATGATTGGTTTCTCCTGAAGGTTTCCGCGTCGTCGTTATAAATCGGGCGTTCAACCGCCCGGATCGTAACCTATAATATCCCGAATCCTGTTTTTCGGCGCCTGCGCGTAGGCGCGGGGTTCCAGCGTGTATTCGGCCCGGCCGCCGGAAAGCCCCCGCACGGCCGTGGCGTAGCCGAACATCTCGGCCAAGGCGACCCTGGCCTTGACGGAGCGAAAGGCGCCGCTTTGGCCGATTTCCGAAATTTCCGCCCTCCGCCCGTTCAAATCATGGATGACGGCGCCAAGGAATTCCTCCGGCACCCCCACATACAGGGACATCATCGGTTCGTAAAGCGTGGTCGCGCCGGCCAGCATGGCTTGGCGCAGGGCCGCCTCCGCCGCCGCCGAGACGGCGAGTTCGGTCAATTCACCCTCCCGGCTCCTCAATTGAACGATTTTGGCCAGGGTATGAATGATGGGATAACCCGCCAGGGGACCGGAAGCGAAGGCGTTCTCCAGGCTGGCCGACAGGGCGGCCAGAATCGGCTTCGGGTAAAGATCCCTCGCTAGGGCGATTTCGCAAACAGGGGCTAGTGCGGCGGGGTTGCCGGCCAGCGAGAGAACCACCTCGGCGTAGTTCTGCCGGCCCGCGACAACCTGATCGAAAACTCCGGTTCCGGTCGATTCGCCCAACGCCCCCTCCCGGTATGAGACTCGGGGGGCGCCGGTGTTTATCGGGATTCTGTAGTCGCGGATGATGCGGGTGGTTAGCACCTCCAGATGGAGTTCCCCCATGCCGGAGAGGATCAATTGGCCGGTCTCGGGGTCCTGCTTGTGGGTGAAGGTGGGATCCTCGCGTTCCAGGCGGGAGAGTACCTCCATCAGCTTGTCGCGATCATCGTTGGTTTTCGGCTCCACCGCCACCGAGATCACGGTGGACGGGAACCTTGGCGGTTCAAGCTCCACCAAACGGGTTTCGTCGCAGATGCTGTCCCCGGTCACGGCGAATTTCAAACCCGAGATCCCGATGATCTCCCCGGGGCCGACCGTTTTTACCTGTTCCCGGTGATTGGCGTGGATGCGCCAAAGGCGGGCCGCCCGTTCCTTGCGGGAATTGGCCGCAACCACCAGCCGCATGCCTTCGGAAATTTCCCCCGAATAGATCCGGGCGAAGGCCAAGGGGCCGTGGAGGTCGTCGGTTATCTTGAACACCAGGGCCACCGTCTTGTCCTTGCGGAGCGGCCGGCATTCGATGGTGGCCTTGTCTGAACCGGGGGGGCGGCCAAACCTCGGCGGCGGATCCCTGGGGCTGGGAAGATAGTGCGCCACCGCGTCCAGCAGAGGCTGGACGCCCTTGTTTTTCAGGCTGGAACCGCACAAAACCGGGATAATCCGGCGGGACAGGCAAAGGAGGCGGAGCCCGGCCCGGATTTCATCCGGCGTCAGATCGCCCTTTTCCAAATAGGCGGCGGTCAATTCGTCGCTGGCGTCGGCCGCCTTTTCCATAATGTCCTGGGCCAGGATTTCCACCTCGCCGGCGAGCTCGTCCGGTACCGGCCGAACGGTGACGTTTTCTCCCCTGGGACCATCGAAAGTGAGCCGCCGGCGCTCAATCAGGTCCACCACGCCGGCAAAGGCGTCTTCCCGCCCCACCGGCAGCTGAAGAAGCAGGGGATTGGCTCCCAAGCGACCGCGGATTTCCTCCACCACGTGATCGACCCCGGCCCCGGCGCGATCAAGCTTGTTTATGAAGGCCAGGCGCGGAACTCCATAGCGATCGGCTTGCCGCCACACCGTTTCCGACTGGGCCTGCACCCCGGCCACCCCGCAGAAAACGCAGATCGCCCCGTCAAGAACGCAAAGGCTGCGTTCCACCTCGGCGGTGAAATCGACGTGCCCGGGGGTGTCTATCAGGTTGATTTGATGGTCCAGCCAGGAGAAGGTGGTGACGGCGGAACTGATGGTGATGCCCCGTTCCTGTTCGTCGGGCAGAAAATCCATGACGGCGGTGCCGTCATGGACCTCGCCCATGCGATGTTCCTTGCCGGAATAAAACAGGATCCGCTCGGACGTAGTGGTCTTGCCGGCATCTATGTGCGCGATGATGCCGATATTCCTGATTCGTCCCAGCGGAGCGCCTTTAGGGTCGCTCATGGGTTGCCGCTGCCTCTGCAAATCCGCGAATGGGAAAGCGGATATTATAGCGTCTGCCGTCCCGTCGGCAAGGATTTTTTCGGCGGGCATGCCGCCCGCGCCGCGAAATTGCGAAAATGGGGAGGGGCGGCCGCCCTATTCCGCCTTTATTTCCCCGGTTTGTTTTCTGCCGTGCGCAGCCCGGAGAATCGCGACTTCGCGCCGCGAACAACATAAGACCCTTAGGGACTGCCCAAAAATAAATATTACAAGTTTATACTGCGTCACCAACGTCGCTCTCGTAATTTTTTGCCCAACCACGGGCAAAAAATTACTGCCGCGACTAGATTCCTTGTCTAAACATGTATAAGTTATTTATGGACAGACCCTTAGGATAGACGGTTGTTCGAAAACCAAAACGCTTTCGCTATCACCGGAGTCTGCGCATGAAATTTCCCAATAAAACCGCCTTGTTCAAGAAAAAGGCCGGCCTCGCGGGCGCCGAAGCCAGTTCAAGCCCGGTCGAAAAATAAGCGCCGTCCCGTTTGCGGGTACGGCTTCAAACCCTCCGCGAAACCGGGTTTTTCAGTCCAAGCCGAAGCGCCGCAGGACGGCGAGGATTCTGGCGTGGAC
>JAISYL010000295.1 GCA_031269935.1 Planctomycetota bacterium
GCGACTTTTTCCTTGTCTAACCCGGGCGATCCGGTATTTAACAACACGCTCTAAAAGCCCGCGGGCTCACCCCTCCCGCTCCAGCCTCGCCAGTTCCCCGGCCATGCGCGCGAGTTCCAACGCCAGCGCCTGTTCGCGCAGCCAGACGACCAGTTCCTGCCGGTTTTGGTATCGGCAGCCCTCCAGTTCCGCCAGCGCCGCGTCCACGCCGTCCATGTCGTAGGCGGCGCAGGCCGCCTTGAGTTTCGCGAGCGTTTCGGGGTCGGGCGCCTCCCTAAGCGGCTTCTCCCCCTTGCCGCCCCTCGCCAACAGCGCCGCCAGGCCGGCCAGCAGGCGTTCCAGCTCGTCAAGGCATTCGGCGTTCTTCGCCGCGATGAAGGCGAAATCGCCGTTTCGCGCCGCCTCCTCCAGTTCCGCCGCCAGCCGGCCGACCGGCGCCGCGCCGACGCCCAGGCAGCCGCCCTTGATGCCGTGCATGACGATGGTGTAATCGGGGAGCCGCTCCCGGCGAACCGCGCGCGCCTTTTCCAGGAGGCCGGGCGTATGCCGCGCGAAGGCTTCCAGCACGCGCCAATAGGCGCCGGCGTCGCCGGAAAAGCGTTTCAGGGCGGCTTCGGCGTCCAGGCCGGGAATGGCCGCCTCCCGCAACAGCGACAGCGGCGAGCCTCCCCCCTCCGCCCGCGCGCCATCCCTTTCCGCCCCGGGGCGCTCCCCCGGCGCCGGCGGCGGTTCCGCCCCCCCGTCCCGGACGAAACGTGAAAGCACCGCGTCCAGTTGCCACATGTCGAGGGGCTTGGCGAGAAAAGCCTGAAAGCCGCTTTTCAGGAAGCGCTGCTCGTTGCCGGCGATGGCGTTGGCCGTGAGCGCGACCACGGGCACGCTCCCGGCGTATTCGCCGCCGACGGCCCGGATGCCGCGGAGCGTTTCGATCCCGTCCATGTCCGGCATCATGTGATCCAGGAAAACGAGGTCGTAGCGGACGCGCCCCGCCCGCACCTCGTCGATCGCCCGCCGGCCGCCGGTCACGCAATCGACCCGCATCCCGTAGCGCCGCAGCATGCCGGCGGCGACCTCCAGGTTGCTTTCCACGTCGTCGACCACCAGGGCGGCGGCGTGGCCGAGGTCGCGGTGGGCGATGCGCGCGCCGTCCGGCTTTTCCGCGGCGGGAAACTGGAATCGCCGGAGCTTCTGCGCCAGTTCCGGGCCGACGGGCTCGGCGTCGATGAAGCCCTGGCGGACGCGCAGGGAAAAAACCGACCCCTTGCCGTATTCGCTCTCGGCCGTCAGTTCCCCGTCCATCAGCTTCGCCAGGTTCCAGGCGATTGACAATCCCAGTCCCGTGCTTTCGACCTTGCGGAAGGCCTCGCCGCCCAACTGGTTGACGTAACCGGAAAAGATTTTTTCCAGGCTCTCCGGGCGGATGCCGACGCCGGTGTCGCGCACCGAGGAGACGAGCCAGGCCGAATCGCCCTCCCGCGTCCAGGAAAGCGACCATTCCACTTCGCCCCGCTCGGTGTATTTGCAGGCGTTGGAGAGCAGGTTGTTGAAGATCTGCCGCACCCGCAGGTCGTCGCCGCGGAGGCGCAGGGGCAGGGTTTCGTCCAGGGTCAGCTTGAAGGCGACGGGTTTGTCGGCCAGGCGGACGATGTTCATGGCGATCGTGTCCCCGATTAGGCTGGGAGTTTCGTAGTCCACGGGGGAAACCTTGTACCGCCCGGCCTCGATCTTGGAAATGTCCAGGAGTTCGTTCACCAGGGCGAGCAGGGTGAGGCCGGCGTTGTGGATGCTTTTGACGTCCTTGGGGTCGGCCGCGCCCGCCCCGGAGGTCAGCGCCAGCTTGGAGAGGCCGACGATGGCGTTGAGCGGGGTGCGCATGTCGTGGCTCATGTTGGCCAGGAAGCGGCTCTTGGCCTCGGAGGCCGCCTGGGTGGCCTGGACCTGTTCCGCCAGCTCGAGGGTGCGCTCGGCGACCAGGGCGCGCAGGCGGTTGCCCTCGCGGCGGCGCTGCAGGAGAAGCAGGGCGAGAAGCGCGATGACCAGCAGCATGAAGACGCTGCTGCTGGTCAGCAGGAGGGCGCGGGTTTGCGCGTCCTCGCTCCGGTAGTCGAAAATCGAGTATTCCCAGCGCCGGACGATGCTCTGGGTGTCGATCAGGGCCTGGGCCTTGCTGATGACGCCGCGCAATTCCTCCTGCCCCCTGCCCAGGCCGAAGCCGACGTACAACGGCTCCTCGAAGACCAGGTTGATCTTGAAATTCGTCCGCTTCAGGAAATTGGTGATGTAGGAAAAGTGCACCTGGCTAAGCATCAGGAGATCGATCCTCCCCTGTTCGAGGGCCGCGAACTCCTCGTACTGGGAAGTGAAATGAACCGTGTCCGCGTGGCTGGGAAACCATTGCCGAAAGACCTCGGAGAACATGGAGTCCTCCAGGAGGCCGACGCGGTGGAACAGCACCTCGTCGTGGCGGAGGTTCTTGAGGCTGCTCGCCGAGATGAGCGCGTAATGGTCCAGCAGATAGGGCTTGTCGATGAATAGAAAATCCTTGGCGCGGATTTCGTTGTACCCCACGTCCAGCAGCATCGGCACGTCGGGGTCGCCGTCCCTCAGCTTTTTCAGCAGGAGCGGCCAGTTGTCCTTGGCGAACTCCATAGGCCGGAAGGTCAGGCCGGTGATTTCGCCGATCTCGGCGAGGATGTCGAAGGCCAGCCCGTCCCAGCGCTTTTCCTTCTCGTTGTAGAACTCGTTGGGGTAATTGGTGGGGCTGGCGCCGACGGGCACGGGAACGCCGCCGCGAATCCTCTCGTCGTAGTAGGCGCGCTCGGCCGCGTTCAGGCTGTTCAGGAAAACCTGGCGCAGGAAGCGGATCCTGCCCTGGCGGTGCAGATCGTGGATGTATTGCAGTTCCGGGCGGGTGAAGAACTTGTTGACGGTGCGGATGATCGGGGCGAGCTCCGGGTTGCCGGTGGTCACGGCCACCCGCTTGTAGAGCAGGGGATGGAAGGTGTCGACGGCGAGGTCGGGCTGTCCGGCGAAGATTTCCGCCCAGGCGTCGTCGGCGATGAACAGGTCCAGTTCGCCGCCGCGCAGCATGCCGGCGATCTCCGTCCTGTCGTCGACGAGAACGACGATCAGTTTGTCGCCATGCCGCTTGCGCAGATGCGGAAGGGCCAGCGCGCCGGTGCTCGAATCGCGCATGAAGGCGACGCGCACCGGGCCGCGCGGGACGGTTTTGAATAGCTCGACCTCGGCGGCCCGGCTGACGAATTTGATGGAACGCTCCCGGAACGAGCGGGTCATCAGCAATCCTTGAGTGTTGCCGCTGTCGGGATCGAAATCGCCGGAAAAATCGATGGCGCCGGCGCGAAGTTTCCCCCGCAGATCCATCCAATCGTGGATCCTCACCTCGAAGGGAACGCCGAAAAGCCCGCTCAACAATTGGGCCAGCGATACCGTGTAGCCATCCAGCGAGCCGTCGTCCCGATAAAAGCAGTCGGCGCCCTCCATCGCGCCGTAGGAAAACGACTTCCGGCCGGAAAGCGCCTTTTCGACGGCTTGGATTTCCGCCGGGGTGATGCCGGGAATGTCCCGGAAATTCCCGGAAAAACCGCCGCTGGGCGCGTCCGGCCAAGCGTCCGCGGCGGAAAGGCGCGCCACCGCCAGGAGGAACGCCGGGACGAGGAGGCGGAGCGCGGGAAAGCGCCCCGCCGGCGGGCGGAGGTTAATCCGCGCGCCCGCCCGCATGCCGGCCTGCAAAGGGAATCGGGCCGGCCGCCGCCCGGTTTCCCTTGAGGATTCAACCGCTTTCGTTTCAATGGGCTGTTTTTTCATCGAACAATTCGCTCAACAGGGTTTGGGCGTTCAAGACCTCCCCGCCCACCCTGGCCGCCTCCCTTTCGCTGAAGGCCGCCGCCCCGTTGGATTCGAGCCCGGGCCCCCACAGGACGCAGGGAATCGGATCGGAACTATGGCTGCGGAGGGCGATGGGGGTGGGATGATCCGGCGAAACCATGATTCGCCAATCGCCCGCGTACCTGGCCATGATGGACAGGGGGGTGAGAATGTGCCGGTCGATGTCCTCCAGCGCCTTTATCTTCCCCTCCGGATCCCCGTTGTGGCCGGCTTCGTCGGGAGCCTCGACATGGACGACCACGAAGTCGTGATCGTAAATATAGTCGAGCGCGGCCCGGCCCTTGCCGGCGAAATTGGTGTCGAGATAGGCGGTGGCGCCCGGGACCTCGATGACGTCCAGGCCGGCCAGGCGGCCGATGCCCCGGAGCAAATCCACGGCGGTGATGAGCCCGGCCGAGGCCAGGCGGTGCCGGGCGGCGAAATTTTCCAGCCGCATGGCGGTGGCCCCGCCCCAAAGCCAAAGGCTGTTGGCCGGCTTCTTCCCCTCCGCCTCCCGTTTTTTGTTGACCTCGTAGTTGGGCAGCAGTTCCCGGCTGGTGCGCTCCACCTCGAGAATCCAGGAGGCGAACTGGCCCCGGGGGAGATGCTCGCCGATGTCACGCCCCATGATGTCGTGGGGCGGGGTGCATTCCGGCACGTCGGCGCCGGCCGATTCCATAAGGCAAAGGTGGCGGTAGCCGACTCCGGGAAAAAGCCTGACCCCGTCGATGCCGAGATCCCGATCCAGTTCCCCGATTAATTCCCGCCCCTCCCCCCCGGTTATGTGGCCGGCGGAATAATCGTCCATGATCCGGCCGTCCAGGGTGACCAGGTTGGCCCGGAAGGCGGCGTCGCCCGGGGGGATGGCCACCCCCAGGGCCGCGGCTTCCAGGGCCGCCCGGCCGGTGTAGCCGGTTTTGGGATCGTAGCCCAGGAGGGCGAGGTTGGCGACGTCGGAACCCGGGTGCATTCCTTCCGGCACGGTGACGGCGGAAAGCAGCCTCCCCTCGCGGGCGAGGGCGTCGAGCGCGGGGATTTTGGCCAGCTCCAAAACGGTTTTGCCGCCCCGCTCCGGGCGGGGTTCGTCCGCGGCTCCGTCGGGAATCACCAGGATATGCTTCATCGGTCGGATTTCTCCAGAAAGAAAACCGGGCGACGGCCGGGGCCCGCCCAAAAATAAGGACTCGTCGAAAAATAACCGCCGCCCGCTTATACCGTCAAGTTATTTATGGACTATCCCCAAGTTGTTTTTGGGCCGGCCCTTGGCTCAATTTCCGTTAAAAGCCGGCTCAATCCGGCCGGCGGCGGCGTAAACCAGCTCATGCCCGCCCTGGCTCAAAATCAGGGCGTCCCCGGACCAGGCCAAGGCGGCCCCGGCCGCGAGCATGGCGGCGACGATCGCCTCCAGCCGATTCAATTCCGGCTGGAAACAGAACCTCCGGGTCAGGATCAGGTCGCGGACGAAGAGGACGCCGCCGGCAAGTTCGCCCTGGCCGCGGAACCGGTTGCAGACCGAGCCGGCGACTCCGAAATCGGCGAGGAATTCCAGGGTCGGGGCCGGACCGGCGATCGCGAACGCCTCGCCGTCGACCGCCGCCAGGAGGAAACGCCTCCCGGCCAAATCCTCCCGGCCGACCGGTCCGGTTTCGACTTCGGCCGCGGAGGCGGGGCATTCCCCCGCCTCCGCGGCCGAAGCCGGGGAGAGGCGGATTGCCAGGATCGGCAAGGCCAAACTTAAGCGAAGGAAAAATCCCGGCGGGAAGAGGATATTCATGGTTTCAAGTATACCTCGAAAAAAGGGGAAGGGGAGCGAAATCCGTCCGGACGCCGCCGGCCCGGCCCCGGCGCCCCCGGAGATAGGATATGGGCGCCGCCCGCCGCGTCAATCGGAATCTTCGGCGGTAAAAAAGATTGCGGTCCCGCCGATAACGGCAATAATCCGGGGGGGGAGGGGGCGACTTCGATGTGGCGGCCGAAACCGGGGGAAAAGCCGGCGCGAACCGTGGATTGGAAAACCAATCTGGCGGCCATCTGGCTTTCCCAATTCCTCTCCCTCACCGCCTTCAGCTTCGCCCTGCCGTTTTTCCCCCTCTATATCCGGGAAAAAAACATCGTCCCTCCCGGGGACGCCCAATTCTGGTCCGCCGTCTTTTTCGCGGCCGCCCCCGTCAGCCTGATGATCATGTCCCCCATCTGGGGGATCCTGGGCGACAAGTACGGCCGGAAAATGATGCTGGTCCGGGCCAACCTCGGGGGCGCCTTCGCCCTCTACCTGATGGCCCTGGTCGACAACATGGAAGCCCTGCTGGTGTTGCGGCTGTTCCAGGGCGCCTTCACCGGCACCACCCCGGCGGCCCAGACCCTGGTCGCCACCGGCACCCCGGATCGCCGCCAGGGCTTCGCCATGGGCCTGCTGATGGCGGGGGTGAGCGCCGGCAACTCGGCGGGGGTGTTCTTCGGCGGCATCTGCGCCAAGCATTACGGCCCGGTCGCCAGCTTCAAGGTGTCCGGGATCCTGCTTTTCGTGTCCACCCTGGTGGTGGCGGGGGCGGTGCGGGAGAATTTCGTCCGCCCCGGAGCCCCGCCCGTCGCCGCCACCCGGAGCGCCCGTTTCCGCCGGCGCCGGGAAGGCATCCACAATTTCCTGGCCGGCCTGCCGATACTCCTGATTATCGGCTTCGGCGCGTATCTGCAAACCTTCGATCCCCCGTTCCTCCCCCTGTTCGTGGACTTTTTGTTCCGCCAGCTGCCGGAAACGCGAACCCTGGCGGCCGAGGCGGTCATCGGCGAGGTTTACGGCGCCACCGGCCGGATCACCCTGCTTTCCACCCTGGGCGCCATGTGCGGATCCGTCCTCGCCGGCAAGATCATGGACAGGAAAACCCCCTCCTGGACCTGGAGCGCCATCGCCGGGCTGTCGGGAACGGGCGCCGCCTGGACATTCCTGAATCCCACCCTGGGAGGAGTGGCGGTGGGAAGGGGGATCTGCCAGCTTTTCCTCGGCGCCGCCGCCGCCGCCCTGATCGTGATTCTCAGCCGCGTCACCCCCACCTCCAAGCGGGGGGCGGCCCTCGGCTGGTCGGTGACCGTCCGCTCAATCGGCTGGATTTTGGCGCCGGTGTCCGGGGCCTTCTGCGGACAATATTTCGGCTGGCGGGAATCCTATGGGGTGATTTCCCTCCTCTGCCTCCTGCAAATCCCGATGTTCGCCTATCTGGCCGGGCGCTACGCTTCCGCCTTCCGCCCGGAGGACGAGGATCCCCCCTCCCTGGAGTCCATCGGGGAAAGCTGCCTCGCCTCCCCTTCCGGGCACGGCAAGCCGATCTGACCCCCACCCCCTCCCCCGGAGACAAGAATGCTTCCAGACTTCGCGGTGGTTGTCCATGCGGTCGAGAGCGTGGCCACCTTTTTCCTGATTGGGCTAATCGGCTACGTACTGGCCGCCCGCGGCTGGTTCAGCCGGGAAAACCGGGAGATGATCACCCGGCTGATCACCCAGGTGGCCTTGCCGCTGTACCTGATTCACAACATCAATTCCGCCATGTCCAGAAGCGAACTCCTGGAGCTGGCCTATGGAATCGCCCCGGCCTTCATGTCGATCTCCCTCATGTTCTGCCTCGCCCTGGGGGCGGCGCGGCTGTTGAAAATCCCCGGTCCCCGGCGCGGCGTCTTCTGCGCGGGGATAGCCTTTTCCAACACCATGTACATAGGCCTGCCGATCAACCTGGCCCTGTTCGGACCCAAGGCGATCCCCTTCGTCATCCTCTACTATTTCGCCAACACCTCGCTCTTTTGGAGCGCCGGCAGCTACCTCCTGGCGGCCGACGGCGACGCTTCCGGCCAATCGGCGTTCCGCCTGGAGACGGCGAAGCGGATATTATCCCCGGCGGTACTGGGGTTTGCCGTCGGCCTGCTCCTGCTCCTCCTGGATTGGAAGCCGCCGATCTTCCTGGCCAACGCCGCCATGTACATGGGCAGCCTCACCACCCCCCTGGCCATGGTGTCCATCGGGGTAATCCTGCAAAGCCTGGGCTTGGCCGGGATTCGCTTCGATCGGGACATGCTGCTGATGTTTTTCGGCCGCTATGTCCTCAGTCCCGCCTCGATAATCCTGATTGCCGGCTGCTTCGGCCTGCCCGGGTTGATGCGCAAGGTTTTCATCGTCCAGTCGGCCCTGCCGATGATGTCGACCCTGCCCATCCTCGCCTCCTTCCACCGGGCGGACGGCGAATACGCCACGGTGGCGGTGAGCGCCTCCACCCTGGCCGGGCTGGTGACGATCCCCCTTTCCATGCTGGCGGTCAATATCGCCGCCTGAACGGCCGGAAGGACTCCGGAACATGCCCAAAATCTTCATGGCGAGCCTGGGATGCGCCAAGAACCTGGTGGACGCCGAGACCATGCTGGGCGAAACCCTGGGGGGCGAATTCTCCCTGGCCGTACGCCCCCGCGACGCCGACGTCATCGTCGTCAACACTTGCGGCTTCATCGAGGAGGCCAGGAACGAGGCCAGGGAGGTCATTCAAGGGTACCTGGCGATCAAGAAGCGTTCCCGCGGCCGAATCCGGGTGGCGGCGGCCGGCTGCTGGGCCGAGCGGGAGCCGCGGGAAATCCTGGCCGAATTTCCCGATCTGGACGCGGTGTGGGGCCTGGGGATCCCTTCCTCCCTGGGGGAGGCGATTAGGCGCCTGCTGGCCGGCCCGAACGGCGTCCCCGAAGCGGACGGCCACCCCGCCGGGAGCGGGGCGAGGCCGCCCAGGGAGGGGACCCGCCTTTTGTCGACCCCCGCCTCCTACGCCTATCTGCGGCTGTCCGACGGCTGCGACAACCGCTGCTCCTATTGCGCCATCCCCCTGATTCGGGGCGGCCTGATCAGCCGGGATCCCGCCGCCATCCTGGAGGAGGCCAGGACCCTGGAGGCCGGGGGAATCCGGGAGTTGGTGCTGATCGGGCAGGACACCACCGCCTACGGCCGCGATTCGGGATCGGCCGGAGCCGGCCTGGCTTGGCTCCTGGAAAGGCTTTTGCGGGAACTGTCGGTTCCCCGGCTGCGCCTTCTCTACGCCCATCCCGCCCGCCTGGACGACCGGGTCGCCGATCTCCTGCTCAACGAACCCCGGCTGTGCGGCTACCTGGACTTGCCCATCCAGCACATTTCGGACCGGATTCTCGCGCTCATGGGCAGGGGCTACGGGCGGGAACGGGTGGAGGAAATACTCGACCGTTTCGCCGGAGGCGGGCCGACCATCCGGACCACCCTGCTGCTAGGCTTTCCCGGCGAAGGGGAAGGCGATTTCCTGGAGGCGCTGGAATTGGTGAAAACCGGCCGCTTCCGGCATCTCGGGGCCTTCGCCTATTCCCCGGAACGGGGCACTCCGGCCCGGGATTTGCCCGGCCGGGTGCCGCCGGAGGAGGCGGGGCGGCGGCGCGACGCCATCCTGGAAGCCCAGCGGGAGGTCGCTTTCGCCTGGCTGGATTCCCGGATTGGCGGCCGGGAGGAAATCCTGGCCGATTCGCGGCTGGAAAACGGCCGCTGGCTCGCCCGCAGCGTCCACGAGGCGCCCGACGCCGACGGAAACATAATTCTCGACGGTTTTTCCGGCCGGTCCGGCCAGTTTGTAACCGCTTGCATAAAACGCCGGGAAGGATATGATTTGCTGGCTGAATCCGGCGGGAGAAAAAGTGGACGAAAAAGGAACAGAGCCTGAACCGGGTCCGGACGCGGGCGCCCGTCCTTGGCGCCATATCGCCAGAAATTGGGGGCGCCCCGTCCGGGGAAGCTTGCTTTGGCGCCTGGCGGTTCCGGCGACGGCGATTTCGCTCTGCGTCGGGATCCTGATGTTAATCATGCTGGACAAGGATTTGCATGAAATGTGGCTGGAGGAATTACAGGGCGAGGTGTCCAAGGCCGGCTTGGCGGTCGGAATTATCGGCCGCGCCCTCCTCTCCGGCCGGCGCCCCTTCCCCGAAGCCGGCCCGCCGGCGCCGGTCCCGGGGGAAATTCCGGAAAAGGCCCCGGGGGACGGCATTTTTTCCCATTTGGGCGCCTGGGGCGAATTGCCCGGCTCGCCCGCCAGGTTCGCCGCCGCCGCCGTCCTGAAACCGGACGGCGGGATTCTGGCCGCCGCCTTGAATCCCGGCCTGGCGATCGACCCCCGGGCGCTGGGGATCGGCCCTTCCCGGCAATCCCGGGCGCTCGGCGGCCGATACCGGCTGGCGATCGATTTCCTCGACGATCCCGCCGCCGGGCGGCTGATCCGGAACCGGACGGAAATCCTGGGGGATTCGGGGGATCGGCTGGGCTATGCCCTGGCGATTTTCCAGATGCCCGGCGGCTACCGGGGCGCCCGGGCGATTCTGGCGGCGATCACCGCCCTCCTCCTAATCCAGTGGGCCGGCATCCTCCTGGCCTGCCGGCTGGCCGCCGGCCGGCAGGGGGCGGCCATCCTGCGCCTGGCCGAGGATCTCCGGGCCGTGGCCGGGGGGGACTTTTCCCGCCGGAGCGAATCGGCCGATCCGGGTGAACTCGGCCTGCTGGGGCGGGTCTGCGATTCCCTAATCGAAGGGATGAATTTCCGCCGGAACGCCGGCTTGGCGAGCGTCCGGCTGGAAAACGATCTGGAAGTGGCCCGAAACATCCAAAACAGCCTGCTCCCGACCAGGATTCCCGCCCCTCCCGGGGTGGACATCCAGGTCGCCTATCGCCCGGCCCGGGAAATAGGGGGCGACTACTACGATTTTCTTCCCCTTGACGAGCGGCGCCTGGGGATAATCGTGGCCGACGCCTCGGGAAAGTCGATTCCGGCCGCCCTCCTCATTTCCACCACCCGGGCGGTTCTTCGCTTCGTGGCCCTGAGCGGCGCCTCGCCCGGCGAAACCATGAGGCGGGTCAACGCCGTCCTCGTCTCGGATCTCCCCAAGGGCATGTTCGTCACCGCCTGCTACCTCGTTCTCGATCTCCTGGATCATTCCCTGCTATGCGCTTCGGCGGGCCACACCCCCCTGCTCATCGCCCGGGGGGACGGGACGGTGGAGGAGGTCAATCCCGACGGCATCGCCCTGGGCTTCGACACCGGCCCGATTTTCCTGGAAAACCTCCGGGAAAGGAAGGTGCGGCTGGAGGCGGGGGATCGGGTGGCGGTTTACACGGACGGAGTGGTGGAATGCGTCAATTCCGTCCGCGAGGAATATTCCGATAGCCGGCTGCGGGAGTTTCTCTCCCGCAACCGCGGGCTTTCCAGCCGGGAATTCACCGACCGGCTGTTGGCGGACCTGGACCGCTTCCGGGGGGGCGTGGCCATGGCGGACGACATCACCCTGGTCACCTTCGGCCTCGGGGACGCCCCCGGGGAAGGGGCGAAAATGACCGGGGGCGTCCCCGGCCGGAGTCCCGGAAATGGCTGACTTCGCCTTTTCCGCCTCGAACCTGGACGAAACCTCGGCCGTACTCCGGTTGTCCGGCAACCCGGGCCAGGAGGACGCCATCCGCCTGGACGAGGAATTCGGCCGGCTGCTGGCCTCCGGGATCACCGGCCTGATTCTGGACATCCCCGGCCTCGACGGCCTGACCAGCGCCGCCCTGGGAGCCGTGATGAACCTTTCGCGGGAACTCCGGGAAAGGAACGGTCGCCTGATAGTGGCCGCCCCCCGGCCGAAAATCCTGGGCCTGATTGAAATGCTGGGATTGCTGGACAGGTTGAAGCTGGCGGAAAATCTGGAACAGGCCAAGGCCGAACTGGCGGCCGGCGATTGAGGGAAAGGAAAGAACAACTCCATGTGGACAAGGACCGTGACCCCCCGCTTCGGCGATATCGACGGACTCCGGCACATCAACAACTGCATGCTGCCGATATGGTTCGAAACCGCGCGGGAGCCCTTTTTCCGGCTTTTCCATCCCCGCCTCGACCTTGACGAGGAATGGCGGCTCATCATGGCCAGGATTTCCGTCGAATTCGTCAGCCAAATGAGGTTGGGGGCCGACATCGAAATCCGCACCCTGGTCAAAAAACTGGGGCGGTCCTCCGTGACCCTCTACCAGGAGGCCTGGCAGGACGGCGTCCTGGGGGCCAGGGGGGAGGCGGTGGTGGTCCATTACGACTTCCGGGCGAAAAAATCCCTTCCCCTCCCCGACGGCATCCGGGCCGAACTGGAGAAGCACCAGATCGAGGAGGGGGATTCCCGGGCGCGGTCGGGACGCTTCGCGAAGGAAAGGAATCCCGTCTGAGCCGGCCGGGCGGGCGGATCGTTTTTATCGAAGGGACGACATGACCGACGAGATTTTCACCGAGCTCACCATGGGGGAATTCCTTGATCGCCAGGCGGAAAAGGACCCGGACCGCGAATTCATCGTTTATCCCGACCGGGATCTCCGGTTCACCTACCGCCGGTTCAACGAGCGGGTGGACGACCTGGCCTCGGGCCTACTGGAGATCGGCCTGGAACCGGGGGATCACCTGGGCATCTGGGCCCGCAACGTCCCGGACTGGCTGACCTATTTCTTCGCGGTCGCCAAGCTGGGGGCGGTGCCGGTGACCATCAACACCTATTACAAGAGCCACGAGCTGGAATACGTGATCCGCCAGTCCGACATGAAGGCGCTGGCCCTGGTCGACGGCTACAAGGGGGGCAACTATTCCTACCTGGACATCCTTTACGAAATAGCCCCGGAAATCCGGGAAACCTCCAGCTTCACCCGAAGGGTCAGGTCGGCCAAGCTCCCCCTGCTGCGGACGCTCGTCTACATGGGGCCGGAAAAGCACCGGGGGATGTATTCGACGAACGAAATCCTTTCGCTCGGCGCCCATTCCCCCGGCGCCCGGGAGCGGCTGCGGGCCATCGCCAAGGGGATTTCCAACCGCGACATGGTCAACATGCAATACACCTCGGGCACCACCGGCTACCCCAAGGGGGTGATGCTCACCCACCGGAACATCATCAACAACGGCTTTTACATAGGCGAACGCCAGAAGCTGACGGAAATCGACCGGGTTTGCATCCCGGTGCCGCTTTTCCACTGCTTCGGCATCGTCCTCGGGGTCATGGCGGTCCTCACCCACGGGTGTACGGCGGTGATGCTGGAGCAGTTCGAACCCCTGGCCGCCCTGGCGGCGGTGGAGAAGGGCGGGGCCACCGCCATCTACGGGGTGCCCACCATGTTCATCGCCGAAATGACCCATCCCCTGTTCGACAAGTTCGATCTTTCCTCCCTCCGCACCGGCATAATGTCGGGCTCGCCCTGCCCCATCGAATGGATGGAAAAGGCGATCAACCTCATGCACATGCGCGACATCACCATCCCCTACGGGATGACCGAAACCGGGCCGGTGTTCACCATGACCTCGGTGGACGACACCATCGAAAGGAAGGTGTCCACCGTCGGCACCGCCATGCCCCACAGCGAGGTGCGGGTGATCGATCCCGAAACCGGGCTCGACTGCCCGCCGAACGTGCCGGGCGAACTGTGCTGCCGGGGCTACAACGTGATGAAGGGCTATTACAAGATGCCCGAGGAGACCGCCAAGGCCATCGACCGGGACGGCTTCATGCATTCCGGCGACTTGGGAAGCGTCGACGAGCACGGCTATTACCGCATAACCGGCCGGCTCAAGGACATGATCATCCGGGGGGGGGAGAACATCTATCCCCGGGAACTGGAGGAGTTCCTCTACAAATATCCCGGGGTCAAGGACGTGCAGGTGGTGGGGGCGCCGGATCCCAGGTTCGGCGAGGCGGTGGCTGCCTTCGTCATCCTGCACCCGAACGTCCGGGTGGCGCCGGAGGACATCCAGGATTTCGCCCGGGCCAAGATCGCCCCCTACAAGGTCCCGAAATACGTTTGGTTCATCGACGCCCTGCCGCTCACCACCAGCGGCAAGGTGCAGAAGTACATCCTCAGGCAAATGGCGGCGGAACGGATCAAGGCCGCCGAGGAGGCCGGCCATAGACGGGAATGAGCCGGCCGGGAGGGGCCCGGCGCCGGCGGATCGGCTCCAGGCCGAGTTGGCCCGGCGCTCCGGCCGGAGGGTTCTCCTGTTCCTCAACGACAGCCGCGGCCGGCCGATCTCGGTCCGGCCGCATCCGGCCGGGTTTCTCGAGGTCGGCCTCCGGCGCGATTTTTTGGCCGCCCCGGACCGGGTGCTGGCGGAAATCGGCAATCTCCTGGCGGGGCGGCCGGTCGAGCGCCGGATTATCGGTGCCTACCTGGAGTCCCGGCCGGGGACGGGAACCCCGGACCGGCCCCTCCCGCCGCCCCGCCATGATCTGGCCGCCATGGCGGAGCGGCTGAATTCCCTCTACCTGGGCGGGAGATCCCGGGCGGGAGTGCTCTGGGGAAGGCGGAGCCGCCGCTCCCGCCGCCGCTCCATCCGCTTCGGCTGCTACGACCCCGGCCGCAACCTGATAATCATGAACCGGGAACTCGACTCCGCCGGGGTTCCGGATTATTTCGTGGAGTTCATCCTGTTCCATGAAATGCTCCACGAGGTGCTGGGCATCGATTCCCGGCCGGGCAGGCGCCGGAGCGTCCACGGCCGGCTGTTCAAGCTGATGGAAGGCACTTACCCGGATTACGGCAGGGCGGTCGCCTTCGAGAAGGAATTCTGCCGGCGGCTGGGCATTTTCTGATTTTCGGGGAGCCCCTGAAATGTCCCTTTACCCGCGAGGTTTCGGCCCGGCCCGGTTCCCGCGCCCGGCCGGGCGCCGCCGCCTCCCTCCCCCCCGGGCAGGCGAAACGCCCGCTTCCGGGGACTCCCCGGGGGGCGCGGCATGACCGACACCCTGTTGCGATTCGCCGGCGTCTCCCATTCCTTCGGTTCGGTCCTGGCGGTGGACGAGGTGTCCCTCGCCATCCGGCGGGGGGAGGTGTTTTCCCTGCTGGGGCCGTCCGGCTGCGGCAAGACCACCCTGCTCCGAATCTGCGCCGGCTTCCAGCGCCCGGATCGGGGGCGGATAATCCTGGACGGGGCCGACCTCACCGATTTGCCCCCGGAAAAGCGCCAGGTGAACACGGTGTTCCAGAACTACGCCCTTTTCCCGCACCTGAACGTCTTCGACAACATCGCCTTCGGGCTGAGGATCGCCCGGCGGCCGGAAGCCGAGGTCCGCCGGGAGGTCGGGCGCATGCTGGAGCTGACCGACATGGGCGAACACGCCGGGAAGCGGGTGGAGGCCATCAGCGGCGGGCAAAAGCAGCGGGTGGCCATCGCCCGGGCCCTGATCAACCGTCCCCTGGTGCTTCTCCTGGACGAGCCCCTGGCCGCCCTGGATTTGAAACTGCGGCAACGCATGCTGGTGGAGCTCGACTCCATCCACGACGAGGTGGGCATCACCTTCCTCTACGTCACCCACGACCAGGGCGAGGCCATGTCCATCTCCGACACCATCGCGGTCATGAACCGGGGCCGGGTGGAGCAGATCGGCTCCCCGGCCGAAATATACGAGGCTCCCCAGTCGTCCTTCGTGGCCGCCTTCATCGGCGACACCAATTTCTTCGACGGGGCGGTGCGGGAGGCCGACGGCGACTACTGCCGGGTGGCGATCGAGGGTTTCGCCGACGTCCTGCTCTTCAACGACAAGAAGGTGCGGCCGGGGGGGGCCGTACACCTGAGCCTGCGCCCGGAAAAGCTCCTGATCCTCCAGGAGCCGCCCCCGGCCGGGGAGGAGCGCCGGAACACGGTGCGGGGAATCGTGGAGGAAGTGGTTTACCTCGGGGCCGCCACCAAGTACTGGGTGAGGGTGGGCGAATACCGGCTGGCGGTCTATCGCCAGCACCGCCGCTTCCTGCTGGACGAGAAGCCGATCAAATGGGGCGACTCCGTCTGGCTCAATTGGCACGCCGACGACGGCTACATGCTGGAAAGGTATTCCGAGGCCGACGAGGAACTCCTGTCCCTGCCCGACACCGGCTTCGAAGCGGAGGCCGGGAGTCCCCCCGGCCCGGCCCCGGAGGAGGGAAAATGAATCGCTTCCCCTCCCCCCGGCCCCCGCTTCCGGCCCCGGCCCCGGCCGCCGGCCGGAAGGCGGAGTGGCTGCTCACCCTTCCCTCCCTGGCCTGGCTCCTGGCCTTTCTCCTGGCCCCGACCCTCCTGGTCTTCGCCTTCGCCTTTCGCCGGGCGACCCCCTACGGGGACATCGGGGACGGCTGGACGCTGGACACCATCATCCACCTGGCGAGTCCCAACTACCCGGCCGTCGTTTGGCGGACCATTTACCTTTCCGCCGCCGCCACCTGCCTCTGCCTCGCCCTGGCGGTTCCGGTCGGCTACTGCCTGGCCCGGCTCGCCCCCCGCTGGCGGCAATTGGCGATCCTCGCCGTCACCGCCCCGTTCTGGATCAACTTCCTCATCCGGGTGTTCGCCTGGAAGAGCATCCTGGCGATCGGGAGGCCGCTGCATTCCCTCCTGGCCCGGCTGGGAGCCATCGAGCCCAACCAGCCGCTCCTCTACACCGGCTGGGCCGTCCTCCTGGTGATGATCTACACCCACCTTCCCTTCGCCATCCTTCCCATCTACGCGGCGGCCGAGAAATTCGACTTCAACCTGCTGGAGGCGGCCCGGGATTTGGGTTCCAGCGCCGCCGGCGCCTTCCGCCGGGTTTTCCTCCCCGGAATCAGCCGGGGGCTCCTGACCGCCGGGATCATGGTGGCGGTCCCCTGCCTCGGCTCCTACGTCATTCCGGATTTGGTGGGGGGGACCCGCAGCGAAATGCTCGGGAACAAAATAGCCCAGTACGTCTACCTGGAACGCAACCTCCCCCGGGCCAGCGCCCTTTCGGCCATCCTCACCCTGACCGTGGTCGCCCTGCTTCTGGGCTTTCTCCGCTGGAGCGACAACCGCCTGCGCCAAAGGCTGGACGCCGCCCCCGCCCGGGCGGATCGGGAAGGGGGCCGCCCATGAAAAGAAGCTGGCTGCCGCCGCTCTCCCTGATTTTCTGCCTGGCCTTCCTCTATCTTCCCCTGGCGGAAATTTTCGTCGGCTCGGTCAACAACAGCCGGTTCGGCGGCCCCTGGCGCGGTTTCACCTGGGACCATTACCGGCGGGTCTTCGGGGATCGGGAGATCCTCTCCTGCCTGGAGAACACCCTCGCCATCGCCGTCGCCGCCACCGCGATCAGCATGACCCTGGGGACCCTGGCCGCCTTCGCCCTGCACCGCCACCGCGGCCGCCTGCAATTTCTCCACCACGCCCTGATTTACACCCCCCTGGTGGTGCCGGAAATCCTCATGGGCATGAGCCTGCTGCTTTTTTTCGCCTCCCTGGGGGCGGAATTGGGCTTCTGGACGATTTTGGCCGGGCACATCACCTTTTGCCTGAGCTATGTGGCCATGACCGTCCTTTCCCGGCTCCAGGACTTCGATTTCACCCTCGTCGACGCCGCCCGCGACCTCGGGGCGGGGAACTGGCAGGCGATCCGGAAAATCCTCCTGCCCCTCCTGATGCCGGGCATCCTGGCCGGGGGGCTCCTGGCCTTCACCCTGTCGCTGGACGATTTCGTGGTGACCTTCTTCATTTCCGGCCCGGCCTCCAAAACGCTGCCCATCTACATTTTCAGTTCCATCAAGCACGGTTCCCCCACCAAGCTCAACGCCTTGTCGGCGCTGTTGCTGATTGTGACTTTCCTTGCCGTCGTCCTCGGCCGCCGCCTGGGCGGCCGGCGAAGCGCGGGCGAAAGCCGGCCGGGATGACAACGGGACTTTTCGCGAGGCCGCAGCCATGAAATTCTCCACCAAATCCCGGTACGCCCTGAGGATGATGCTGGATCTGATAATCAACTCCACCCAGGATTCCTATGTGTCGCTGAAGGACGTCTCCGCCCGCCAGGAAATCTCGGTCAAATACCTCGAGCAAATCGTCATGCAGCTTACCCGGGCCGGGTTGCTGAAGAGCTCCCGGGGGCCGCAGGGAGGCTACATGCTGGCGCGCCCGGCCTCCCGCTACACTCCCGGCGACGTAATCCGCTGCATCGAGGGCAGGCTGGCGGTGGTGACCTGCCTGGAGAGCGATCCCAACCCCTGCCGCCGGGCCGGCTTCTGCTCCACCCTGCGCTTTTGGCAGGGCCTCAACCAGGCGCTCAACCAATATGTGGACAGCATGACCCTGGAGGAAATGGCCGACGCCTACCGCCGGAACATTCCCCTGGATTTCTCCATCTAGTCGACTTTTAAAGCGTGTCGTTAAATACCGGATCGCCCGGGTTGGACAAGGAAAAAGGCGCCGGCGGGATGATTTTTGGCCGGCGGTCAGGGGTAAAAATCATCCGGGAAGCGGCTTTTGACGCGGTATAACCCGGGCGAGACGGCATTTAACAACACGCTCTTAAAGGAAATCGGGCCAACCGCCGCCCGATTTCCCTTAAAGATTCAACCGCTTTCGTTCCAACGGATTGTTTTTTCGTCAACTCGACCCGAGCCGGCGGCATGGCCAAAAAAACGGCCCTGAAACGAACGCCCTGAAACCTTCAAAAGTCCACCCATCCAGGGTCCGCCCAAAAATAACCTAGGGCTCGTTATGGACCGCCCCTTACCCCTCCAGCAGCTTGGCGACCTTCCCCAATTCCTCGACGACGCCTATGCCCTGGGGGCAGACGGCTTCGCATCGCCCGCACTTGACGCACGCGGAAGCCTTGGCCTTCGAGAATATTTCCCAGAAATAGCTGCCCTTCGCCTTTTCCAGGTCGTGATGAACGAGGTAGTCGTTCATTATGAGGAACGCTCCCGGGATGGCGACGTTCCCCGGGCATTCCCTTTCGCAGTATTTGCAGTCGGTGCAGGGAATTTGCGGGATCTTCGCCAACTCCGCCCGGGCGCGCTCGACAACCGAACGCTCCTCGCCGCTCAGCGGCCGGAACCGGCTCATGTAGGAGAGGTTGTCCTTCATTTGTTCGAGGGTGGACATTCCGCTCAGGACGGTGATCACCCCCTCCAGCGAGGCGGCGAAGCGGATCGCCCAGGAAGCGGCGGACAACTCCGGGTTCGCCTCCGAAAGGACGGCGAGCGCCTCCCGGGGGAGCCTGGGCGGCGACAAGGTGCCGCCCTTCACCGGCTCCATTACGACAATGGGCTTGCCGTGCCGACGGGCGACCTCATAACAGCCTCTCGATTGGATGATTCCGCTTTCCCAATCGGCGTAGTTTATTTGCAGCTGGACGAATTCCATCCCGGGATGCTTGGTCAGGACCTCGTCCAGGTAAGCGGCGGTGGCGTGCGCGGAAAAGCCGAGGTGCCCGATAAGCCCCTCGCGCTTGCGTTCCTCCAGGAACTCCCAGATGCCAAAGTCGTCGAAAAAGTGCGTGCGGTACACGCTCAGGTAGTGCAGCAGGTAAAAGTCGAAGTACCCGGCCCCGGTGCGGGCGAGGGAAGTCCAAAACATCTTCTTCGCTTCCTCCCCGCCGGCGGCGGTCCAGGCGGGCAGCTTGGTGGCCAGCTGGAATTTCTCCCTCGGGTGGCGGTCCACCAGGACGCGCTTGACCGCCGCTTCGGATTTGCCGTCGAGGTATCCGTAGGCCGTGTCGAAATAGGTGAAGCCCCCGGCCAGGAACAAATCGACCATTTGCCCGGTTTGCTCCAGATCCACTTCCTCTCCAACCATGGGCAGGCGCATCAGCCCGAATCCCAATTTCTTGATTTCCTCGCCTAAAAAACCCATTTCAATCCTCCCTTTCGCGATGGCGGCGCCAAGCGGCCGGCCGGCAAGCCGAGCGCCGGACCAAACCGCCTCCGGCTTGCCGAACTGGATTTTATCCGTCCCGCCATGAAAATCGGTGCGGACGCGGTCCGGAACCATGAGAGGCTGTTGTTAAATGCCGTCTCATCGGGTTATACCGCGTCAAAAGTCGCTTCCCGGATGATTTTTGCCCTTTACCTCCGGCCAAAAATCATCCCGCCGGCGCCTTTTTCCTTGTCCAACCCGGACGATCCGGCATTTAACCACAGCCTCTGAAAGGTTCCTTCGGCCGTCGGCGTTGGGATAACGCTCCCCCGCGTCCAAATCGGAGATTTGGACGCGGGGGGACACCCCCGGTTCAGCCGGGTTCCCCCTCCGGGGGAGTTAATTCCTTCCCGGCGGCGGCGATTGGTTCCGAAGTGCGGATCGATCGAAAAATGTCGATAAGGGGGCGACGCGAAATAGTGTTGGGTATTTTCCGGTTGTGCGCTTGGGCGGCGTTGTTACGTCGCTCCCCGAGGGTAAATCCTTGCCGGGCGTTGAAGCCCGGGAGGGCGTGATTAAATGCCGGATGGTCCGGGTTGGACAAGGAAAAAGGCGCCGACGGGATGATTTTTGGCCGGGGATCTCGGGCAAAAATCATCCGGGAAGCGGCTTTTTACGCCGTATGACCGGGGCGAACGGCATTCAATGACGCCCACCAACATGTTCGGACGAGGCACTGGCGGCGGCCTGGCTTTTCGCCGGGCGGCCCGGCGAAAAACCGCGAGCGTTCCGTCCAGGGAAAGTATAGGCATGCCGCTGTTCGATGCAAGCCTTCACCTATCCCTCCCGTGGATTTTTGCCCAATCACGGGCGAAAATTCGCGGGAGGGACCCGGTCGTGGAGCCGGTCGGCGGGCCCTCAGCCCTCCAGCAGCCTGGCGGCCTTCCCCAATTCCTCGATTATGCCTATGCCCTGGGGACAGACGGCTTCGCATCGCCCGCACTTGACGCATTCGGAAGCCTTGGCCTTCGAGTAGGTTTCCCAAAAATAGCCGTGCTTCGCCTTTTCCAGATCGCGATAAATAAAGTAATCGTTCATTATGGCGAACGCGCCCGGTATGGCGACGTTCTTCGGGCATCCCTTTTCGCAGTATTTGCAGTCGGTGCAGGGAATTTGCGGAACCTTCGCCAACTCCGCCCGGGCGCGTTCGACAACCGAACGCTCCTCGCCGCTCAGCGGCCGGAATCGGCTCATGCAGGACAGGTTGTCCTTCATTTGCTCGAGGGTGGACATTCCGCTCAGGACGGTGATCACCCCCTCCAGCGAGGCGGCGAAGCGGATCGCCCAGGAGGCGGCGGACAACTCCGGATTCGCCTCCGAAAGGACGGCGAGCGCCTTCCCGGGAAGCTTGGATTGCGACAAGGATCCCCCCTTCACCGGCTCCATTACGACAATGGGCTTGCCGTGCCGGCGGGCGACTTCATAGCAATCCCTCGCCTGGATGATTCCGCTTTCCCAATCGGCGTAGTTTATTTGCAGCTGGACGAATTCCATTTCGGGGTGCTTGGCGAGGACGCCGTCCAGGTAAGCGGCGGTGGCGTGCACGGAAAAGCCGAGATGCCTGATAAGCCCCTCGCGCTTGCGTTCCTCCAGGAACTCCCAGATGCCGAAGTCGTCGAAAAAGCGCGTGCGGTACACGCCTAGGTTGTGCAGCAGGTAAAAGTCGAAATACCCGGCGCCGGTGCGGGCGAGGGAAGTCCAAAACATCTTCTTCGCTTCCTCCCCGCCGGCGGCGGTCCAGGCGGGCAGCTTGGTGGCCAGTTGGAATTTCTCCCTCGGGTGGCGATCCACCAGGGCGCTCCTGACCGCCGCTTCGGATTTGCCGTCGAGGTATCCGTAGGCCGTGTCGAAATAGGTGAACCCCCCGGCCAGGAACAAATCGACCATTTGCCCGGTCTGCTCCAGGTCCACCTCCTGTCCAAGCATGGGAAGGCGCATCAGCCCGAACCCCAGTTTCTTGATTTCCTCGCCCAAAAAGCCCATTTCAATCCCCCTTTTCGTCGATTTTTAAAGATTGAACCGTTCGCGTTCCAATGGAGTGTTTTTAGGGACGAGCCCTTGGTCAACTTGGCCCAAACCGGCGACATCGCGAAAAAAGGCGGCGCTGAAACCAACGCCCTGAAACTTTGAAGGAAATCAAACGGCGGTTTGTTTGATTTCCTTCAAAGTCAACGAACGGGAACAACCGAAAATTTTACCCGCTTGGGCATGGCGGCGCGAAGCGGCCGGCGATGGAACCGGATTTCATCCCTCGCAAGGCCGGTCTTTTCAGGCCGTCGGCGCGATTGACTTGAGGCCAAGTTTATTTTAAAATGCCATTGTAACGCCTGGAGTCAAGTCCGGGGCAACATATTTTTGAATTTTTCGTGAATATTTTGGCGGAGGCATGGTTTCAAGGGATTATGAGAGCGGACAAACGTCATGCTTGCCTCCAAATGAATTCATTTTCCGCGCGTGTACCGTAAATTCGACTGGGCGACGGGGAGAGGAGAATGACCGCGATGGCCGCCGGGGCCTTCCCTGTCCAGGTTCCGGGAGAAGACGAAAGGGGATTGCCGCCGGCGGGGGCGGCCTCCTCCGGCGGGCTCCGCCGGCTCCGGCTCCTGGTTTTCGCCGGGACGGGCGACGGCCGCCGGCTGGCCGAGGGGCTGGCGGGCCTCCCCCTGGAGGCGGCGGTGAGCGTGGCCACCGAAGTCGGCCGCGAGGAATTGGCCGGGCTGGCCGGACGCTTCCGCCTGATCGTCGGCCGGCGGGACGCCGGGGGGATGGGGGAACTCCTCCGGGAGATCCGCCCGGACCGGGTGATCGACGCCACCCATCCCTACGCGGTCGAGGCCGGCCGGAACATCCGTCGGGCGGCGGCGGCGGCGGGGGTGGCCTACCTGCGGCTGGCCCGGCCCCCCGGGGCCGGGCCCGGCCTCCGGCTCCTGGCCTCGGCCCGGGAGGCGGCCCAAGCCCTGATTGAAACCGACGGCAACGTTCTCCTGGCCACCGGGACCAAGGACCTGGCCGCCTACACGGAAGTCCCCGGCTACCCCGCCCGCCTCTACCCCCGGGTGCTCCCCACCGAGGAGGCGATCCGCCGCTGCCGGGAGCTGGGCTTCCCCTCCGGCCACATCATCGCCCTCCGGGGGCCGTTCAGCCAGGCCCTCAACCTGGCCCTGCTGGAACAGTTCGCCATCCGGACCCTGGTGACCAAGGACGGGGGCGAGGCCGGCGGCTTCGCCGCCAAGCTGGCGGCGGCGGAGGCGGCGGGGGCGGCCGTCCTGGTGATCGGGCGGCCTCCCGGGGTCCCGGGGCTGGGCCTGGAGGAAATCCTCCGGCTGCTCGCCCGGGAGGCCGGGACATGAGGCTGATCCTGGCCGGGCTGGGCATGGGGGATCCGGAGGGGCTGACGGCGGCGGCGGCGGCGGCCCTGGCCGAGGCCGAGGTCGTCCTCGGCTCCGAACGTCTGCTGGCCGGCCTGCCCCCGGGACTCCCCGGCCGCCGGCTGATTCCGGCCTCCCCCGGGCGGGCGGCCGAACTGGTCCGGGAGCATCCCGAATGGGGGCGGGTGGTCCTGGCGGTGAGCGGCGACGTCGGCTTCCACAGCGGGGCCCGCCGGCTCCTGGCCCTCCTGGAACCCCTCCGGCCGGAAATTCTCTGCGGCCTGTCCACCCCCCAGTATTTCGCCGCCCGGCTGCGCCGGCCCTGGCAGTCGTTCCGGCTGGTGAGCGCCCACGGCCGGGAGGCCGATCCCCTGGCGGAGGCGCTCAACCACCGGGAGGTCTTCTTCCTCGCCGGCGCTCCCGGGGGGGCGGCCGGGATCATCCGGGAGCTGTGCCGGGGCGGCCTGGACCGGGCCCGGGTGACGGTGGGGGAAAGGCTTTCCCTCCCGGACGAGCGGATAACCGCCGGGACCGCCGGGGAACTGGCTTCGCTAAGCTTCGCCGATCCGGCCGCCCTCCTGGTGGAAAACGAGTCGGGCTTCCGCCGGGCCGCCGCCGCCCCCGGGATTCCGGACGGCGAATTCATCCGGGGCGACGCCCCCCTGACCAAGCTGGAGATCCGGGTCCAGGCCCTGGCCCTCCTGGGGATCCGGCCCGAGGCGATTCTTTACGACCTCGGCTCCGGAACCGGCTCGGTGGGGGTGGAAATGGCCCTGCTGGCCCGGCGGGGCCGGGTCTACGCCCTCGAGCGGGATCCCGCCCGCCTGGCCCTGACCCGGGCCAACCGGGAGAAATTCGGGGTCCGCAACCTGATCCCGGTGGCCGGGAGCGCCCCGGAGGCGCTGGCGGAACTGCCGCCCCCGGCCGCCGCCTTCCTCGGGGGCGGCCACGACCGCCTGCGGGAGACCCTGGCGGTCTTGAAGGGGAAAAACCCGGCCGTCCGCCTGGCGATCCCGGCCATCACCCTGGAAACCCTGACCGCCGCCCTGGCCTGCCTGGAGGAATTGGGCTTCCGGGATATCGGGGCGGTTCAGATCGCGGTCAACCGGCTGGAGACCCGGGGCGGAGCCCGCCTGCTCCTGGCCCGGAATCCGGTTTTCCTGGTGAGCGGGGGCGGCCCGGATGGCTAGCTCCCCGGTTCAGCCGGTTCGGGCCTCCGGGGAAGTGAATTCCCCCTCGGCGGGGAAGGTCGATTCCATGGCAAACGGACTTCGCCATTCGCAAGGTTTGCCTTTCAAGGCCGCTAGCCCGCCCCGCCTCCTCCTCTCCGCCCCCGCCAGCGGGATGGGCAAGACCACCCTGGCCCTGGCGCTTCTCCGGGCCTTCCGGGACCGGGGGCTGGCCCCGGCCGCCTTCAAGTG